>CAMCVO010000007.1 GCA_945881945.1 Bifidobacterium breve
GCGAATTGATCACCCAGTGCTTGCGAAACTAAAGCAAGCAGGGGTAGTGATGATCAGCGAGGTTGATTTTGCTTGGAAGATTAAAGAGGTGCTTGCCCCCAAGCAGAGATGGGTAGGGCTAACTGGCACAAATGGTAAAACCACAACCATAAAAATGGTTGAATCAATTTTTAAAAGTGCCAAAATAAATGGGGCAGCCTGTGGCAATGTCGGACAGACTGTTATTGAGTCAGTAATCCGTGATCAACCATATGAGTATCTGGCTTTAGAGCTCTCATCTTTTCAAATCCAGTGGAGTGATTTACCTAAGTATGAGTCAGTGGCGATCTTAAATCTTGCCGAAGACCACATTGATTGGCATGGCAGCTTCGACAATTACGCAAGTGCAAAACTTAAGTTACTTAACCATGGCAAAAGATCAATTGTTAACAAATCCGATAAAGAGTTATTTAAGCGAGTAAGTGATAACTCTGTCACCTGGTTTTCATTAGATACTCCATTGCCTGGTGAACTTGGAGTGGTAGAAAATCTATTGGTAGATCGGGCCTTTTCACCTTCCTCGACCCAGGCACATGAGATCGCAGAAATTGTTGATGTCACTCCAACCGTTCCACACAATGTTTTGAACGCTCTGGCAGCAGCAGCTATTGCACTCTCTTTAGATATTCCTTACTCCGCTATTAAGGATGGGTTAAAGAACTTTTCAACAGATCACCACCGAATGGAGTTAGTACTAAGTAAAAATGAGGTCACTTGGATCGATGATTCAAAGGCAACTAATCCACACGCCGCCATTGCATCATTGCTCTCTTACTTCAATGTCATCTGGATTGCTGGTGGGCTAGCTAAGGGTGCGAGCATGGATGAATTGGTGCTTCGAGCCGCAAACCGAATCAAATTGGTAATTTTGATTGGACAGGATCGAGAGTTAATCGCCCAAGCCTTCCAAAAGCACTCACCTAATACCGAGATAATTCGGGTTGACCAAAAAAGTGATGGAAAACAGTTGATGCTTGATGTTGTAAAGCAGGCACAACAGATCGCAAAAGCTGGGGACACAGTTTTATTGGCGCCGGCTTGCGCATCCATGGATCAATTCGATTCATATGCTGATCGCGGACAATCATTTTCTGATGCCGTGAAGGCGATGGTATGAAGTGAACAGCCATTTAACAGCCCAGAAAAACTCGCGGTTTTTGATCAGACCAGAGCTTCCATATTACTTAATTATTTGGAGCACGGTATTTCTTTCAGCTTTAGGTCTAGTTATGGTTTTATCCTCTTCAACTGTTACTTCATTGGAGGAGAATGGCAATGCTTACACACTGTTTATTCGACAGTTAAGTTTCCTCGGTCTTGGATCCTTTGCCTTTTACTGGGCTTTTCGAGTTCACGGCAGCGTATGGCCAAAAATAGCCCGCTACGGGTTGAGTATCTCTATCGTAATTCTATTGCTGCCATTTATACCTGGATTGGGTAAGAATATAAATGGTAATCGCAGCTGGATTGAGGTTGCAGGATTCACATTACAGCCTTCAGAGATTGCAAAGTTTCTCTTGATTCTTTGGTGTGCATTTCAACTACGAAACGTGGGTGAGGTTGCTGGCAAAGGATCAACCGTGAAGTTACTTCTACCTGGTTTGGCTCTAGTTGAGTTACTGATAATTCTTGAACGAGATCTAGGAACTGCTCTCCTACTTTTCATCATTTTTACCGGTATTTTGTTTGTATCTGGAGCACCATTCAAATACTTTGTTGGTATAGGTATATGCGGGTTAATAGTGGGCGGTGCTTTGGTATTAACTAGTACTTATCGAATGAATCGATTTGTGGCTCTATTTGATCCTTTTGATGAAAGAGTTTATAAGTTTGCTGGCTGGCAACCAGCCCATAGCATTATGGGTCTTGCTAGTGGTGGACTTTGGGGCAGCGGACTTGGTGCCAGCAAACAAAAGTGGGCAAATTTAGCAGAGGCGCACACTGATTTTATTTTTTCAGTAATTGGCGAAGAGCTAGGTTTGCTTGGATCGCTATTGGTTTTAACACTTTATGCTGCGTTGATCTATTCGATCTTAAGAGTTGCTTTAAAAACTAAAGATAACTTTTCAAGATATGCATGTGCCGGAATTGCCTGTTGGTTTATTGCTCAGATCACCATAAACATCGGTTCAGTTACCTCGCTCTTGCCGGTAATAGGTGTGACCTTGCCACTTATCTCTTATGGTGGATCATCCTTACTTGCTAATTTAATTGCGCTGGGGTTTGTATTGGGTGTAGCAAGGCGGACACCGGAGATATCTGAGGGAATTAAAGCCAGTCGGATGCGAAAGGTGAGCCAGTGAGCACCAAAATATTATTTGCAGGTGGTGGTACTGCTGGCCATGTTGAGCCAGCCCTTGCTGTGGCAACTTGGTTAAAAAACAACAAGCCCAGCTGGGATTTAACCTTTATTGGCACTAAGAGTGGATTAGAAAATCAGCTAGTCCCTAAGGCAGGTTTTGAATTGAGACATATTCCAAAGGTTTTAATGCCAAGACAATTTACACCCGCCACCCTTATCTGGCCCATTAAAATTGTTTTTGCTACTTTGAAAGCAATTAAAGTGTGCCGTGAGGCTGATTTGGTAATTGGCTTTGGTGGCTATGCCTGCCCGCCAATCTATTTGGCTGCAGCACTATTGCGCAAACCCATCTTTATACATGAAGCCAATGCCATTCCTGGTTGGGCAAATAGATTAGGTGCAGTTTTTGCTTCAGAAATATTCATCGCCTTTACCCGAACTCAAAAGAAGATAGGAAGATGGCGCAGCGCTAAATTGAGTGGCATGCCAATCAGAGCTGAGATTATTGCTGCGGCAAGTTTATCCCCGGATGAGTCCTCTCAAATCAAGAATGATCAGTTGGAAAAATGGCATCTTTCCAAAACCAAACCAACAATTCTTGTTTTTGGTGGGTCACAGGGCTCTCGTCATATTAATGAAGCTATTTTGCAATCGCTATCGGCTTTTACAGAGAAGGGTGTACAGGTTGTTCACTCAGTAGGACGCAGTAATGCACTTCCAACCTCAACTGAGAATTACCTACCACTTTCCTATATCGATGATATGTCCTCGGCCTACCATGCAGCAGATTTAATTATTGCAAGAAGTGGGGCACTTACCTGTGCTGAACTGGCAGCTGTTGGTAAGTTCGCAATTTTAATTCCGCTGCCAATCGGTAATGGGGAACAATCTGCCAATGCATTTGATCTGCAGGCGGCAGGAGCTGCAGAGTTAGTGGTAGATAACAAATTCAATGCTGACTGGCTTATTAGTAATTGGGATGAAATTTGGAATAAGGCAAGTAGCTTTAAACCTGTTACTAAAGGTGAATTTTCGGCAAGTGAGATAATTGGAAAGATGATTATTGATTACGTAGAAAACAATAAATGAACACTCAAATCAATTACTCCCTAACTGATCTTGCGAAGCTAAAGATTCACTTCATTGGTGTGGGTGGAGCGGGAATGAGTGGTATTGCCCGAATCATGCTTGCAAAAGGCTTTTCTATTTCTGGCTCTGATAAAAGTGAGTCCGCCATGCTGACATCCTTAAAAGCATTGGGGGCGCAGATATTTATTGGACATGCATCCCAAAACCTGGGGAATGCTCAAATGGTGATCATCTCCTCGGCAATAAATGAAAGTAATGAAGAGTTGCTGGCAGCTAAAGCAAAGGGGCTTCCAATTATTGCTAGGGCCACAGCACTTGCATGGTTAATGTCAGAATCAACATCGGTAGCGATAGCAGGAACTCATGGAAAAACTACAACCACCGCAATGCTAACCGTTGCGTTGCAATCTGCAGGCTTAGATCCCTCTTTTGCAATTGGTGGAACGATAAACACTGCTGGCACCAATGCCCACAGTGGTACTGGAACAATTTTCGTGGCCGAGGCAGATGAGTCCGACGGTTCATTTCTGGCATATAAACCAACTGGTGCGATTATCACCAATATTGAACTTGATCATGTTGATCATTTTCCAAATGAGGCTGCTGTTTTCGCTGTCTTTGAACAATTTGTTAGCTCAATTAAGCAAGGGGGATTTTTAGTTGCCTGTGGTGATGATGTTGGCGTAAACACCTTATTGAAGCGGATCAAACGATCTGATTTGCAGATCCATCTCTATGGCAAGGGATCCAGTAATGATTTTAGAATCGATAAAATTCATTTAGCACCCAAAGGATCATCATCTGTAGTTTCAAGCACTGGCCGCAAGGTTGGAGAGCTGAATTTAGCGGTAGCTGGTGAACACAATCTTCTTAATGGCCTAGCAGCCTTTGCCGCAGCAAGCGCGTTAGGAGCTGTGGAGACAAAGGTATTAGATGGGTTGGCGAGCTTTACCGGGACAAAACGTAGATTTGAATTAAAGGGTGAGGTTGGTGGAGTTAAGGTAATTGATGATTATGGTCATCATCCAACTGAGCTCACCGTGACTCTAACAACTGCTAAAAATCTAGCGCAAGCTGGTCGGGTAATCGTAATTTTCCAGCCTCATAGATACTCTCGTACCGCCGCATTTGCCAAACAATTCTCAGCCGCCCTAGCGCTAGCAGATTTCACATATTTATTAGAGGTTTATGCTGCAAGTGAAAAACCACTCCCTGGTGTTTCATCGTTGTTAATCGCAAAGGCAATGAATCCTCAACAGGTTAAGTTTGAGCCTTCTATGATCGAAGTGGTTAATGAAGTTGTAGCTATGGCCAAATCTGGCGATGTAATTCTGACCCTAGGCGCTGGTGATGTGAGCTCCTTGGGTGAACCTATTTTGCAAGCTTTAGCAAATCGTTAATTAACTTTATGTCAGGTAAGTTTAATAAAAGATTTAGGCGCTTAACCATAACGCTGACATTTTTAGTTGCAACCTCCTCATTGGCCTATCTGCTTGGTTGGTCATCGATTTTGATGGTAAAAGAGGTCAAGATTGAGGGCAGTAGTGAAACCTCACTCCTGATAGGCACACTAAATAAGCAATCGATAGCCCCAACTGTTGGACAGCGATTAGCTAGGGTCAATGTTCGATCGATTGAGAGGGCTCTTTCTGAGTTAGATTGGTTAGAAAATGCAGATGTTTCTCGTAATTGGATTAGCAGCAATATAAGTATTAAGGTCAGTGAGCGGGTAGCCATTGCCAGGGCCCTTACTAATCAGAACAGCATTGTTAATTTTGATAGCGCTGGCTTTTTATTTACTCCTACCTCAACAAATCAAAAGAAAAACCAGGCCGCACTTCCCCTTATTTCAAGTGCTAACAACGCTCAACAGGACCTCTCTGATGTGGCCTTGTTGCTGCAAAAAATCCCAACAGATTTAGAGTATTTAATTGCTGATTTAGACCAAATTTCAATCACTAAAGCTGGCTATATTCTGATGAGTTCAGCAATCAATAATCGATCGGTGCGGATTAACTGGGGCACAGTTGAGCAGATTGATCAGAAGTTTGCAGTTCTGCTCGCTCTATTGAAACTGCCTGAAAATAAGGTCATTTCGCAGGTGGATTTATCACAGCCAGATGCGCCAATTGTTAAATAAAATCTCTTAAAATCAATTGATATTTGTAGATTTGATCAGATTATTTGCATCTCATTGAATGCAATATTTAGTGCACTAAATGTCGTGTCGGTGTTTGATTGCCTTGCCACTAATGCCTAGTTTTACGTAATCAGAAAAGCATAACTTTAACTCTCAACTTGAGATTTAGGGCTAGGGAAGAGGCAAAAAGTGGCAACACCGCAAAATTATTTAGCTGTCATCAAAGTTGTTGGTATCGGCGGCGGCGGCGTTAATGCTGTTAACCGAATGATTGATGTCGGTTTAAAAGGTGTTGAGTTCATTGCCATTAATACCGATGCACAAGCATTGTTAATGTCAGATGCGGATGTGAAATTAGATATTGGTAGAAAATTAACTAGGGGATTAGGTGCAGGCGCAGCACCTGAAATTGGTCGTCAAGCAGCTTTAGATCATATTGATGAAATTGAAGAGGTATTGCGTGGTGCAGATATGGTTTTTGTTACCGCAGGAGAAGGTGGTGGAACAGGTACTGGTGGCGCACCGATTGTTGCCAAAGTAGCTAAAGATCTAGGTGCACTTACAGTTGGTGTTGTTACTAAGCCATTTACATTTGAAGGTAAACGCAGAACTGCACAAGCCGAAGAAGGAATTGAGAATTTAAGAAGTGAAGTTGACACTTTAATTGTAATTCCAAATGATCGTTTGTTAGCTATATCAGATCGATCTATCTCAGCTCTGGAAGCATTTAAAACTGCAGACCAGGTTCTACTCTCTGGCGTGCAAGGAATTACCGATTTGATAACTACACCTGGGTTAATCAACTTAGATTTTGCAGATGTAAAAAGTGTGATGGCAGGTGCCGGGTCAGCGTTAATGGGAATCGGATCAGCCCGTGGAGAGGCTCGATCTATTCGTGCTGCTGAATTGGCGATCTCTAGTCCGTTACTAGAGGCATCAATTGATGGCGCACATGGTGTGCTGTTATCGATTGCAGGCGGATCAGATCTTGGCTTATTTGAAATTTCAGAGGCAGCTGAATTGGTAGCAAAGTCGGCACATCCTGATGCAAACATTATTTATGGAACTGTAATTGATGATGCCTTAGGCGATGAGGTAAGAGTGACTGTAATTGCCGCTGGTTTTGATGGTGGCCAACCTAAGCGGATGGTGATGCCAGTAATTGATGCAGCCTCCTTAAGTGGTGAAGCAGATCCAATTGCAGCAAATGATCCACTAGCGGTAGCACTTGATTTAAATGTTGGCGATACCGAGCGCCCGCGAAAGCGCGTTACTTTTGAAGATCTAGTTGCAGAAGATGAGATCGATATCCCTGATTTTATGCGGTAGAAGCCAATATGGCTCGACTGCTTTTCACCTCAAGAAAATTTGGTTCTCTGGCGGATCCACTATCGAATGAGAATCTCTCCCATTTATCTAAACTGCTAAGCAGGCCGGTTCAAGTGATGCAACAGGTTCATGGCGATCAGGTAGTTGTAGTTGATGCCCTTACAAAAACTTCACCAGCTGACGCCTTGGTAACAAACAATAAAGAGATAGCACTTGCGGTCAGAGTTGCTGATTGTTTGCCCTTGCTTATGTACTCTGAGAAGGTTGTTGCTGCGGTTCATGTAGGTAAAAAAGGACTAGTGAATAAAGTAGCTGTAAATGCAGTTAACCAGATGGAAAAATTAGGCGCAAGAGAAATACAAGGTGTGGTTGGTCCACATATTTGCGGTGATTGTTATGAGGTAGGACCAGAACTGTATGCACAGGTTGGCGCCGAGCATCCAGCTACAGCGGCAAAAATTAATCACTTAAATCTGTATGCGGGGTTAGTTGAGCAATTAGCCGGCATTGCCCTGACCAATCTCAATCTTTGCACAAAGGAATTGCCGGATTATTTCTCATATCGAGGTAATGCTGAAACTGGCAGGCAGGTCGGTGTAATTAGCTTATGAACCGAGCCGATGAGATTGCCAGTAATTTTTCGCAAGTCAAGGAGAAAATATCTGCAGCAGCGCAAGGGTGTGGCCGAGATCTTGACCAACTAACCCTAGTTGCAGTCACTAAGACATTTCCAACTACAGATCTAGAGATACTTTATTCATTAGGGGTCAGGGAGTTTGGCGAGAACCGTGATCAAGAGGCTTCAGTAAAAGCTGCGGAACTTCCAACTGATATCAACTGGCATTTTCAAGGTGGAATTCAAAGCAATAAATTGAAATCAATATGCTCATGGGCATCAGTTATTCACTCAGTTGATCAGTATCGATACGCCCAGAAAATCTCAGAGTATTCATTAAGTAAAACTATGAAAATATTTATACAAGTCTCCTTGGATAAGCCAGTAGAATCTCGGGGAGGGGTAGATCCTGAGAAATTAATTGACCTTGCAGGTGAAATATCACTTCTTCCAAATATTTTATTAGTGGGTTTAATGGCTGTTGCACCAGTTGATCAGCAGGCGGAGCCTGCCTTTGCCCATTTGCAGCAAATTCACCAAACTTTTATTGCCCACTATAAAGATGCCAAGTATCTCTCAGCCGGCATGAGTGGTGACTATGAAATGGCCATTTCATATGGCGCGACACATCTGCGAATAGGCAGTTCAATACTCGGTAATCGCCCACCGATCAAATAGATTTAAGCCATGGCTAGTGCATTTAAGCGGGTTGCTGGATACCTCGGTTTGATGGATGAGGATGAGGTAGATCATGGCAACAATCAGTTAACTGAACGCGCACCTCGTTTAGTTCGTTCAACCGCTAAGCCAGTTGCTAAATCAAATGTTGAACTTTTGCCACATGCAGAATCTAATAAAGTTATGGACCATATTATTTCTTTAACTCCTAGAACATATAGTGAAGCTCGATTAATCGGTGAGCATTATCGTCAAGGCAAACCGGTAATTATGAATTTAAGTGACATGGAAGAGAGTGAACGTAAGCGGTTAGTAGATTTCGCATCCGGTTTAGTTTTTGGTCACCATGGCAGTATTGAAAGAGTTACGCCAAAGGTATTTTTGCTGACACCACCTAATGTATCTGTCAGTGTCGAAGACAAAAACTCAGCAGCACAGGCAAGTTTCTTTAACCAAAGCTGATTTAGTCTTTATCTGATGTCCTCAATACAAAACGCAATTTACTGGCTACTAAACCTTTTTCTTCTTGCGCTGATTGGTCGATTGATTCTCGACTATATCCGTATATTCAAACCAGATTTTAGGCCAAGAGGTGTTGTGCTTGCCCTGGCGGAACTGATTTATTCAGTAACAGATAAGCCACTTAGTTATGTAAGACAATTTGTGCCACCCTTAAGACTTGGTGGAATATCACTCGATCTATCTTTTATCGTGGTCTTCTTTGTAGTTCAGTTGTTAATGCGACTGGTAGTCGTCCTTTAGTTTTTTACCAGGTTAACCCAAAGTCCTAATTCATTTTCGCTATTACTCTCACCCGTTTGGTGATTAAATTTAGTAGCTAATACTTCAGCACCGATCTCCTCGATCGCAGAGGCAATTGCCTTTGCTACTTGCTCTGGAGCATTCCAGTTCACTGTGATTCGATCACTAACATCTAAGCCAATGCGTTTGCGCTCTTCTTGAATTGCGCGAATAACCTCACGAACTAAACCAGATTCAATCAGCTCTGGGGTTAAAGCCAAGTCCAGTGCCAAACTTTCACCAGCATGGGAGGCCACAGACCAACCACTTCTTGGAGTTTCAGTAACCACCAAATCATCTATATCAATCTCAACAGATTTAGCACCATTGGTAAGGTCTACTGGTAATTCAAAGGCTTTGTGTTCTCGTAAATTCTTAACCATTTGAGAATGATTTGCTGAAGAGATGGCTTTAGCTATCGCTTGGACATCTGCACCAAATTTGTTGCCCAAAGTTCTAAAGTTTGCCTTTACGGAGATATCTACTAAATCTGCTTGGGCAACATGAATCCCATCAAGTTTTAAAATGTTTAATTCTTCAGCGATGTGAGTCTTAATCTCCTCAGAGATCTGCTCCCAACCCGGGGCTGAGACTAAAGCGCGGGCGAGTGGCTGGCGAATCTTTACTCCGGATTCAGCACGGGCTGATCTACCTAATTCAACTAGTCGGCGAGAGAGTGCTACAGCAGTTGATAACTTCTCATCAACGAAACCTTTATCTGCAACTGGAAAGGATGCCAAATGCACAGACTCAGCTTGATCGGGTTCAGCAACCTTGATTAAAGATTGCCAGACATGTTCTGAAATGAAAGGAATTAAAGGGGCCAGCAATAAAGTTAGGTTTTTGAGACAAATATAAAGAGTGTTAAGAGCTACTTGATCGCCATCCCAGAACCTTCGACGTGATCTGCGAACATACCAATTAGAGAGATCATCTATGAATGAAGATAGTAATACTCCTGCTTGTTGTGAATCAAAGCTCTCCAGTGCAATATCTACTTCAGTAATCAGTGTATTTAACTCAGAAAGTATCCATTTATCCATCAGTGTCAGATCTTTGGAGAGCTGCGATACTGAAAAGTCAGCAGCGTTTGCGTATAAAGTGAAAAATGAGATGGTGTTCCAATAGGTTAAAAGCGTTTTTCGTACTACATCAGAGATCGCGTCATGACCTACCCGCCTTGCACTCCATGGAGAGCCAGCTGCCAACATGTACCAACGGACTGCATCAGCTCCATGTTGATTCATTAATGGCATTGGCTCTAATACATTTCCTAAATGCTTACTCATCTTGCGACCATCTTTATCAAGAATATGTCCAAGACATAAGACTGTCTTATAAGAGGATTGATCAAAGACTAATGTTCCAATAGTCATTAAGGTGTAAAACCAACCCCGAGTTTGATCAATCGCCTCACAGATAAAATCGGCTGGATATGCAGCTTTGAACTGTTCAACTGAACCGGCTTGATGAGGATATCCCCACTGAGCAAATGGCATCGCACCAGAGTCATACCAACAATCAATTACCTCAGGAATTCTCTGCATCATCTGCGAACATTCAGCGCAAGCGAATTTAACATCATCAACAAATGGTCGATGTGGATCTAACTTGCTTAACTCTTGACCAGACAGGTTGCCTAATTCAGCAAGAGAGCCAACACAAATCTCATGTTTATTCTCGCACCGCCAGATAGGAAGGGGGGTTCCCCAATAACGATTACGGGAGATAGCCCAATCAATATTATTGTTCAGCCAATCTCCAAATCTGCCAGTTTTTATTGTCTCTGGATGCCAATTAGTTTTTGAATTTTCTCTCAGTAATTCCTGTTTAATTGCAGTTGTTCTTACATACCAAGAAGGCTGTGCGTAATACATGAGCGCGGTATGGCAGCGCCAGCAGTGTGGGTATGAGTGTTCAAATTGTGAATTCTTAAACATTAAACCGCGGCTCTTTAAATCCTTGATTAATGCCTTATCTGCTTCTTTAAAGAAGATACCACCCACTAACGGCACTCCCTTCTGAAAATGACCATCAGGATTGATTGGGTTAACTACAGGTAGATTGTATTTTCTACAAACCTCTAGATCGTCAGCACCAAATGCGGGGGATTGGTGGACTAAACCCGTGCCATCTTCAACTGTCACATAATCAGCTAGAACCACAAAGTGGGCATCATTAATTTCAACAAAGTCAAATGGCCTGGTGTATTTCGTATGTTCAAGATCCTTACCTATGAAGCTTGCAATAACTTTACGATCTTCTCCAAGGACAGATGCCAACTCAGCGGCAACAACTAATCGTTCAATTTTTTCATCAATCGTTACTTCAATAACTTGGTACTCAACCTTAGGGTTAACAGCAACAGCAGTATTGGAGACTAATGTCCATGGCGTAGTTGTCCAAACCAACAAGCTCGCCTTTAATTCAGCTAACTTGCCGGAGGTGGCAGGAAACCTGACATATACAGAGGGATCCTTTATCGTTTCATAGCCTTGCGCTAACTCATGATCTGATAAGCCAGTTCCACATCTTGGACAGTACGGTGCTACGCGATGATCTTGAACAAGTAAACCTTTTTTCCAAATTTGTTGCAGTGACCACCAAACACTTTCGATATATTCAGGTGACATGGTCCAATATGCTTCATCAAAATCAACCCAGAAACCCATTCGCTTAGTCATGTCGGTGAATTCATCAACATGTCGTTGCACTGACTGGCGGCACTTATCGTTAAATGCAGCAACACCAAACTTTTCGATGTCGGCTTTGCCGGTAAAACCCAACTCTTTTTCAACTGCAATTTCAACCGGTAGACCGTGGCAATCCCAACCGGCTTTACGAATTACCTGCTTACCCTTCATGGTTTGAAATCTCGGGAAAAGATCCTTAAATACTCGAGCTTCTATATGGTGTGTTCCAGGTTTGCCATTTGCTGTCGGTGGACCTTCATAAAAACTCCACCGTGGTGCACCATTTCGATTCTCTACTGATTTTTCAAAAATTTGATTTTGGGCCCAAAAATCTAAAATACCCATCTCCATGGCAGGCAGATCGATTTGCGCAGATAAGGTATTAATCATGCGCTTCTTATTCATATCCACCCCACATTCTAACGTGGGATTAAACCATTTTTTTGACTGATTATTGCTCACGGGGGTGGCGGTTGGTAATTAGTTGAGCCAAGCCATAACCTTTCCCCCTCCAGGGGGTATTGTGGCTATCAAGAAAAAATCAAAAAAATCATCTAGCAAGAGTGTTAAATCTTCGGTGAAGAAGGCTTTGAAGAAAGTAACTAAGAAAGCTCAACCTAAAAAGGTCGCACCAAAAAAGGTGGCAAAAAAAGCTACCAAGCGTTCACCAAACATTGTAAAACCTTCGTTAGCTAAAAAAACTAATTTTAAAAAAGGTCCTGGAAAACCTTTTCCAGCAAAGCTTCAAACCTCTACCTCTGGCTCCTCCACAACTATTTCAGTGACCTCAACTATTCCTAATGCCAACGCATTGCCTGTTGTGGAAGAACGTCGATTAGTTATGTTGCCACCTCCAAAGCCAGTTTTGAAATCAAAAAAGGCTGCGGCTTTAAAACCGATCAAAAGCGCACCAGCACCACTAATAATTCAGTCTGGTGAGAACGCTTGGAGTGCTGCTGAACTTAAGAGTATAAAAGTTGAACTTTCAAAAGACTTAATTCGCTTAAGAAAAGAGTTAGAAATTGCTGAGGCAGAAATGGAAGATCTCGTGGAGGCAGCCGGTGTTGGTGCCGGCGATGATCAAGCTGATGCTGGTGCTAAAACATTTGAGCGTGAACACGAAATGTCTTTAGTTTATAACGCACGAGATATGGTCCAACAAACTGAACGGGCTTTGGATCGAATTGAAAACAAAACCTATGGCAAATGTGAAGAGTGTGGCAATTTTGTTGGCAAAGCTAGATTACAAGTATTTCCACGTGCAACACTTTGTATGGTTTGTAAGCAGAAAGAGGAACGACGCTGAACTTAAATCAGCGTAAATGGTTGGCGGTTACCGCTTTAATTATATTTGCATTGGATTATGTAACTAAAACTTTAGCCATTGAATACTTATCCAGTCAACCAAAACAGGTTCTTGGGAGCTTCTTACAATTAAAGCTGGTCTTCAACTCAGGCGCCGCTTTTAGCATTGCTAGTAGCGGCACAATATTTTTAACATCTTTTGCCATGATAGTTGCTGCATCAATTTTCTATTACGCAAGGAAAGTTACCTCAACTGGGTGGGCAGTAGCTCTTGGCCTGGCCTTAGGGGGAATATTTGGCAACCTAACTGATCGAATCTTTAGAAATCCAGGGGCACTGCAGGGTGAAGTAGTTGATTGGATCCAACTTCCAAACTGGCCAGTCTTTAATGTTGCAGATGTGGCCGTGGTTAGTTCAGCAATATATATTGCATTACTTAGCTGGCGAAACATTCCATTTAGTAAGAATGAGGGCTCAAAATGAGCGAACGTGAGCTTCGCAGTATTTCCATACCAGAAGGCCTTAATCAAGAGCGAGTAGATGCGGCTCTTTCTAGATTGCTGGGGCTTTCTAGAAATGTAGTCGTTGGCCTGATTGAATCTGGTGAAGTGACAATCGCTAGCAAGCCGGTTGGAAAATCTGATCGAGTCAACTCTCATGATCAATTAGAAATTTTGCTTCCAGCAGCTAAAACTGCAGCAAAATTAGTTGCAACTCCAATAGATGGATTAAAAGTTGTTTATGACGATGAGTACTTAATTGTTATCGATAAACCGGTTGGAATTGCTGCACATCCAAGTCCAGGCTGGCAAGGTGCAACTGTAGTTGGCGCAATTTTTGCTGCTGGCTATCAATTGGCAACCTCTGGCGCAGCTGAGCGTCAAGGTGTTGTACACCGTTTAGATGTTGGCACCTCAGGATTGATGGTAGTTGCAAAAAACGAAATTGCCTATGCAAGTCTTAAGGATCAGTTTAGAAATAGAACAGTCACAAAGGTTTACCATGCTTTAGCACAGGGTCATTTAGATCCAACGGTTGGCACAATTGATGCGCCAATAGATCGTCATCCAAGAGAAGATTATAGATTTGCAGTCGTAGCAGATGGGAAACCAAGTATTACTCACTACAAGACATTAGAGGTTTTTCCAGCGGTGACTCTTCTAGAGATTGAACTTGAAACTGGCCGCACGCATCAAATTAGAGTTCACCTTTCAGCTCTGCATCATCCTCTAGTTGGAGATCTCACCTACGGCTCTGATCCAGCCTTAGCAAAACGATTGAATATCTCAAGGCCTTGGCTTCATGCCAAGCAACTTGGTTTTGATCACCCAGCAAATGGCCAGCGGCTTTCCTTCGCCGCTGAGTACCCACCCGATCTGACACGCTCACTAGAGGTACTTTCAGATATTTCCCGCTAGAGATATCGCCCAGTAGTAATCTCACCACCCATGCCTAATTCAACCGAACCCTCAAAAACCACCGAGAGTTTTGTGCATCTTCATGTGCACACCGAATACTCGATGCTAGATGGTGCTGCCAAAATTTCTGAGTTAGTGGCTGAGGCCGCAAGGCAAGAAATGCCAGCTATTGCCATCACAGATCACGGAAATGTCTTTGGTGCGTTTGAATTTCACAAATTAGCAAAAGCAGCTGGAGTTAAACCAATTATTGGAATTGAAGCCTATGTAGCACCAGAGTCAAGATTTGATAAACGCAGAGTTAAATGGGCTGATGGTGGAGAGGATGATGTTTCTGGGGGTGGTGCATACACCCACATGACTTTACTGGCTGAGAATAATCAAGGTTTATCAAATCTATTCAAACTCTCATCACTGGCATCCCTTGAAGGTTTTTATTACAAACCGAGAATGGATCAAGAGTTATTATCAAAATATTCGAAGGGAATTATTGCAACCACTGGGTGTCCGGGGGGAGAAATTCAAACTCGCCTGAGAATGGGCGCATATAGGGAGGCAGTAAATGCGGCCTCAAAGATGCGAGATATTTTTGGCGCCGAAAATTACTTTCTAGAGATTATGGATCACTCAATTGATATTGAAAAAAGGGTGCTGAGTGATCTGATAAAACTTGGCAAGGAGTTGAATTTACCAATGCTAGCAACTAATGATTTGCACTACACCCACCATAAAGATGCAGCCGCGCATGAAGTAATGCTGTGCATACAATCTGGCTCTACCTTGGCCGATCCAAAACGTTTTAAATTCGATAACTCTGAGTTCTATTTGAAAACTAGCGAACAGATGAGACAACTATTTAGGGATTTCCCTCAGGCTTGTGACAACACACTTCTAATTGCACAGCGTTGTGAAACCACAATGCGCGAAGGAGAGAATCTATTGCCTCAATTTCCAGTGCCAGCGGGGGAGAGTGAGGATAGCTGGTTAATTAAAGAAGCAAATAAGGGTTTAGCTCGAAAATTGAATGGAGAAGTAAGTGGTGAGTATCAGGAAAGACTTAACTTTGAGTTAGAGGTAATGATAAAAATGGGATTTCCTGGCTACTTCTTGGTAGTGGCTGATCTTTGTAATCATGCTCGTAAAGTAGGTATTCGGGTTGGTCCAGGTAGAGGATCAGCAGCAGGCTCTTTAGTTTCTTATGCACTAGGCATTACTGGGTTAGATCCAATTGAGTTTGGATTACTGTTTGAAAGATTCTTAAATCCAGAACGTATATCAATGCCAGATATTGATTTGGATTTTGATGAACGACGACGTTCAGAAATGATCGCATATGCAACCAGTAAATATGGTGACGATCGAGTAGCGCAAATCATTACCTACGGAACTATCAAGTCAAAGCAGGCTATTAAGGATTCAACGAGAGTGTTGGGTTTTCCTTATGCATTGGGTGAGCGCTTAACCAAATCACTACCGCCTTCAGTAATGGGCAAGGACATATCTTTAGGTGGAATTTTTAATATGGATGATGAAAGGTATGGCGAAGCATCGGAATTTCGTAATATTTACGAAGCAGATCCAGATTCCAAGCGAATTGTCGATACTGCATTAGGAATCGAAGGGCTGAAAAGACAGTGGGGCGTTCATGCCGCTGGAGTAATTTTGAGTCGGGAACCTTTGATGGATGTGATACCAATTCATCGGCGTGAGGCTGATGGCGCAATTATTACTCAGTTTGATATGGGCGCTTGCGAGGCCACAGGTTTACTTAAAATGGATTTTCTAGGACTTAGAAATCTGTCAGTTCTAGATGATTGTTTAATTAACATTGAGAAAAACTTGGGTAAAACTGTTGTATTAGAGACACTGCCTTTAAAGGATCAAAAGACCTTTGATTTGTTGTCAAAAGGAGACACTCTCGGTGTATTCCAGTTAGACAGTTCGCCAATCCGATCACTCTTAAGATCTATGGCTCCCGATAGTTTTGAAGATATTGCTGCGGTTATCGCTCTATATAGACCAGGTCCGATGGGGGAGGATTCACACAATAAATATGCAGATTACAAAAATGGTCGCAAAGTACCCGTAGCCATCCACCCTGAATTAGATAAACCTTTAAATGAAATATTGAAAGACACTTACGGACTGATTGTTTATCAAGAACAGGTGCTTGCAATTGCGCGAAAAGTAGCTGGTTTTACTCTTGGCAGAGCTGATCTATTGCGCAAAGCAATGGGTAAGAAGGATAAGAAGATACTTGATAAGGAAAGAGTTCATTTTGAAAATGGCATGAAATCAAATGGATTTTCAGAAGAAGCAATAGAAAAACTGTGGCAAACCTTGATTCCATTCTCTGACTATGCATTTAACAGGGCGCATAGCGCAGGCTATGGCTTACTGTCATTTTGGACAGCTTATTTGAAAGCCAATTACCCCTCTGAATATATGGCAGCACTGCTTACTAGTGTTCGAGATGATAAGGATAAAAGTGCTCTTTACCTTAATGAGTGTCGACGGATGGGAATTAAAGTGTTACCACCAGACGTGAATGAGTCTGATTCAGGATATACCCCGCGCGGAAAAGATATTCGTTTTGGCCTGAGCGCGATTCGAAATGTTGGAGAAAATGTGGTGGGGTCCATTATTGAAAATCGAAAAAATAGAGGTAAGTATTCAAGCTTTGGTGATTTTTTAATTAAAGTTGACTCACATGTATGCAACAAGAAAACCATTGAATCTTTAATTAAGGCAGGTGCCTTTGATTCACTAAGTCATACTCGGCGCGGATTAATGATGGTGTTTTTGGAGGCATTGGATGCAGTATCTGAAAGCAAGCGGGCTGAGGCAATAGGTCAGTTTGATTTATTTGGTTCAGAAAATTCAGGCTCAAGTATCAGTGGGGTAGATCTTGATGTACCCAGCAGTGAATGGGGGAAGATGATGCTTCTTAGCTATGAAAGAGAAATGTTAGGTTTATATGTTTCTGACCATCCGCTACTGGGTGTGGAGCACATCCTTAAGTCTGTGGCTGATTTTTCTATTAGCCAGTTGTCTGAGGCACCTCATGATCAGATAGTAAATATAGGTGGATTAATTACTCAGATTCAGCGGAAAATATCCAAGCAAGGAACGCCTTGGGCGATTGTAACTGTGGAAGATTTAGAAGGAGCTGTAGATGTTTTGTTCTTTTCTAATTCTTATGCAACCCACGGAATAAATTTAGTGGAAGATCGCATTGTTGCCATTCGAGGCCGCGTAGATAAGCGTGAGGAACCACCGAGAATTTCTGCTTTGGATTTAACACTTCCAGATCTCAAACAAGTTCCTACAGGTCCATTGATAGTTTCGATGGAGGCCTCAAGATGCACCCCACCTGTCATTGACCGTATGAGTGAAATCCTGAAATCTCATCCAGGTATTAGGGAAGTACATCTTCGCCTGATTGATGGCGAGAAGAAAACTATCTTAAAATTAGATGAGGCACTAAAGGTAACCTCTTCACCTGGATTGAGTGCGGATCTTAAAACAGTATTGGGACCAGATTGCTTGGTTATTTAGAAATAATTGAATGCTAGTTGAGCAAAACCAGAGAGTAGTGATCCTAGTAAGGACCATTTGTGCAAACATAAGAGTGAGTAAGTTCAAATCATCAAAACTCAGCTATACCCTCTTGGATGTGTGTATACTTGAGAGTACAAGCATTAACAGTAATTAGGGATTTTCAACACATGAAAAGGCGTAAATTTTGTGGCTAAATTTAGTATAGGAGAATTACATTGTTAGCTAAGTTCAAACTCATACAGCCCTGGCTAACTCTGCTCGCACGATTAATCCTAGGTGGAGTTCTTTTAGCAGCGGGTGGTTTGAAAATAGGAAATTTACAAAAATCTGCCATGTCAGTTCGCGCTTACGAATTACTTCCAACTGATTTAGCAAATTTCTTCGGGTATGTCTTGCCATGGATTGAAATAGGAATGGGATTACTGCTAATAGTTGGCGCTGTTGTGTCAATCATGGGCTTGCTTGGAGCGCTAATAATGTTGGCATTCGTAGTTGCAATTGCTCAGGCATGGGCTAGGGGGCTGAGCATTGACTGTGGATGTTTTGGTGGGGGAGGCGAGATAGATCCAGGGGAGACTAAATACCTATCTACGATACTTCGGGATTTAGGTTTCTTCTTATTGGGGGTCTACCTCTACTATTTCCCAAAGGGTAGATTTGGACTAGATAAATAAGGAGTGATGATGGCATCAAATTCTTCTTCAGATAAAGGAACTCGCAATCTAGTAATTGTCATGGTTTCCTTCATTGTTGTAGTTGGTGTTGTCTTCTCTTTAATCAGCAATCGCTCAAGCTCAACCGCAGCAATCCCAGCATCAGTATCTGAGGCAGATGGGTATGGAATTGTGCTAAATCCTGAAATCACCCCAAAAATTGATGTTTATGTTGATTATCAATGCCAGGCATGCAAGTTTTTTGAGTTGATCAATGGTGATTACCTAAATGAAATTATTTCGCAGAAGAAAGCTAAAGTTGTCTACCACCCAATGAGTTTTATTGGACCAGAATCTGCTCTAGCAGCGAATGCGGTTGCTTGTGCTGCTGATGAAGATAAATTTATGAGTATGAATTTGGCGCTATTTCAAAATCAAGCTGAGGATCGTAACACGGGTAAATGGACTAAAGAGTATTTAGCACTCCTAGGTGAATCAATTGGAATTACCTCATCAAGTTTTAAATCTTGTGTTAGCGACGGCAAGTATGTACGGTGGACGAGCAATGTGGCTTCCGAATCTGGGAAAGCAGATGTCAATTCAACGCCAACTGTATTTATTAACGGCAAAATACTAGATAGAGAAAAAGGCGAGTATGGTGATGTGGCAAAGTTTAGAGCCGCATTAGCCGCAAGTGGCATTAAATAGTTTTGAACTGTCTTAATGCAGCTGCTAATTCCTAGTCCCACACAATCTTCAATCTCGATAGGTCCGATAACGGTCTACTTCTATGCCCTATGCATAATTATTGGAATCGCCACTGCAATTTGGGTTGGTAGAAAGCGATATGCAAGTTTGGGTGGAAACCCTGATGATGTATCAGAGGTAGCAATATGGGCGGTGCCATTTGGAATTATCGGTGGGCGTATTTATCATGTTATTACCTCACCAGAGCAGTACTTTGGCTCAAATGGAAATCTAATTGATGCGCTTCGAATTTGGCAGGGCGGCTTAGGTATCTGGGGCGCAATTTCCCTGGGCGTATTTGGTGTTTATTTGTATTTTAAAACTCATAAAACTTCATTGAAAATTTCCCAGTTGTTAGATTGTTTAGCACCAGGTGTAGTCCTAGCGCAGGCAATTGGCAGAATTGGAAATTATTTTAATCAAGAACTTTTTGGTAGGCCTACATCTCTACCGTGGGGCTTGGAAATTGATCCTGCAAAGCGACCGGCAGGTTATGAGTCATTTGAAACATTTCACCCAACATTCTTGTATGAGTTAATTTGGTGTGTTTTCGTTGCTTACCTCATAATCAAATTACCAGGCAGAGTCAGGAAATGGGTTTCAAGAGATGGAGATGTATTTGCCCTTTATATACTTGGTTATACCTTAGGCAGATTATGGATTGAAGGGCTTCGAATTGATGAAGCCAATTTGATAGTGGGTCTTCGTTTGAATATTTGGGTTAGTTTGGTTGTGATTATCGCATCTTTTGCTTACCTAGTAAGAAGTAAAGGCCGTGGCAATGCTAAAGAAAAGGCGGATGCAAGTTAGTATTTAACAATGGGATTAGAAGAGGTTCAATTACGTAATCTAGAACATCGAGCAAATCGGGCAGGTTGGCTGCGTGCTGCAGTTCTTGGATCAAATGACGGATTAGTTTCAACCGCAAGCCTAATGATCGGTATTGCTGCTGCCAATAAAAGTGATTTTTTGATCACTGCTGGTTTGGCAGGAATCGCTGCTGGCTCAATGTCAATGGCAGTCGGTGAGTATGTTTCAGTAAAATCTCAAAATGATATTGAAAAGTCAGATCGTGAGATTGAGATTAAACAATTAGAAATGGACCCAGAAGGTGAATTTGATGAATTGGTGGATATCTATATTAAAAGAGGGTTACCTCAAGATTTAGCTAAGGAAGTTGTTACTGCTATGCATAACCATGATGCACTTGATGCACACCTTAGAGATGAACTTGGGCATTTTGATCACACTCGAGCCAGACCAGTCCAAGCTGGTATTGCCTCTGCAATTGCATTCACAGCAGGTGGGCTAATACCACTAATCGGTGCTCTGCTTTCATCTGCAAATCAAGTTAGTTTTATCTTAATTTTGACTGCCTTTGGTTTAATTGCAGCTGGATATATATCGGCAAAAATTGCCGCCGCGCCATTACCTAGGACAATGCTTCGAATATTTGCAGGTGGTACGTTGGGTGTTGCAATCACAGCAGGAATTGGATGGTTGGTAGGACTGACTGGAGTTTGACCGGCCTGCTACTATTTACCTGTAGGTTTTTAAAGTTGGGCCATTGTCGTCCCGACCCATAGTGGGAGCGGCCAATTTAATTGCAACAACAATCTAGATTTTCTGCTGTTCCAATTGCGCATGGGCTCTACGACCCTGCCAACGAACATGACGCATGTGGTGTGGCTATGGTGGCTACTTTAAATAAGAAAAAATCCCATGAGATAGTCAGCAAAGCTTTAATGGCATTGCGTAATTTAGAGCATCGTGGGGCTTCAGGGGCTGAGCCAGATAGTGGTGATGGAGCTGGAATCCTTATCCAGATACCTGACAAATTCTATCGTTCAGTTATCGCATGGGACCTACCTGAAGATGGAAGCTATGCAACAGGAATCTTTTTTGCACAAAAAAATGAACTATTAAATTATGAGAAAATTTCTGAAATAGCAACTGAGGAAGGTTTAGCAGTTATTGGGTGGCGTGAGTTGCCTATCAACTCACTTTCTATTGGTAAAACTGCACTATCGGTAATGCCAGATTTTAAGCAAATTTTCATCAAAGGTTTGCAAGGTGAGACAGACATGGTTCTTGAAAGAATGGCATTTTGCTTTCGTAAAAGAGTAGAACACACAATGCCAATTTACATTTGTTCGCTTTCATCTCGAACAATTGTTTACAAAGGAATGCTAACTACAGGCCAACTTGAAGATTTCTTTCCAGATTTATCAAATCCGCTTGTTGAATCAGCAATGGCTTTAGTGCACTCAAGATTTTCAACAAACACGTTTCCATCCTGGCCGCTGGCCCATCCGTATCGATACATAGCGCACAACGGAGAGATCAACACCGTAAAGGGCAATCGAAACTGGATGAGAGCAAGGGAAACTTTATTGGAAAGTGATCTGATTCCTGGTGACTTGAAGCGTTTATTCCCAATTGTGGAAAATTCTGGCAGTGACTCTGCTTCATTTGATGAAGTTTTAGAACTTTTATACTTGGGAGGCAGAAGTTTGCCGCATTCAGTTTTAATGATGATTCCAGAGGCATGGGAAAACCACACAACAATGTCAAAGGCAAGAAAGGATTTTTACTCCTTTCATTCATCACTTATGGAGCCATGGGATGGGCCAGCTTGTGTGACTTTTACCGATGGCAAGCAAGTTGGTGCAGTTCTTGATCGAAACGGTTTAAGACCATCTCGGTTTTGGGTAACAGATGATGGGTTAGTTGTTTTGGCTAGCGAGGTTGGAGTACTAGATTTTAAACCAGAGTCCATAATTAGAAAGGGTCGATTGCAGCCCGGAAAAATGTTTCTAGTAGATATCCAGGCAGGGCGAATTATTGAAGATGATGAGATAAAAGATGGTCTTGCCAATGCCTTTCCATACTCAGATTGGTTACATGCTGGTTTAGTTAGATTAAGTGAGTTGCCAGCTAGAGAACATATTGTTTATCCCCATTCGTCGGTGGTTAGAAGACAACGTGCTTTTGGCTACACCGAAGAGGAAATTCGATTAATCATTACACCAATGGCAAAAAATGGAAATGAACCATTAGGTTCAATGGGCACTGACACTCCGATTGCAGCTTTATCGGAAAAGCCAAGATTACTTTTTGATTATTTTGCTCAACTTTTTGCACAGGTAACAAATCCACCATTAGATGCAATACGAGAGGAATTAGTTACCTCATTGGGGGGCGCTATCGGACCAGAGCACAACCTGCTTGATCCGGGTCCAGCATCCTGCAGGCAGATTTCATTGCAATTTCCGGTGATAGATAACGATGAATTAGCAAAAATAATTCACGTTAATGCAGATGGCGATCAACCAGGATTTGCAACCCATGTCGTTCGCGGTCTATTTCCAATTGCTGGTGGGGGTAGATCATTAGTCGCAAAAATTGAAGAGATAAGAGCCGAAGTTTCATCTGCAATTGATGCTGGTGCCAGAATAATTGTCTTGTCTGATCGAGATGGTGATGCTGAAAATGCTCCTATTCCTTCATTGCTTCTTACCTCTGCAGTCCACCATCACTTGATTAGAGAGAAAACACGTACCAAAGTTGGATTGGTTGTTGAAAGTGGCGAGGTGAGAGAGGTGCACCACGTTGCTCTTCTTATTGGGTTTGGCGCAGCTGCCGTAAATCCATACCTTGCAATGGAAACTGCAGAGGATCTAGTTAGGCAGGGTGTAGTTACAGGTATTACACCAGAGAAAGCGGTAAGGAATCTGATTAAGTCCCTTGGAAAAGGTGTCTTAAAAGTAATGTCCAAAATGGGTGTTTCTACAATTGCTTCTTACACGGGCGCACAGATATTTGAAGCAATTGGTTTATCAAATGAAGTGATCAATGAATATTTTGTTGGCGCAACTTCAAGGTTGGGTGGGGTTGGAATTGAAATAGTTGCGCAAGAAACAATCAAACGTCATCACGTTGCGTATCCACCTGGGGGAGAGATTCCTGGTTCTAAGAAATTGCAGATCGGCGGTGAGTACCAGTGGCGTAGAGATGGTGAACCGCATTTATTTGATCCAGAAACAGTATTCACACTACAACATGCAACACGATCAAAACGCTTTGATATTTTTAAGCGCTACACCACTCGAGTGGATGATCAATCTCGCAGATTGATGACCTTGCGAGGCTTGTTTACATTTAAACCTGGTGTTAGACAACCAGTACCTATCGACCAAGTTGAGCCTGCATCTGAAATTCTTAAAAGGTTTGCAACCGGGGCTATGTCATATGGATCAATATCGCAAGAAGCACATGAGACTCTTGCTATTGCAATGAATCGAATCGGCGGTAAATCAAATACTGGCGAGGGTGGCGAAGACCCTGCTAGAAATACTCCAGATGCAAATGGAGATTCACGTCGTTCAGCAATCAAGCAAGTAGCAAGTGGCAGATTTGGTGTCACCAGCGAGTATCTGGTCAACGCAGATGATATCCAGATCAAGATGGCACAAGGAGCAAAACCAGGTGAGGGCGGTCAATTGCCTGGCAACAAGGTGTATCCGTGGATTGCAAAGGTTCGTTACTCAACACCTGGTGTGGGGTTAATTTCACCACCTCCTCACCACGATATCTACTCGATAGAAGATCTAGCGCAATTAATTCATGACCTAAAGAATGCAAACTCTGATGCCCGCATTCATGTCAAGTTAGTAGCAGAGGTTGGAGTAGGCACTGTTGCAGCCGGAGTAAGTAAGGCGCACGCAGATGTAGTTTTGATTTCTGGTCACGATGGCGGCACCGGTGCATCACCCTTAACATCATTAAAACATGCAGGAGCACCCTGGGAATTAGGATTGGCTGAAACACAACAAACACTGATTCTCAATGGTTTGCGTGATCGAATAGTTGTTCAAGTAGATGGGCAGATGAAAACTGGTAGAGATGTTTTAATCGCCGCAGTCTTAGGCGCTGAAGAATTTGGTTTTGCAACTGCCCCCTTGGTTGTATCAGGCTGCGTAATGATGCGAGTGTGTCATTTAGATACTTGCCCGGTGGGAGTAGCAACTCAAAATCCTGAGTTACGTAAAAAATTCACTGGCAAACCAGAGTTTGTGGAAACTTTCTTTGAGTATGTAGCCGAGGAGGTAAGAGAGTTATTAGCTCAGCTTGGCTTTAAAAAACTAGAGGATGCAATCGGACAAGTTGAGGTGCTGGATACAAGAGCTGCAACAGAACATTGGAAGGCTAATGGTCTTGATCTGTCACCAATTTTGAAAGCACCGAAATCAAATTCTGTCCGCAGCAATAAATCAAAGCAAGATCATGGATTAACGACAGCTCTTGACAACAAATTAATTGCGTTATCTCAATCAGCAATAGATAACAAAGAAAATCTGCGATTAGAGATGCCAATCCGAAATGTAAACAGAACAGTTGGAACTATGCTGGGAAGTGAGATAACAAGGAAATATGGTGGGGCCGGATTACCAGCGAACACAATCGACATTACTTTTCATGGGTCTGCCGGTCAATCGTTTGGTGCATTCATTCCATCTGGACTGACTCTGAGGCTCTATGGGGATAGCAACGATTACGTTGGCAAGGGATTATCTGGAGGCAGGGTGATTATTAGGCCAGATGAACGTGCGACATTTAAATCAGATTTAAATGTAATTGCTGGAAATGTTATCGGTTATGGAGCTACAGCAGGTGAAATCATGATTGCAGGTGTGGTGGGTGAAAGATTCTGTGTTCGAAATTCAGGTGCACATGCAATTGTTGAAGGAGTCGGTGATCACGGTTGTGAATATATGACGGGTGGGACTGTAGTAATTCTGGGAGGAATTGGAAGAAATTTTGCAGCAGGCATGTCGGGTGGCATTGCATTTGTGCTGGATTTACAAGAATCCTTAGTAAATACTGAAATGGTTGATCTTTTAGCTCTACCTATTAATCATGAAGAATTTGTGAAATCAAGTTTATCTAATTTTTTCGTTGAAAGTGGATCACTAGTGGCAAGAGAATTACTTAGTGATTGGGAAAAGAATAAATCTAGATTTACTTTAGTGATGCCAAGAGATTACGCAAGAGTGCTTGAAGTAATGGCTAAGGCCCAACGTGAAGGGATGCCAGTTGATAATGCAGTAATGGAGGTGGTCAATGGCTGATCCAAAAGGTTTTCTAAATGACTCCAGAGAGCTGCCCAATCGCAGACCTGTTGATGTAAGAATTCAAGATTGGAAAGAGGTTTACCAGCAACAGGAGTTTTCTCATTTACAAAAACAAGCAGGACGCTGTATGGATTGTGGCATTCCTTTTTGTCACCAAGGTTGTCCGCTAGGCAATCTAATTCCCGAGTGGAATGATTTGATTTGGCGCGGTGAAAAACCTGAAGCAATTGATCGCCTACATGCTACAAACAATTTCCCTGAATTCACTGGCAGATTGTGTCCAGCACCCTGTGAAACTGCTTGTGTTGTGGCAATAAATGATGAAGCCGTGACAATCAAGCAAGTTGAGTTAAGAACAATTGAAGAGGCTTTTTTAGAAAAACGAGTCGTCCCGCTAATTCCTGATCGACTTTCAGGTAAAACTGTTGCAGTTATTGGCTCCGGACCAGCAGGACTTTCAGCTGCGCAGCAATTAACTAGGGCTGGACATACTGTTGCAGTTTATGAAAGAGCCGACAAAATTGGTGGTTTACTTCGTTACGGTATTCCTGAGTTCAAGATGGAAAAATCTATAGTTGATCGCAGGCTCTATCAAATGGAACAAGAGGGAACTAGATTTAGAACAGGCGTTACCGTTGGGAAAGATATAACTGGCTCATCTTTAAGAAGTAGATATGACGCAGTAGTGATCGCAATCGGTGCAACGAATTGGCGAGAGTTATCCATTCCTGGGCGAGATGCAAAAGGTGTGTATCAGGCTATGGAGTACTTACCTTGGGGAAACAAGCAAGCTCTTGGTGATTTAGATGATGAACCGGAGATTAATGCTGCTGGAAAGAATGTGGTGATTTTAGGTGGAGGCGACACGGGTGCCGATTGTTTAGGGACGGCGATACGCCAAGGAGCTAAATCTGTCACACAGTTGGAGATTATGCCAAGACCAACAACAGAACGACCAAGTGATCAACCATGGCCAACATATCCAATGGTTTACCGAATTAGCAGTGCTCATGAAGAAGCGGGAGAAAGAATATATTCGGTATCCACAAAAGAATTCATTAAAGATAGCGGTGGAAATTTGACTGCCTTAAAACTTGTCGAAACCGTAATTATTGATGGAAAATTTCAAGAGGTATCAGGCAGTGAGAAAAATATTCCAGCAGATTTGGTATTTCTTGCTTTAGGATTTTCAGGACCAGAGAAAAGTGATCTGATAGAACAACTTGAAGTTGAACTCGATGAACGAGGTTATATTCGGCGGGATAGCAGTTATGCAACTAATTCCGAGGGTGTTTTTGTTTGTGGCGACGCTGGTAGGGGTCAATCATTGATTGTCTGGGCAATAGCAGAGGGAAGAAGTGCTGCATCAGCTGTAGATAGATACTTAACTGGCAACACACAACTACCATTTCCAATTGAACCAACCGCGCAGCCATTGATGGTTTAAAGTCTTTCTTATGCGGAGGGCTAAGATCGTTTGCACAATTGGACCAGCGGTAGAATCTGTTGAAAAGATAAAAGATCTGATCGAAGCTGGCATGAATATGGCCCGACTTAATCTTTCACATGGCACACACCAAGTGCATCAGATGCAACTAGACAATGTGAGAAACGTGGCAAAAAAAGCAGGCAAAGCTGTTGCGGTACTAGTTGATCTTCAAGGTCCAAAAATTAGATTAGGACTTTTCAGCAATGGGCCACATTATCTTGCCAAAGGTGATTTGTTCACCATCACTACTGACGCAATAGTAGGAACTAAAGAAAGAGTTAGCACCACTTATAAAGGTTTAAATTCAGATTGCTCAGTCGGGGATAAGATCATGATTGACGATGGCAAGATAGTAGTAGAGGTCATTAACATAGTTAGCAATGATGTCGTTACAAAAGTCCTGCAAGCTGGAAGTGTAAGCAATAATAAGGGATTGAATTTACCGGGTATAGCGGTATCAGTTCCAGCACTGTCAGAAAAGGACATTACAGATTTAAAATGGGGACTTAAGGCAGGAGCAGATTTCATCGCTCTCTCGTTCGTTCGCAGTGCAGCTGATATAAAAGATGTTCATAGAGTTATGGATGAATTAGGTATACGCATACCTGTAATTGCAAAGATTGAAAAACCACAGGCTGTCGCCAATCTGCAGGAAATAGTTGATGCATTTGATGGAATTATGGTGGCCCGAGGGGATTTGGGCGTTGAACTACCCATTGAAGATGTTCCAATGGTACAAAAGCAATGCATAACCATGGCACGAGAGTCCGCTAAACCGGTAATAGTTGCTACACAAATGTTGGACTCTATGATCGCCAATTCTCAACCCACACGAGCTGAGGCAACGGATTGTGCTAATGCAGTTTTGGATGGGGCAGATGCGTTAATGCTTTCGGGAGAAACGAGTATTGGTGCTTTTCCAATTGAATCGGTCCAGATAATGTCTAGAATCATTGAAAAGACGGAATCTGTTGCCCTTGACCAAATACCACCCCTGAAGCATTCACCAGCGACTAAAGGAGGGGCAATCACTAAAGCTGCTACTGAGGTCGGATTAACAGTTGGCGCAAAATTCCTTGTTGCATTTACTCAAAGTGGTGATTCAGCAAGAAGAATGTCGCGCCTTCGCTCATCTATACCCATGCTTGCCTTAACCCCTGATAGTGGAACTTACAATCGCCTAGCACTTTCATGGGGCATTGAACCAATTCTAACTTCGGCAGTTAACCATACTGATGAGATGGTTATGCAAGTGGATACCATTTTGATTGATTCAAAAAGAGTAGATATTGGTGATTTGGTATTGATTGTTGCAGGTTCTCCACCAGGGATCCCTGGATCACTCAACGCTATGCGGGTTCATAAAATCGGTGATGCTGTAGGTGGCGTTGCGCCTGCTTATCGTAAGTAATTTAGTATTCAAAGATATCGGCGATAAACTACCTTTCGATTTCGCCTCGGTACTCCAACGGTAGAGAGGACGGTCTCAAAAACCGTATAGTGTCGGTTCGAATCCGACTCGAGGCACATGAATATGGAAAAAAAGATTCGAATTCTTGTTGCCGAAGATGAAACTATCATTCGGCTAGATTTAGTAGAGATGCTTACTGAAGCTGGGTATGAGGTGGTTGCTCAGGCAGAAAATGGCGCACTTGCTATTGAGCTAGTCAAATTACACAAGCCTGACCTTGCAATACTAGATGTAAAGATGCCTGAGATGGATGGAATTACCGCTGCTGAACAAATAATTAGTTTGGCACCAGTTTTGATGTTAACAGCATTTAGTCAACGAGATTTGGTTGAACGAGCAAGAAATGCTGGTGTAATGGCTTATGTAGTGAAACCCTTCACAATTGCAGACCTAATTCCTGCTATTGAAATTGCGATAAGTAGGCATACTCAAATGAGATCCCTCGAAGTTGAGGTTGCAGATCTCTATGAAAGACTTGAAACACGTAAGGTAATTGATAGAGCTAAAGGCATTTTGATGAAAGCAATGAATCTTTCGGAGCCAGAAAGCTTTGCTTGGATTCAAAAAACAGCAATGGATCGAAGAATATCGATGAAGCAAGTTGCACAAGCAGTAATCTCCCCAGAATCAGCTCCTGATCGGTGATTACCTTTCCGCCAATATCAAGCATGTGATCCTTGCGCTGCAGGTTAGTTCACCCTCTTCATTTGTAATTTTTACTTCATAGCAGCAAAGGGTTTTTCCTAGGGAGACTGCGGTTGCAACAGCTGTAACAACCCCAGAAATGGCAGGTTTATGGTGAGTTGCATTTATATCCACGCCCACAATTTTTCTATTTACACCCGCATGTAATTGAGTACCGATTGAACCTAAGCTCTCTGCGAGTACTACATTTGCTCCACCATGCAAAAGTCCAATTGGTTGAGTATTTCCTTCAACTGGCATGGTACCTACTAATCTTTCGGGAGAAGCTTCAATCACTTCAATACCCATTTTCTTGCCAAGCGCTCCTGGGCCCCGCTTAAAATTCATGTCTAAGAAATCGGTCATGAATAAGAGTTTAACCTGAGATGCCAATTAGAATCCGAATATGAGCATTAGTTCTGGGCGTTTACTGCTAATTGATGGTCATTCAATGGCTTACCGAGCTTTTTATGCCTTGCCGGTTGATAACTTCAAGACCACTACAGGTCAACCCACTAATGCAATCTATGGATTTGCATCGATGTTAATCAATCTTATCAAGGAAGAACAGCCTACCCATTTAGCCGTTGCGTTTGATGTTTCAAGAAAAACCTTTAGAACAGAGAAATTTCCAGAATATAAAGCCAATCGAAGTAGTACACCTGATGAATTTCGTTCCCAGATGTCTTTCTTAAATGAAATGATTGATTGTTTTGGAATTAAACATTTTGAACTAGAGGGTTATGAAGCTGATGACATCATTGCATCCCTGGCCAAAAAAGCGGCAAAAGAGAAATTCCAAGTATTAATCTGCACCGGGGATAGGGATTCTTTTCAATTAGTAAATGCGGATGTAACTGTTTTATACCCTAAAAAAGGTGTCACTGAAATGTTACGTATGACACCGGATACGGTATATGAAAAATATGGTTTAACACCAACTCAATATCCAGATTTTGCTGCGCTGCGGGGCGATCCAAGTGACAACCTGCCCTCTATTCCAGGCGTGGGTGAAAAAACTGCAACAAAATGGATTTCAGATTATGGCAGTCTTGAAAAGCTCCTCGCAAAAGCAGGTGAGATTCCTGGCAAGGTTGGGCAGTCACTGCGAGAAAATTTGAACACCGTCAGGTTGAATCGTGAGCTAACACATTTACTAGATGATCTTGACTTGAATGCAGAAATTGTTGATTTACATTGGACGGGTTTTGATTCAAATCGTATGGGTATTTTCTTCGACAAAATGGAAATACGAGCATTGAAAGAGAGATTGAAATCGCTACCACAGTCGGATACTTTGGGTGATCCAGAGATTGAGATTGTGGTCACTGAGAGTTCATCCGATCAAATGGCCGCATTGCTGATGAATCAAATAGAACCAATTGCGCTCTCATTTGATTTTATTGAAAACTCCTTGCAGGGATATGCGGTAGCACTAAATGAGAACGAAACTTATTATGTACGTGAATCAAAAGTAGGAGATTGGATGAGTAACTCAAACCTGCCTAAAATTGTTCATTCAGCAAAAAACTTGATAAAAAAAATCACCTTTAATGGATTAGCTGCAGATGTTGAACTCCTTGCTTATTTAGCAAATCCGGGCAGCAGAAACCTTGAGTTAAATGATCTGGTTGAGCGCAGACTCGGTATTGCCCCTTCAAGTGGTGACTTGTTTTCACAGTTTGATCCACGATCTGCTGCATGGGTATTTTCATTGCAGAAGGAGCTGTCACAAGAGATTGAATCCAAAGGAATGTCAGATTTGTATGCTCATTTGGAGCAGCCAACCCTACTTTTACTCGCCCAAATGGAATCAGTCGGTATAGCTGTAGACCTACCAAAATTGAGTGAGTTGTTAACTCACTTTACCAAAATAGTTTCCGATGAAACAAAAATGGCATATCAAGAGGCTGGGCATGAATTTAATGTTGGTTCGCCTAAACAACTCCAGGTGGTGCTTTTTGACGAATTGAAATTGCCTAAGACGAAAAAGATTAAAACGGGGTATACAACTGATGCAGAAAGTTTGGAGTGGTTGGCAATCAAAACAAGGCACCCGCTTCTAAAACACCTTCTACGGATTCGTGAAACTTCAAAATTAATGACCACAGTGGATGGACTAATTGAATCTGTTGCACAGGATGGTCGGATACATACTAGTTTCCAGCAAACAGTGGCAGCAACTGGCAGGCTTTCTTCAACTGAGCCAAACTTACAAAATATTCCAATTCGAACCGAAGAAGGCCGAAGAATTCGAGATTGTTTTGTCGCCCAGGAACCTTTCCTCGATCTGATGACCGCAGATTACAGCCAAATCGAGATGCGAATTATGGCCCATTTATCTGACGACAAAGCCTTAATAGCAGCCTTTGAATCTGGTGAAGATTTGCATTCAACAGTTGCTTCACAAGTTTTTGGTGTGAAACCAGAAGATGTTGATTCAGAAATGCGCCGAACAATTAAGGCCATGTCCTATGGGCTGGCTTATGGTCTGTCTTCATTTGGATTGGCCCAAACGCTAGACATTGATCCAGCTGCGGCGAATGAACTCATGGGCAAATACTTTGAAAGATTTGGTGGCATACGAGAGTATTTAAAAACAGTAGTAATCAAAGCCCGTGAAAATGGTTATACCCAAACTATTCTGGGCAGACGAAGGTACTTACCAGATTTAAACCATGATAATCGACAACGTCGCGAAATAGCTGAACGCGCAGCACTTAATGCACCGATCCAAGGATCTGCAGCTGACATTATTAAGATTGCAATGCTCAAGGTAGATGAGCAAATGAAGTTAGCAAAAATGAAATCGCGATTGTTGTTACAGGTGCATGATGAATTGATATTTGAGATTGCGCCAGGCGAGCAGGAGAGATTGACTAAGCTAGTGACTGAACAGATGTCTGGAGCTTATAAACTAGATGTCCCGCTTGATGTCAACATTGGTGTGGGCAAAAGTTGGGACTTAGCAGCACACTAATTTACTTGTTTATGTCTAAATTTGCTTCCATAGCTTCAGTGTCTTCTTCTTCAGTAGGAACTCGATCTGCTGCCTGTAATAAACCAGATCCTCTTCGCATTACTAGATATCCAATACCAACACATATTGTGGTCAGTGCCAAACAATACCTTGGGGAGTAATGTTCAGATATAAAACCACCCAATGCGGTTCCAAGTGCAGTAAAAGTTCCTTCAACAGTCCACAACCAACCAAGAGCAGCTACTGCAGTTCCCTTTGGTCGTACCGCTTCGCTAATTTCCAAATAGAAAACTTGTAAGCCTCCAGCCATCAAACTCATGGCAGCTGTAACTATCATCATGGACCAGTTTGGATAGGTAAAAACAAGCGGTAGAGAGAAAATAAACCAAAATAAGTAAAGTTTTTTGAAAGCGGCAAGTGAAGAGGTTCGGCGTGAAACCATTGCAGCAACTAAGCCACCAATCACATTTCCAGCAGCCATAATCGCGAAAATTATCCCAGTCCGTTGTGGAACGTTTTCTAAAATGGTGAATGCAGGTATAGCGATGTCAAAGGCTCCCCAGCCTAATCCAATAAAAACACCTTCCAACATTAGTAATCGCATCGCAGGTGTACGCCAGATGGCTAGGTCATTTGATGTTTTCTTTTCCGGCTTCCAGCGTTTAAGTTGTGGTGATAGCGATAATAATGCACCACCAGAAAAAATCAGAAATGAGCAAATATACAAGGCCAATTCTGGTGAATTGCTTAGTGCAACACTAGTAGCGATCAGAGGGCCAAATATGCCAACTGAATTCATAACTGCTGTATCGATTGCGTAAGCAGTTCTAATTTCATTGTGTGGCACAGTTACTTTCCAAAGAGGACGAATCGTCAGATTGATTGGTGGAGCAAAAAAACCAAGAATCGCAGCAAAGAGAACTAATTCAGAACTCGTAGTGCCCGTTGCGAAAAGAAGTATCAATAATGCGTATACCAGCGTTAGAGATCGAAGCGGAGTTTTCATTCCAAATTTATCAATAATGGATCCACGCAAACCTGCAGTAGTTGCGCCAGCTACGCCGTTGGCTCCTGTTGCTAACCCAGCGATAGCAATGGAGCCTGTAGTTTGTTGAACCTTGAAAAAAATGCTCAACGAGATCATTCCGTAGGCCAAACGGGCTGGGAATGAGCTAATAAGCAGGTATTGCCCTGATTTGTTGCTGAGGACCTGCGAGTACCTGCTCATTCGAGAATTCTAGACTGATTCAGTTTGACCCTTGCCACTAAACAAAAGTAACCTTGCCCGTCCCTGTCCCTACTATTTGCAGTACCCCTGGAGCACACTCACCTAATGACACCTTCTCAAATTGCCGTAAACGATATTGGAAACGCAGAGGATTTTTTAGCCGCTATTGAAGGAACAATCAAAAATTTTAATGATGGAGATCTAGTTTCAGGAATTGTTGTTCAAATTGATCGTGAAGAAGTTTTATTAGACATTGGTTACAAAACTGAGGGTGTAATTCCATCGCGAGAGTTATCAATTCGCCATGATGTCGATCCAAGTGAATTGGTGAAAGTTGGCGATCGAGTCGAAGCTCTAGTATTGCAAAAAGAAGATAAAGAAGGTCGTTTAATCCTTTCCAAGAAGCGAGCTCAATACGAGCAGGCTTGGGGGGATGTAGAAGGCAAGAAAGAACGCGACGAGGTAGTAACTGGAACTGTAATCGAAGTAGTAAAAGGTGGTTTGATCGTTGACATTGGGTTGCGTGGTTTTTTGCCTGCATCATTAGTAGAAATGCGTCGAGTAAGGGATTTAACGCCATATATTGGACAGCAAGTTGAGTGTAGAATTATTGAGTTAGATAAGAACCGTAACAACGTAGTGCTGTCTCGAAGAGCATTTTTGGAACAATCTCAATCTGCCTCTCGCACTACTTTCCTTAATCAGTTAACCAAAGGCCAAGTTCGATCTGGCGTGATTTCTTCAATTGTAAACTTTGGAGCGTTTGTTGATTTAGGTGGCGTTGATGGATTAGTTCATGTTTCAGAGCTTTCATGGAAGCACATTGATCATCCGTCAGAGGTTGTTGAGGTTGGCGATGAGGTTACTGTTGAGGTACTTGAAGTAGATTTTGAAAGAGAACGAGTTTCATTATCTCTAAAGGCCACACAAGAAGACCCTTGGCAAGCTTTTGCTCGAACTCACACCATCAATCAAGTAGTGCCTGGTGAGGTTACTAAGTTGGTCCCATTCGGTGCATTTATAAAAGTATTTGAAGGCATTGAAGGATTGGTACATATTTCGGAGTTGGCAGAGCGCCATGTAGAAATACCAGAGCAGGTAGTTCAAGTTGGGGATAAGTTGTTTGTTAAAATCATAGATATCGATTTGGAGCGTCGTCGAATCTCTCTTTCACTGAAGCAAGCAAATGAAGGGCAAGAGGTTGAGGTTGAAGCTTTTGATCCAACTCAATATGGAATGCCAGCTCGTTATGATGCGGAAGGTAAATTTATTTATCCTGAAGGTTTTGATCCCGAAACCCAAGAATGGAAGCCTGGTTATGAAAGCCAGCGTGAAGAGTGGGAGAGGCAATATGCTGAAGCCCAATCTCGTTTTATGGCTCATAAGAAGCAAAAAGCAGAGGCAAAGGCAGCTGATGCTGCTGCTCCTGCTGCCGAGTAAGCGATTAATAACTATGGCCTCAGGAAACTGGGGCCATTTTTTTATTGTGTAGGGTTTAACTCATGTTAATCGTTGCGCTGACCGGGGGAATAGGGTCTGGCAAATCCACTATTGGAGAAATTTTTGAAAATTTAGGTGCCATAGTCATCGATTCCGATCAACTAGCCCGCAATGTAGTAGAACGGGGCACAACCGGTTTTGATCAAATTGTTGCAGTTTTTGGTGATGAAGTACTTGAAAATGGGAACTTGGATAGAGCGGCTTTAGCAGAGGTAATCTTTAAAGACCCCACTAAGCGTACGCAATTAGAGCAAATCACTCACCCATTGATAAGAAAAGCATTTGCAGAAATAGTCGAGTCTGCTGAAAGTGATTCAATAATTATCAATCAGATTCCATTACTAGTTGAATCAAACCACAACTATAAATTTGATCATGTCATCACTGTCTCAGCTACGGAAGAGGTAAGGATTCAAAGATTACTAACGCGTGGGATGAATTTGATGCAGATAAATCAGCGAATTGGGGCGCAATCCACTGATACTCAGCGGGAGGCAATATCTGACACGGTAATTAGAAATGACCAAGATCATTCTAGGCTATTGTCTGAAGTAGAAAAAGTATGGGAGCTTCTTCAACTTAAAAATAAGAAAAAATCATGAGGCCCATTTCAGATTTGACTCGCCGGGTAGAACCATTTCAGGTGATTAGTGATTACGTGCCTGCTGGAGATCAACCGTCTGCTATCTCCGAATTAGTTGCTCGGCTTGCAAACAATGAACAAGACATAGTTTTACTGGGAGCCACTGGTACTGGAAAATCTGCGACTACTGCTTGGATGATCGAACAAGTTCAACGGCCTACCTTAGTAATTGCCCCCAACAAAACTTTGGCTGCCCAATTAGCAAACGAGTTCAAGGAACTTCTACCAAATAATGCTGTTGAGTATTTTGTTTCTTACTATGACTACTACCAGCCAGAGGCGTATGTCCCTCAAACTGATACGTTCATTGAGAAAGACTCATCGGTAAACGATGAGGTAGAACGGTTAAGGCATTCAGCGACTAACTCATTACTGACTAGACGAGATGTGATCGTGGTTGCCACGGTTTCCTGCATTTATGGTTTGGGAACCCCTCAGGAATATATAGACCGAATGGTCAAGTTAAAAGTAGGGGATTCAATTGATCGAAATACTCTTTTGCGTAAATTTGTTGACATTCAATACAAGCGAAACGATATTGCATTTGAACGTGGAACTTTCCGTGTCCGTGGGGACACAATCGAAATAATACCTATGTATGAAGAGCTGGCATTACGAATTGAAATGTTTGGGGATGAGATTGAGAAGATAATGACTCTGCACCCTCTAACTGGTGAAATTGTCAGAGATGAAACGGAAATGTATGTATTTCCAGCAACTCACTACGCCGCTGGTCCTGAAACAATGGAACGCGCTATCAAAGAAATAGAAGCAGAGCTCGAAAAACGTGTGGATGAATTTGAACGCTCTGGAAAATTACTAGAGGCGCAGAGAATTAAAATGCGCACCACGTTCGACATAGAAATGATGCGCCAGCTCGGTTTTTGTTCTGGAATTGAAAACTACTCAAGACATCTGGATGGAAGGGAGCAAGGTTCTGCGCCTAACTGTCTTCTAGATTATTTCCCTGAGGATTTTTTAGTGGTGATTGACGAGTCTCATGTAACGGTACCGCAAATAGGCGCTATGCATGAAGGTGATGCAGCACGAAAGCGCACACTAGTGGAGCACGGTTTTAGATTACCAAGTGCCATGGATAACCGGCCACTTAAGTTTGCAGAGTTTTTAGATAGGTGCGGACAAAAAGTGTATTTGTCTGCCACACCCGGCAGGTATGAGTTAGAAAAAACCAAAAATGATGTTGTGGAACAAGTGATTCGTCCCACTGGACTGGTAGATCCGAAAATTGTGGTCAAGCCCATTAAGGGACAGATAGATGATTTGAATAACGAGATCAAATTACGTGCAGATCGTAATGAAAGAGTTCTTGTGACTACCTTGACTAAAAAAATGTCAGAGGAGCTAACTGATTACATGTTAGGCCTTGGAGTAAAGGTTAGATATTTGCATTCAGAGGTTGATACTTTAAGACGAGTTGAGTTGCTAAGAGAGCTTAGGACCGGTGAATATGATGTTCTAATTGGTATAAATCTTTTACGTGAGGGTTTGGATTTACCCGAAGTATCTTTGGTCGCGATACTAGATGCCGATAAAGAAGGATTCCTTAGATCGACAACCTCACTGATTCAGACTATTGGACGAGCTGCTCGAAACGTTTCAGGTGAAGTGCATATGTACGCTGACAATATGACAAAGTCAATGACTAATGCGATTGATGAAACAAACAGAAGAAGAGCTAAACAGGTGGCGTACAACACCGAACATGGAATTGATCCCACTCCACTACGCAAAAAGATTGCTGACATCACAGATTTGATCGCAAAAGAGGCGGATGACACAGATGATTTAGCGGCAAAAACGAAGAAAACCGGATTTACTAGTGGGGTTCATAGTAAGAATGCACAGTCCCTGCCACGCCAAGAATTGGTGGCATTGATTGAATCACTGACTGATCAAATGAGATTAGCAGCTTCAGAGTTAGGCTTCGAATTGGCGGCAAGACTACGAGATGAGATAAGGGAATTGAAGCGAGAATTAAAAGGAATGCAAGAGGCTGGAAGCTGATGAACGACCGATTAATAGTACGTGGAGCCAGAGAACACAACCTAAAAGATGTTTCTTTGGATATGCCGCGAAATGCGCTGATAGTTTTTACGGGGTTATCTGGCTCAGGAAAATCATCTTTAGCATTTGACACGATATTTGCAGAGGGCCAACGCAGGTATGTTGAATCTCTTTCAGCTTATGCTCGTCAATTTTTGGGACAAATGGATAAACCAGATGTTGATTTCATTGAAGGACTATCACCTGCGGTTTCGATAGATCAGAAATCTACTAATAGAAACCCTAGATCTACGGTTGGAACTATCACTGAAGTTTATGATTATTTAAGATTACTCTTTGCTAGAGCAGGTAAACCCCACTGTCCAAAATGTGGCAAAGCAATAGCCAAACAAACCCCTCAGAACATTGTGGATCAGATTCTTCAGATGCAGGACGGGCTCAAATTTCAAGTTTTGGCACCAGTAATTCGCGCTCGAAAAGGTGAATTCCTAGATCTTTTCAAAGACTTTATTACACAAGGTTATTCCAGAGTCAGAGTTGACGGCACCACCTATCAGATATCTGAGGTACCAAAACTTAAGAAGCAAGAGAAACATACTATCGAGGTTGTTGTTGATCGATTAAGTGTAAAAACTGAAAGTAAATCGAGAATCACCGACTCAATCGAGACAGCTTTGAAGCTAGCAAGTGGTTTGGTAATTCTAGATTTTGTTGACGCCAAAAAAGATTCTGTTGATAAAGAAAAATCTTTTAGTGAGCACATGGCCTGTCATGAATGCGAACTTTCTTTCGAAGAGTTAGAGCCGCGATCATTCTCTTTTAACTCTCCATTTGGAGCATGTACTGAATGCACAGGAATTGGAACAAAACTTGAAGTCGATGAGGAGTTACTGATTCCCGATGATTCAATTTCAATTTATGAAGGGGTGATAGCACCTTGGGCAGGCATGGAGTATTTCTTGCGTCTCTTAGAAGGGCTAGCCACAGATCTTAAATTCTCACTTGATACGCCCTGGAAGAAACTTTCTGAGAAAGTTAAGGATGCAGTTCTTTATGGTTGGGATTATGAAGTACATGTTAAATATAAAAACCGCTATGGACGAGTTAGAAATTATTCAACGGGTTTCGAAGGAGTTATTCCATTTATACATCGTCGCCATGCTGAAACAGATAGTGACTACAGTCGTGATAAATATGAGGCTTATATGCGTGAAACCCCCTGCCCTGCTTGCAAGGGAAGTAGATTAAAGCCAGAGGTACTTGCTGTAACTTTAGGTGGTAAAAACATTGCGCAAATTTGTGAATATTCAATAGCTGAATGTGCAGTTTTTCTAAAAGATATTTCACTATCAGCTCGGGAGAAAAAGATTGCAGAAAGAGTTCTTAAAGAGGTTCATGCAAGATTGGGTTTCTTGCTAGATGTGGGATTGGATTACTTATCCTTAGCAAGGCCAGCTGCAACACTCTCTGGCGGTGAAGCCCAACGAATACGTCTTGCAACACAGATTGGTTCAGGGCTCACGGGAGTTTTATATGTGCTTGATGAACCCAGCATTGGCTTACATCAACGTGATAATCGGAAATTAATTGAAACTTTAACTAGGTTACGCGACTTAGGAAACACGCTGATTGTAGTTGAGCATGATGAAGATACGATCCGAACAGCAGATTGGATTGTTGATATTGGTCCAGGAGCCGGAGAACATGGCGGCAGAGTGGTTTCATCGGGAAGCTATGAAGATCTGATTGCAAGCAAGGAGTCAATAACTGGGGCTTATTTATCAGGTAAATCAGTTATCGCAATTCCTAAAAAGCGTAGGGAGATTGATCTTAAGAAGTCTTTAATTGTAAAAGAGGCTAAAGAGAATAACTTACAAAATATCGATGTGACTTTCCCATTAGCAGCATTTGTAGCAGTAACTGGCGTAAGCGGGTCTGGTAAATCAACACTGGTCAATGACATTTTGTACTCGGTATTGGCTAATAAATTGAACGGCGCAAGAATCGTTCCAGGGCGCCACAGAACAATTACAGGTCTTGATCAGTTAGATAAGGTGGTTCATGTCGATCAATCTCCAATTGGGCGCACACCCCGTTCTAATCCAGCAACTTACACCGGTGTGTTCGATAAGGTGCGCGCATTATTTGCAGAAACAAGTGAAGCAAAAGTCAGAGGTTACCAACAAGGCCGCTTCTCTTTCAATGTTAAAGGTGGCCGATGTGAAAACTGTTCAGGTGATGGAACTATTACAATCGAGATGAATTTCCTCCCAGATGTATATGTTCCTTGCGAAGTTTGTCATGGTGCAAGGTATAACCGAGAAACTTTGGAGGTTCACTACAAAGGAAAAACTATTGCACAGGTTTTAGATATGCCTATCGAGCAGGCTAGTAAATTTTTTGAATCTGTTCCTGCCATAGCTAGGTTTCTAACAACACTTTGTGATGTCGGTCTTGGATATGTCAGATTGGGTCAATCTGCACCAACGCTCTCCGGAGGTGAGGCACAACGAGTAAAACTGGCCACAGAATTACAGCGACGCTCCACCGGTCGCACGATATACGTGCTGGATGAACCAACAACTGGCTTGCATTTTGAAGATGTGCGTAAACTTTTATTGGTTCTGAATCGATTGGTAGATACCGGCAATACCGTGATCGTAATCGAACATAATTTAGATGTAATCAAGTCTGCTGATTGGGTGATAGATCTTGGACCAGAAGGTGGCTCAGGTGGTGGTTTAATTGTTGCTGAGGGACGCCCCGAAGAGATTGTGAAAAATCAGAAGAGTTATACCGGAAAGTTTCTAGCAAGCGCGCTAAAGAAAAAACAATGAGTGATCCAAAGAGTTATCGTCCGACCAACCTACCGAGTGATCCTGGTGTCTATAGGTTTTTTGATAAGGATGACAAAGTTATTTACGTGGGTAAAGCTAAGAACATAAAGAATCGACTTAACTCCTATTTTGGTAGCAACTTACAGATCAAAACTCGTAAAATGGTGAGAACCGCTGTTCGGGTTGATTGGACAGTGGTTAACTCTGAGGTTGAAGCACTTCAATTAGAGTTCACTTGGATTAAGCAATATAGCCCAGATTTCAATGTTCAATTCAAAGATGATAAGTCTTATCCTTACCTTGCCGTTGATACAAATTCACAGTATCCAAGGTTGTTTATTTCCCGTTCAAAGAAAATCTCTGGAGTTAAATACTTTGGTCCTTACTCGCATGCTTGGGCATTGAGAAGCACCTTTGAAACTTTGATAAAGATCTATCCAGTTCGCACTTGTACAGAATCAAATTTTCAATCAGCCAAGCGAAATAAAAGACAGTGCTTGCTAGGAGATATAGGTAGGTGTGCCGCCCCTTGCGTTGAGTGGGTTAGTCAGAAGGAGCATCAAACTCTTGCTAATAATCTAGTGACCTTCTTAGAAAAGTCCCCAGAAGAAATATCGACCCGTGTTGAGAATGAGATGAAAGCCGCTTCGGAGGCGCAGGAGTATGAGAGAGCTGCAAAATTACGAGATCAACTTGAAGCGATAAACAAGGCATTTGAATCTACTGACAGATTCTTAAATGAAAAGTTGGATGCTGACGTATTGGCAATTCATGAGGAGATTACACATGCAGCTTTGTCTCAATTTATTGTCACCGCCGGTCGAATCACTGGATCCAGATCCTGGATTGTAGACCGTTCCAATCTTTTAGAAGATGAATCAATAATCTCGGCCACGCTAGGTAAAATTTATGCCGACAACGCACCACCAGCGGAGATACTTGTAGATAGTCAACCGTTGGATTCAAAATTGTTAGAAGAGTGGCTCAGTACCAAGCGAGGTAAAAGTGTTTCAATCACTCAACCATTACGAGGTGAAAAATTTGATCTGGTGCAAATGGTTAAGCGCAATGCCAATCAAGCGTTAATTCAGTACCTAAGCAAACGAGCCAATGATGCAGCGGTTAGCGGAAGCGCATTAGCCCAGATAGCTGAACAGCTTGAACTAGCTGAATTACCTTTACGAATAGAGTGCTTTGATATATCAAATATCCAAGGGACCAGCATGGTGGCATCAATGGTGGTTTTTGAGGACGGCCAACCCAAAAAGAGTGATTATCGAAGGTTTTCAATTTCTGATGAATCTGAATTTGATGACACAAAAGCTATGCACCATGTAATAACACGAAGGTTTAAGAGGTTTTTAGAGGAGAAAGATATTGATATTGCCGAAGCCACTGCAGCTGGTGGGAGTAGGCCAAAGTTTGCATACCCACCACAATTGGTTGTAGTGGATGGTGGTAAGGGGCAGGTTAATGCTGCCGCCAAAGCACTGGCCGAACTGGGCATAACTGATGTGGCTCTGTGTGGGCTGGCAAAAAGGCTGGAAGAGGTATGGCTTCCTCACAGCAGTGAACCCATAATTTTTCCAAGACATAGTGAAGCCCTGTACCTTCTGCAAAAAGTGAGGGATGAAGCTCATAGATTTGCAATCAATTTTCATAGAAGTAAGAGATCCAAAATTATGTTGGAATCCTTGCTCGATCAAGTAACAGGTTTGGGTGAAATTCGAAGAAAATCTTTACTTGCTCATTTTGGATCGGTGAGTGCTCTAAGAGCTTCGACTCAGCAGGAAATAGCAAATGTGCCAGGAATTGGAGAAAAAATGGCAAAATCAATTTTCGATCAATTGGCCGACCGTCCAATCGCAACAAAAATAGATGTTCAAACAGGTGAAATTTTGGATGCTTGACATATATAGCAAGATATTGCCATGAAGGGCGATACCGAAATTGTAGTGATTACTGGCATGAGTGGTGCTGGTAGATCGACGGTGGCTCATACACTAGAAGATCTAGGTTGGTATGTGGTTGATAATTTGCCACCATCACTGCTGGGCAATTTGATTGAGCTTGTCAATGTGTCAGTAAAAAAAATTGCAGTAGTGATCGATGTTCGAGGTCGTGCCTTTTTTGATGATTTGACTAAAGCATTGGCCGAATTGGCAGATCAAGGTGTATCACGAAAAATACTGTTTGTGGATGCCGCTGACGATGCGTTGGTTCGAAGATTTGAATCAACACGGCGACCACACCCCCTGCAGGGTGCTGAGCGAATTTTGGATGGAATTGCAAAAGAGCGCGAAAGATTGCGCGAAGTTAGAGATTCGTCAGACATTGTAATAGATTCTTCGGCGCTTAATATTCATCAGTTAGAAAAGAAGATTAAAGATTATTTCCATGAGGAGTCTGAATCTGATCTAAGAGTAAACATCCTTTCCTTTGGCTATAAATATGGAATACCTGTCGATGCAGATTTAGTCGTAGATTGCAGATTCATTGCCAATCCACATTGGATTCCAGAGCTTCGTCCGTTGACTGGCAAAGACAAAGCCGTGAGAGATGAAGTGTTAAAGAGCGCTAACGTTGCAGAGTTTCTACTCAGGTACCAATCACTTTTTGAAACTATGGCACTTGGTTTTATCTCAGAAGGAAGAAAATATCTCACGCTAGCAATTGGATGTACTGGTGGTAAACATAGATCCGTAGCCATTACAGAGGAGTTGGTCTCTAACCTTTCAAAAGGAAAACAGATATCTCAATATAAAATTGAAACCCATGCCATCCATCGAGATTTAGGTCGAGAAATTTAGATGGTACTGAATCCAAAAGTTGTTTGTTTAGGCGGAGGACATGGATTAGCTGCTACTTTGGCGGCAATGCGTACCTTAACAAGTGAAGTAACAGCGGTTGTAACAGTTGCCGACAATGGTGGTTCTTCAGGCCGATTACGGGCGGAATTCAATTCGTTACCGCCAGGTGATTTACGTATGGCATTAACCGCACTCTGTGCCGATGATGATTGGGGTAGAAGTTGGGCAGATATCATGCAGTACCGTTTTACTAGTGCTGGACAAATGGATAATCACGCGGTGGGGAACCTTCTGTTAACTGCGTTATGGGATCGAGAGCTTGACCCAGTTAAAGGTTTAGAACGCGTAGGACAATTACTGAAAATAGTGGGCAAAGTCTTGCCTATGGCGATTGAACCATTGGATATACAAGGTAAATTCACAAGTAACTCAAAATCCATTTTGGTTAGAGGACAAATTGAAGTGGCTGCTGCTACAGGTCAAGTAAGTGAATTACGGTTAATTCCAGACAAACCTAAAGCAACCCCACAGGTAATAACCTCCTTAGTTGAGGCGGACTGGATAACTTTTGGCCCTGGATCGTGGCTATCAAGCGTGATGCCACATTTCTTGTTGGCAGAACAAGCAGCCCACATTCAGGCTAGTGCTGCCAAGAAAATCATGATATTTAATCTGCCTGACAAAACAACTTCAGATGAGTTCGCAGGATTTTCTCTAGAAGCGCACTTACAATTAGTATTGGACCATCTTCCAGATCTTCAGATTGATGTGGCGCTAATCGATAAATCACTAGATGGCTACGAGCCAAAATTCTCCGAACTAGTTGCAAAGTGCGGGGGAAAGGTTATGGCTTTTGACCTAGCAGATAGTAAGCAAAAATTCCATCATGATCGAGATAAGTTAAGTTCTGCTTTCGCCCACATTTTTGGTTAATACCTGCTTAGATAACCCCATTGATATTTGGAGGAGTAAATATGGCAATGACTGAAGCGGTCAAAGATGAATTAGGAAGACTCTCGATCACAAAACCTTGTTGTCGTAAGGCTGAAGTTTCAGCTCTTCTTAGATTTGCAGGGGGGCTACATATTGCGGCTGGCAAAATAATTATTGAAGTTGAATTAGATGCCGCTCAAAGCGCACGTAGACTAAGAAAAGATATTGCAGAAATTTTCGGGCATGAAAGTGAATTATCGGTAGTTTCATCAAGTGGGATTCGAAAAGGCAGTCGTTACATAGTTAGAGTTTTGGCTGATGGAGATGCTTTGGCACGCCAAACTGGTTTAGTGGATGGAAATAATCGACCAATTAGAGGCTTACCGCCACAGGTTGTTTCGGCTGCAATTTGTGACGCTGAGGCAGCATGGCGTGGAGCATTTTTGGCGCATGGATCATTAACCGAGCCTGGTAGATCATCAGCGTTGGAAATAACCTGTCCTGGACCAGAGGCAGCACTTGCTTTAGTGGGTGCAGCACGTAGGTTGGGTATTGCTGCTAAAGCAAGAGAGGTAAGAAGTGTTGATCGGGTTGTGATAAGAGATGGTGATGCAATTGGTGCACTTTTAACTCGACTTGGCGCACATGAAGCTGTTTTAGCATGGGAGGAAAGAAGAATGCGAAGAGAGGTTCGCGCTACTGCTAACCGTCTTGCAAATTTCGATGATGCAAATCTTCGTCGTTCTGCCAGGGCTGCTGTGGCTGCTTCGGCTAGGGTTCAAAGAGCAATGGAAATTCTCGGATCTGAAATTCCTGACCATCTTAAAGAGGCAGGGGAGCTAAGAGTCAACCATGGACAAGCAAGCCTTGAAGAGCTTGGATCATTAGCAACTCCGCCCATGACAAAGGATGCGATAGCAGGCAGAATTAGAAGATTACTTGCAATGGCAGATAAGAGAGCTCGCGAACTTGGGGTTCCTGATACCGAAGCAAGTATTAGTCCAGATTTATTAAATTAGTAGTGAATTTGTAAACTGGTAAGATTATTAGATCACATAGGATTGAGGAAATGTTAGTTGATATCAACTGCGAGCGAGGAAAATAATGATTAAAGTTGGAGTAAATGGTTTTGGTCGTATCGGTCGAAATTTTCTAAGAGCATCCATGGAATCAAATTCTAGCTTTGAGATCGTTGCCATCAATGACCTTACCGATAACGCTACATTGGCTCACTTACTCAAATACGATTCAATCCTAGGTCGCCTGAAGTATCCCGTTACACATACTGACACGACGATCACCGTAGGGGGTAAAACGATAGCGGTTAGCGCAGAACGTGATCCAGCAAATATTCCTTGGGGCAAACTTGGAGTGGATGTAGTAATCGAATCAACTGGTTTTTTCACTAAAGCAGCAGATGCCAACAAGCACCTAATCGCAGGTGCAAAAAAGGTGATTATTTCTGCTCCGGCTACTGATGAAGATATTACGATTGTAATGGGTGTTAATCATGATAAATACATATCAGGTAGTCATCACATAATTTCAAATGCCTCCTGCACGACCAACTGTTTGGCGCCAATGGCTAAAGTTTTGAACGATGAATTTGGGATAGTGCGTGGATTGATGACAACTATTCACGCATACACAAATGACCAGGTAATTTTAGATTTTCCACATAAAGATCTACGTAGATCGCGCGCAGCTGCTCTTTCAATAATCCCAACATCTACAGGTGCAGCCAAAGCTATCTCTTTAGTCTTACCAGAATTAAAAGGCAAACTTGATGGCTACGCACTTCGAGTGCCGGTTCCTACAGGTTCTGCCACTGATCTAACTGTCGAGTTATCAAAAGAAGTAACAGTTGCTCAGATCAATGCTGTGCTAAAAAAGGCAAGCGAAGGTTCATTGAAAGGTTACTTAACCTACACTGAAGATCCAATTGTTTCTGCTGATATTGTGACTGATCCAAGTTCATGCATTTTGGATGCCGGTTTAACAAAGGTAATTGGAACGACTGCGAAAGTTGTCGGCTGGTATGACAATGAGTGGGGTTATTCAAATCGCTTGGTTGATCTAATCAAATACATAGGTAAATCTCTATAATCTAAATGGAGATTCGAACTCTCGCTCAACTCTCGTTCGCAGGCAAACAAGTAATTCTGCGGTGTGATTTGAATGTACCGATGAAGAGCGGTGCCATCACTGATGACGGACGAATTCGCGCATCACTTGGCACAATAAAACTACTACTGGAAAACAACTGTTCAATTGTCATCATTGCTCATCTTGGAAGACCAAAAGGTGAAATCAATCAGGAGTTATCTTTAGAGCCAGTTGCACAAAGATTAGGTATCTTGCTGGGAAGAGAAGTAAAATTCAGCAGGCAGATACTTGGGTTGCAAGCTTCAACTAATTTGCTCAAACCAGGTGAGATTTTAATGTTAGAGAATATCCGTTTTCTTGATTCAGAAACTAGCAAGGTTGAGCAGGAGCGGGAGCAGCTTGCGCAAGAATTAGCCACCTACGGCGAAGTTTATGTAGGAGATGGTTTCGGGGCAGTGCATCGTAAGCATGCGTCAGTTTTCGAGTTAGCATCATTGCTACCTCATGCAGCTGGAAGGTTAGTTGCAGCAGAGGTTGAAGTGTTGAAGAAGTTAACTCAGAATCCTGATCGACCTTATGGAGTGATTCTTGGAGGAGCAAAGGTTTCTGACAAAATTGCCGTAATTTCAAATTTGTTAGACAAAGTAGATGTTATTGCAATAGGTGGTGGCATGGTGTTCACATTTCTAGCAGCGCAGGGCAAGCAGGTTGGTAAATCTCTAGTACAAATAGATTTGATTCCTACCGTGAAGGAATTGTTGGACCAAGCTGAGCAGAAGAACGTTGAGATATTACTACCTACAGACATCATGGTCGCCCGTGAGTTTTCGGAATCAGCCCCAGCGACATTGGTGCAAGCAGATCAAATACCAATAGACCAAATGGGTTTGGATATCGGTCCGGTTAGCTCCGCAACTTTTGCAAATGCAATTTCCAGGTGCAAAACTGTTTTCTGGAACGGACCTATGGGAGTTTTTGAATTTGCTAATTTCGCCAATGGAACAAAGAGTATTGCTCGTGCTCTAATTGAAATAAAAGGTATGACTGTGGTCGGCGGGGGAGATTCGGCTGCAGCGGTTCGTGAACTAGGATTTAGGGATAAGCAGTTTGGATATATATCAACGGGCGGCGGAGCGTCGCTTGAATATCTAGAAGGCAAGCAACTTCCGGGCCTGGTTGCGCTCAGCTAGGAGAGAGTCTTATGCGTAAACCATTGATCGCAGGAAACTGGAAGATGAACTTGAATCATCTTGAAGCGATTGCAGTGACGCAAAAATTAGCATATTCACTTGAGGATCGAGACTTTGATGCAGTCGAGGTTGTGGTTATTCCGCCTTTTACAGATATTAGATCAGTACAAACTTTGGTTGATGGCGATAAATTACGATTATTGTATGGTGCGCAAGATATTTCAGCGTCCGAATCTGGAGCTCATACCGGGGATATATCAGGGTCAATGTTGAGTAAATTAGGCTGCACCTACGTTCTTATCGGCCATAGTGAACGCAGGAGTAATCACAAAGAGGATGACTCTTTGATTAATCGTAAGATCAAAAGCGCGTTGGCAAATGAATTGAAACCAATTCTGTGCGTAGGAGAAGAATTGCAAATCCGCGAGAGTGGAACCCACATTCAACATATTTTGGATCAGTTGCGAAATTCGTTAAAGGGTTTCCATAAGCCGGATCTTAAAAAGATTGTTGTTGCATACGAACCTGTATGGGCAATTGGAACAGGCAAAACTGCAACACCAGAGGATGCTCAGGAAGTATGTCTTGCTATTCGGAATGAATTGAGAGTGATTGGAAATGATGAAATCGCAGATAATTGTAGAATTTTGTATGGTGGTTCGGTTAAGTCCATTAATACTTTAGATATCATGAAAGAGCCTGATATTGACGGTGCGTTAGTTGGCGGAGCCTCTTTGGACCCTGAGGAGTTCGCCAGAATCTCTAAATTCCACCGTGTTTTAAGTAAGGCTTAACCACTAAAATTAGATTTAATGGGATAGAGGATAGTATCCTTCTCCAATAGGTCGGGAAACAGAATCAAAGTGAAGGCGAGTCAATGAATTTAGCTCTATCAATAATTTTAGTTTTATCAAGTATTTTAATTATTATTCTTGTGCTACTTCATAAGGGTAAAGGATCTGGCTTATCTGATTTATTTGGTGGTGGAGTATCTTCCACCTATGGTGGTTCATCTGTTGTAGAGAAGAATCTAGATAGAATCACTATTGTTGTAGGCGGAGTTTGGTTTGCATCAGTAATCGCATTGAGTTTATTGCTTAAGTAGTTTTATTCTAAGGGGGTAACCATGGCCGGTGGAAGCGCAATTCGAGGAAGTCGTGTTGGTGCAGGCCCAATGGGAGAGGCAGAGCGCGGCGAATCAATCGCTCGGTTCAGAGTTTCCTATTGGTGTGCGAATGGACATGAAACAAAACCATCATTTGCTGAGGATGGCACGGTAGAGGTACCTGTTGAGTGGGACTGTCCAAGATGCGGGTTTCCAGCAGGACAAGATAAAAGTAAGCCTCCTATACCAACTAAAAATGAACCTTACAAAACTCACCTTGCCTACGTTAAGGAACGTCGTACTGAAGCTGAAGCAAACAAGATTCTAGATATTGCTTTAAAGAAGATACGTGGTGATGAGTAAGTTTTAAAAGTCTAACAATAAACTGGCAATTCCTTTTCTAGTATCTTTCAAGTGGATTCTAATTAGTGGAAGATTTCGTTCGATAAGTGCCAAGCCATCGCCAAGTGCTTGAGCCATCAACAAGTTATTGAATGTGAAGTGTTCACCTGGAACTTCTAGCTGCGGTGAAATTTCTGCAGTAATTTGTATAAAACAACCATTTGGCTGTCCTCCTTTGTGAAATTGACCAGTGGAGTGAAGAAACCGTGGACCCCAGCCAAAAGTTACTGGCTTACCAATCTTCTTAGATATAACTGAATTCAGCTTCAGAATCTCACCATCTTGACCTCGAGCAAGATAGGCCATGACAGCGAAATACAAAGCGGGCGTGTTTAAGAAATCATGGAGTTTAGATATCTTCTGATTTGAGTAAATTGCGTAATTTGAATTTTCCAGGATGGGTTCTGGGATTACAAATTTATTATTGCTCATATCTAAAAGAATCTGAGCAGTTCTCTCTTTGGCCTCTGCAACATTTGGTTGATTAAAAGGATCAACTTTCAGTAAATAACAAAGAAGTGCAGTGATCCACTCCCATAGTATGAATTGTTCACCTAAAGTTGCTTCGATAATTACATCAAAATTTCCCTCTGAGAATCCAATTATGAAGTCCTCAATGGCCTCGGATGGATTTGAGATCACTACTGGCAGGCGTCCTTGATTGTTCTTTCCAGTTGATTCAGCAATTAACTGTTCAATCCATTCGGACAATCCAGGCAAGTTTGAATTGAGATCGCATAAATTCAGAAACTGTTCAGTCTCTGTAAAAAGTAAGCAAGCGATGCTTACTGCAGGGGACTCATCCTTGGCGAGGGATTGAGTTAATACCTCAGCATCATCTAGTAAAACTGAAACATCGATGCCCATAAGAGCTGCTGGCACTAGGCCAAATGCAGATAAGGCACTAAAGCGACCACCAACATTCGGGTCAGCATTTACTACTCGCAAACCCTGCTGTCTTGATGATATGTCAAGAGGAGTTTTTGGATCAGTGATTATCACCAAATGATCTTTTGGTTCGAGGCCCAATTCAATGAGCTTGGCAGTGAAGTATTTTAGATGAGATACAGTTTCAATAGTTGTCCCTGATTTAGAGCTTATAACAATTACAGATTTAATAAGATCGGTCGCGCTAGCTTTGAGAACCTGGGCAGGATGAGTTGAGTCAACAACTATTACTTCTCTTTTATAGGCTGCTGCGATAACCTCAGCTGCAAGTGTTGACCCGCCTATTCCGCAGAGAATAACTCGACTTAAGTTATTAGTGCGCGCCCATGCCGCTAATGAATCTAACTCGGGCATTAATTCTCGTGACTTAATTGGTAGATCAATCCAACCTAAAAAACTTGCAGCCTCGGTGCCAGGGCCCCAAATCGTAGAATCTTTCTGTGCCAAACGCTTTGATACAGCCAATAGATCTTTTGCTAATGCTTTATTAATTTTAGAAAGTAGTGGGCCAGAGAGCTTCATTAAGAACTCGCTGTGAAAGATCGCACTGAGTTCATAAGATCTATCCAAGCTATTTCAAATTTCTTGACTCCATCTGCCTCAAGATCTATGGCGATTTTATCTAAATCAATTCCAGCTAGAGCTAACTTAGCCAAATTAGATTTTGCTAAAGATAGGTTGTGTGTGATTGTCAAACCTTTATACACTCCTGTTTTTTTAACCGATTCCAAAGTTTGTTCTGGCATGGTATTTACGGTATTTGGTGCAATCAGATCCAGCACATAACGATTTGGATCATAACTTGGATCCTTAACTCCAGTTGATGCCCACAACGGACGTTGACTGTTGCTTCCTGCAACTTTTAGTGTCTGCCACACAGCGCTCTCCTCGAAAGATTGGAATGCTTCATATGCCATTACTGCATTTGAAATCGCAGCGCTGCCCCTTAACTTGGAATCAGCTGGTAGTAACGCATCCACTGCAGTATCGATCCTACTAATAAAGAAGGAAGCAACTGAAAAAACTTTTCCTATCTCTCCACCCGCTGCATGTAGTTGATGTAAACCTGATGCGTAGGCGGCCAATACCTGTTTGTATCTCTCCACAGAAAATATTAGAGTTACATTGACGCTAATTCCACTAGCTATCAACTCAGTTATTGCAGGCAAACCTGCAATTGTTGCTGGAACCTTAACAAATAGATTGGGTCGATCAATTAATGTCCAAAGATGTTTGCCTTGTTCGATCGTTGCTTGAGCATCGTGAGCAAATCTAGGATCAACTTCAATCGAGACTCTGCCATCCATATGTTTGGTATTTTTATATATGTCTTTAAACAAGTCACAGGCATTACGGACATCATCTGTTGTTAATTTTATGATGATCTCTTCAATCGATAGAGATTTACTTGCCATAATATCTTCTTGATATAGATTTGATTTTCTGATTGCTGCAGAGAAAATGCTTGGATTTGTAGTGACACCAACCACGCTATCGTGTTTGATTAGAGTAATTAATGAATTGTTTTGCAAACGCTCTCGAGATAGATCGTCTAACCAAACTGCAACCCCCGCTCGGGAAATCTCAGCAAGTGTGTTATTCATGAACCTTGTCTAAACTCGTCTTTGCAGCATTAACAATAGTATCAACTGTTATCCCAAACTCTTTGAACAGAACTGAAGCACTGGCAGATGCTCCAAAATGTTCTAGCGAAACTGCCACTCCAGCATTTCCAATAAATTCATACCAAGGTTGGGCTATCCCAGCTTCAATACTTACTCGAGCCTTTATGTATTTAGGCAGAACTTGGTTTTGGTAAGCATCTGGCTGCTCTTTAAACCATTCTAAACAAGGTGCACTTACTACTCGGGCTTTTATACCGGCTTGTGCCAAGTTCTCGCGAGCAGATAGTGCTAGATGAACCTCAGAGCCGGTTGCAATTAAGATAACTTGACAGGCATCTTTTTGGTTATCGTCACCATAAGCAAGTACATAAGCTCCTTTTTTAACACCTGAAATATCCTGGTACTTATTCCGGTCAATAACTGGAAGATTTTGTCTAGAAAGGGCCAGTCCAGCTGGCTTACCGCGCTTAATAATTTCAATCCAACTTGCACTGACTTCGTTTGCATCTGCGGGACGGATTATGGCTAAACCAGGAATTGCCCGTAACGCTGCTAGATGTTCGACAGGTTGATGAGTGGGGCCATCTTCACCTAGGCCAATCGAATCATGAGTCCAAACATAAGTTACGGGTAACTGCATCAGTGCAGATAATCTGACTGAGCCTCTCATGTAATCACTAAAAACAAGGAATGTGCCACCAAAGGGTTTTACAAAACCATGAAGAGCTGCGCCATTTAAAATAGCTGCCATGGCGTGCTCTCTGATACCAAAATGAACCACACGACCAAATGGATTAGCACCCCTAATTTTGCTATCAACAGGTAAGAAAGAGCCGCCATTTTCAATAGTAGTGTTATTGCTTTCTGCTAGATCTGCAGATCCACCCCAAAATTCCGGCAGTTGTTCTGCGATGTACTGAATCGCCTTTCCAGATGCTGCTCTAGTCGCCACATCCTTATCTGATGGAAATTGCGGAATGCGCTCATCCCAATCCTTAGGTAATTGTTTAGATGTTAGCCGAGATAGCAAATCAGATCTCTCTGGATTATCTCTTTTCCAAACATCAAAATCTGACAGCCAAAGTTCATATTCATGGCGTCCTCTCTCCTTTACCTTTCGCGCATGTTCAATAATTGGCTTTGGCGCAAAGAATGTTTCTGCTGGATCCAATCCGAGTAGTTTCTTGGTGGATTCAATCTCGTCATTACCAAGTGCTGATCCATGGGACTTAGCAGTTCCTTTAGCGTTTGGCGCAGGCCATGCAATCATTGAATGAAGGCGAATAAGAACTGGTTTGCTTTTTTCAGCTGCAGCTTTAAACATAGCTGCTTCTAGTTTTTCTCGATCAACGTTTCCATCTGATTTAGTTGGCACCTCGATAACCATCCAACCATAAGCAAGGTATCTAGCAGAGACATCCTCAGTAAAGGCAACATGTGTGTCACCTTCGATAGAAATACGATTATCGTCATAAATTAATTTCAAGTTGCCGAGCGATTGCGTTCCAGCTAAAGAGGATGCTTCTGCGCTAACGCCTTCCTGCAAATCACCATCAGATGCCAGTACCCAGATATTGTGATCAAAAAGCTTGGTTTTACTTTCTGGATCAAATAATCCCTTTACATATCTAGATGCCATAGCCATACCGACCGCATTTGCAACACCTTGCCCTAATGGTCCGGTGGTTGTTTCCACACCAACTGTGTGTCCATACTCTGGGTGACCAGGCGTTTTTGAATCTAAAGTTCTAAAATTTTTCAAATCTTCTAGTTCCAATCCGTATCCAGATAGGAATAGCTGAATATACAAAGTTAAAGATGAGTGGCCACAAGAGAGAATGAAACGATCTCTGTTGATCCAATCTGGATTACTTGGGTCATGTTTAAGTATTCTTTGAAAAAGAGTGTAAGCAACTGGAGCCAAGGACATTGCAGTACCAGGATGACCGTTACCAACCTTTTGAACAGCATCCATAGCTAACGCTCTAGATATTGCGACCGCCTGATCATCTTCATCTTGCCAAGTTGGTAAATCACTCATTGCAAGCCTCTCATTCTAAAGCCAGAGTCTGCCACCTTAATTAATGACCAGGCACTTACCCACACCAGGGTTGCGCCTAAAAGATGAAGTGCCACTAAAACTACGGGCAACCCGGTAAAGTATTGAACATATCCAATCACACCCTGTAAAAGTGAAATAGCCAGAAATAAACCAACACGTTTGTGCAAAACAATCAATTCTGCGTGGCGAGTTATGAGAAAAAGCAGGGCGGTGAGAACAAGCAGGGCGATTACCAGATCAGCATGGATCCAAGAAACAACTCGAGCATCGAAATTAAATCTTTCAGCCTGATCATCTCCAGCATGTGGTCCACTTCCAGTAACAATTGTGCCTGCGATCAAAACCAATAATGTATTCCAAACCAATATCGGTAGTAGCAATCTAGTGATCCCCGTGGCTGGCTGACTATTTATTCCAACCATCTCATACCGTAGTGAGATTGCCCCACCAATAAGGAAAATCGAGAGCATAAAATGGGTAGCAACCGTAAGTGGGTGTAGATCTGTTAAAACGGTGATTCCACCCAAGATTCCCTGACCAAATATTCCTAGAATTTGTAATATGGCTAAAGATCGAATGCGCATTTTATTAGGAGAGGTAGCGGACAGCCTTACCGCGATGATTACGGCAGCTAGCGAAACTATAAGTAGAACAAAGGTGAGTAAGCGATTTCCAAATTCAATCCATGCGTGTAAGGCACCCTCTGCTTGTCCTGGCACAGGTGTATATGAACCGGGTGTGCACTCAGGCCAGGTAGGACATCCAAGTCCAGATCCAGTAACTCGAACCGCACCTCCAGTTATAATCAAGGAGGACTGGAAGAAGATCAACAGGCTGAAAATCCGCCCTTGGAGAGATTTTTTGGTTACCAGCATGATTTAAGCCTATTGGTTCATTCTTAGGCGGAGCGCTATTTTGCCGTCAGGTAAGGCGCATTTCACACCAAATTCAGGGCAGGGAATTGGCACTTATTGATGAATTACGCAACACTTATGTTGTGAAAAAAGCAGAGCCAGATAAGACCCGAGATCAGGTTGCCCGCACGATTTTAGAGGGTGGGCCTGCCACCGCTGCTGCTTTGTCGGAAAAGTTGAAGATAACCTCCGCCGGAATCCGTCGTCATCTGGACTCCTTAGTTACTGCCGGGGTTCTTACCGCAAGAGATCCATTTCAATCACCAGAACGTGGCCGGGGTCGGCCTTCCAAAGTTTTTGTGATGACTGATATGGGCCGTGAAAAATTTGAACACTCCTATGATGATTTAGCTGTTGCTGCATTGAAATTTATGGCAAGTAAAAATGGGGAACATCTTGTTAATGAGTTTGCAACCTCAAGGGCTGATGATTTGGTTCGAAAAGGGGATGCAATTAAAAATTCAAATAAATCACTTTTAGAGAAGAGCAAATCTCTGGCAAAGCTTCTAACTAAAGAGGGATACTCAGCGACATCTGACAAATTAGGAAATGGCGAGGAGGTCTGTCAACACCATTGCCCAATTGCTCATGTGGCATCTGAGTTTCCACAATTATGCGAGGCCGAAACAAAGGCGTTTTCTGAGATCTTGGGAACTCACGTGCAACGTTTAGCTACTATTGCACATGGTGATGGTGTTTGCACCACCTTCATCCCAAACAGTCTTACCCCATACTCAAAATCAAGAATAAAAGAAGGAGCACGATAATGACCCAAATCGCTCATCCAGAACTAGATGGTATTGGCAAGTATGAGTACGGCTGGTCAGATAAGAATGATGCGGGGTCAAATAGCAGACGAGGTTTGAATGAAGAGGTAGTTCGAGATATCTCATCAAAGAAGAACGAACCGCAGTGGATGCTAGATATGCGGCTGAAGGGATTAAGTCTTTTTGATAAGAAGCCGATGCCAAGTTGGGGTTCAGATTTAAGTGGTATTTTCTTTGACACAATTAAATACTTTGTACGATCAACTGAAAAACAAGCTACATCTTGGGAAGATCTACCAGATGATATTAAGAATACTTACGATCGTCTTGGCATACCAGAGGCTGAGAAGAAACGATTAGTTGCTGGTGTAGCAGCTCAGTATGAATCTGAGGTTGTTTACCATTCAATTCGCGAGGATTTAGAGAAACAGGGAGTGCTTTTCTTAGATACCGATACCGCACTTCGCACCCATGAAGATATGTTCAAAGAGTACTTTGGAACTGTAATCCCAGTTGGTGATAACAAATTTGCTGCATTGAATACCTCGGTGTGGTCTGGTGGTTCATTCATCTATGTACCAAAGGGTGTAAAGGTGGATATCCCATTACAGGCATATTTCCGAATTAACACAGAAAATATGGGTCAATTTGAGCGAACTTTAATCATCGCTGATGAAGATTCCTATGTTCATTATGTTGAGGGATGTACTGCGCCAATTTATTCATCTGATTCACTCCATTCAGCGGTAGTTGAAATTATTGTGAAAAAGAATGCTCGAGTTCGTTATACAACGATTCAAAACTGGTCTAACAATGTTTATAACTTAGTTACCAAACGAGCAACTTGTGCTGAAGGTGCCACCATGGAGTGGATTGATGGAAATATTGGATCCAAAGTAACCATGAAGTATCCAGCTGTAATGCTGATGGGTCCTCATTCAAAGGGTGAGACGCTCTCAATAGCTTTTGCTGGTGAAGGACAACATCAAGATGCTGGTGCAAAAATGGTGCATGCCGCTCCTTACACCTCATCAACAATTATCTCTAAATCTGTAGCGCGCGGTGGTGGCCGGACCTCATACCGTGGACTAGTAAAGGTTGAAAAGGGAGCACATCACTCCAAGAGCACTGTTAAGTGTGATGCACTTTTGGTTGACACAATCTCTCGCTCAGATACATACCCGTATGTAGATGTTCGCGAGGATGATGTTTCTATGGGGCATGAAGCAACTGTGTCTAAGGTTAGCGATGACCAACTCTTCTATTTAATGTCTCGCGGACTTGGCGAAGATGAAGCAATGGCGATGATCGTTCGTGGCTTTATTGAACCGATAGCCAAAGAGTTGCCAATGGAGTACGCCCTTGAGCTGAATCGTTTGATTGAGCTACAAATGGAAGGTGCAGTTGGTTAATGAGTGCACTTGCGACAAATTACTTAACTCCAACAGGTCGAGAAGAGGCTTGGCGATTTACTCCACTTAAGCGCTTAGCTGGACTGCATGATAATTCCACCAAGGTAATGGACCATATTTCTATTGCAGCAAAAGCCCAGCTGCCAAATGGTGTACTGCTTGCAATAGCAGATGCATCAGAGTTTCCACCTTCTTACACCAGCACCGATGTTGTCACTAACCGTGTTAGACAAGAGGTTAAGAAGGTCTCAGTTCTTACTATCGCAAAGGATCTTGAACTTACTGAAAGTATTTATCTATCTCGCAATTGTTCATCCGCACCTGAGGTAAGTCGGATAGTGATCCAAGCGGGTGTGAATAGCAAAAGTACAGTAGTAATTGAGAACACCGGCAAAGGTGAAATTGGTGAAGAGATTGAAATTAATCTCTCGCCTGGCGCCTCATTGGATCTGATTTCACTTCAGGAGTGGGATAGATCAGCAGTTCACATAGCTCAACATCATGCGATTGTAAGCAAAGATGCGCAATTCACATCTTATGTAGTTTCCGTAGGTGGTTCAGTGGTTCGAATAAGTCCGACTGTTGAATTTACTGGTGCTGGATCATTTGCCGATCTGTATGGTATTTATTTTGCCACCGATGGGCAGCATCTAGAGCATCGCATCCATGTCAATCATAATGTTCCCAATGCTAAATCAAGAGTTAATTACAAAGGAGCGTTGGCTGGCAAAGAGGCCCATACCGTTTGGATTGGTGATGTTTATATCCATAAAGGTGCGGACGGCACAGACACCTATGAATTAAATCGAAATCTTCTTTTAACTGAGGGTGCTAGAGCAGATTCAGTTCCAAATTTAGAGATTGAAACGGGTGAGATTGTTGGCGCAGGCCATGCCAGCACCACAGGTCGTTTTGATGATGAACAATTGTTTTATCTGCAATCTCGTGGGATTCCAGCAGATATTGCCAGACGGTTGGTCATCCGCGGATTCTTTGCTGAAATTATTAGTAAGTTGAAAAGCTCGGATCTGGAAGATCGTTTGATGCAACGCATTGATGATGAACTTGCAAAGGTGGGCGAGTGATGGCTGATTTAGCTTTTGACAGCCTAGTAGATGGAAAACCAGTTGCAGTAGAGGTTAATGGAACTCAAGTCTGCGTTGCCAAGGTCGGCGGAGATATATTTGCTGTGGCCGACACCTGCACTCATGCAGAGGCTTCATTATCTGAAGGTGAGATCACTGGAAGCAAAATAGAGTGTTGGCTTCACGGGGCTGAGTTTGATCTTCGCACTGGAGAAGCTTTAACACCACCAGCAACAGCCCCATTGAAAACTTTCAAAGTTGTACGCAATGGCAATCAATTAACTATCACCGAGTAAATAGGAGCACACAATGAGCGTATTAGAGATAAAGAACTTACAGGTCAGCGTTGTCACAGATGCTGGAAACAAAGAGATCCTTCGGGGTGTAGATCTCACGATCAAATCTGGCGAGACACACGCCATCATGGGGCCTAATGGTTCTGGTAAATCAACACTTGCGTACTCCATTGCTGGCCATCCAAAGTATTTAATAACCGGTGGATCTGTCACCCTCGATGGTGTCGATGTACTTGAAATGAGCGTTGATGAGCGAGCAAAGGCTGGACTGTTCCTAGCTATGCAGTATCCAGTTGAGGTTCCGGGAGTTTCAGTATCTAACTTTTTGCGTACTGCAGTAACTGCAATTCGAGGCGAAGCGCCAAAGGTTAGAACTTGGGTTGGTGAGGTGAAAGAGGCGATGGCTTCACTAAATATTGATACCGCTTTTTCAGAACGAAATGTTAATGAAGGATTCTCTGGTGGAGAGAAGAAGCGTCATGAGATTTTACAGATGGAATTGCTGAGACCAAAAATCGCAATCCTTGATGAAACTGACTCTGGCCTTGATGTAGATGCGTTAAGGATTGTTTCAGAAGGAGTTAACAGAGTGAAAGCTAACTCAGATCTTGGTGTTATGTTGATAACCCACTACACCAGAATTTTGCGTTACATCAAACCAGATTTCGTCCATGTGTTCGCCAATGGAAAAATAGTAGAAGAAGGTGGTCCTGAGTTAGCGGACAAACTTGAAGAGAAGGGTTATGCAGAGTACATAACTGCCTAATTCATGAGTGCTGATTTATCTGTATATAAGAAGGATTTTCCGATATTTTCACGTTCTGTAAGAGGTGGAAATCCTTTAATCTATTTAGATAGCGGTGCCACCTCCCAGAAGCCAGAAGTTGTTATTCAGGCAGAAGCAGATTTCTACCGTACTAAAAATGCTGCAGTTCACAGAGGTGCACATCTGCTAGCTGAAGAAGCCTCAGATGCTTATGAAAGTGCACGGGAAAATGTGGCTCGATTCATTGGTGCTGCTTCATCAGAGGTGATTTTTACAAAAAGTGCAACGGAGTCGCTGAATTTTCTTGCTACCTCATTCGGAAATCCAGATTCTGGTATTGCGGTTAAACCAGGTGATGAAATTGTTGTTACCGAGATGGAGCACCATGCAAATTTGAGTCCCTGGCAGCAATTGGCCAAGCGAACAGGAGCGAAATTAACCTGGTTATCAATCACTGCCGGTGGTCGACTCGATCTTTCAAATATCGATCAGGTTATTAATAGCAAAACTAAAATTGTTGCAATCACCCATCAATCCAATGTGTTTGGAACTGTAGTACCTATCGATCTCATTGTTAAGGCTGCTCGCAATGTTGGTGCATTAGTTGTGCTAGATGCATGTCAATCTGTTCCACATTTTGCTGTGAATGTGAAGCAATTAGGAGTTGATTTCTTGGCATTTTCAGGCCACAAGGTATTGGGTCCAACTGGTATCGGTGTCTTATGGGGTAAGTCTGAATTGTTAGAAAAACTAGAGCCAGCCATATTTGGCGGATCTATGGTTGATTCAGTAACAATGGATGGGGCCACTTGGGCACAAACTCCTAGAAAATTTGAAGCAGGCGTACCAAATATGGCGCAAGCAGTTGGGCTTTCAGCAGCAGTTGATTACTTAACCAAAATAGGAATGCCAAATCTTGCACAACATGAGCACAAACTTACCGAAGAATTGTTAGCTGGATTTAAGGAAATGAAAGAGGTTACCGTTGTTGGACCTTTGGATATGAAAGATCGAGGAGGCGTGGTTTCATTTACCGTAGACGGAGTTCACCCGCATGATGTTGGTCAGGTACTAGATCAATATGGAATCGCCGTAAGAACTGGTCATCATTGCGCTTGGCCTCTGATGAAAAAACTCAATCTAGTAGGAACCACTCGAGCTTCATTTCATCTCTATAACAGTTCTGAGGATGTTTCAAGTTTGCTTAAAGCAGTTGAGAAAGTTACGCAATACTTTAAGGTTTCTAAATAATGGAATTAGATTCACTCTACCAAGAGGTAATTTTGGATCATTATCGGACACCTTTGAATAAAGGTCTTTCCTCAGAAAAGGATATTCAAGTCCATCACAACAACCCAAGTTGCGGTGACGAAGTAACTTTAAATCTCACTATGAAAGATGGATTTGTGAAACAGATAACTTGGGATGGAGTCGGCTGTTCAATATCAATGGCAAGTACCTCTGTTATGAGTGATCTGTTGTCAGGCAAGGAGTATCAACAGGCTATGAAAGTTTTGGAAGCTTTTGTGGAATTGATGCAAAGCAAAGGGCAATCCAAGGGCGATGAAGAATTGCTTGAAGATGGCGTGGCCTTTGCGGGTGTGTCTAAATTTCCAGCGAGAATTAAATGCGCGCTTTTGGGCTGGATGGCTTTTAAAGACGCATCTACACAAGTGATGGCGTAGAATAAACCTATGAGTGCAACAATTGATGATATCACTGAGGCAATGAAAGATGTTATTGATCCAGAATTAGGTATTAATGTGGTTGATCTCGGTTTAGTTTATGACATGCGGTTGGATGAAAATAATGTTGCAACTCTTGATATGACTCTTACCTCTGCTGCTTGCCCACTTCAAGACGTGATTGAAGATCAAACAAGACAAGTTTTGGCAGATCTGACAACAGATGTGAAAATTAATTGGGTGTGGCTACCACCTTGGGGTCCAAATAAAATCTCTGATGATGGCAGAGAACAGTTACGCTCGATTGGGTTCACTGTTTAAGTTTTTTGCTCTTACTCGCTAGGGTGTAGTTATGTCAATGCACTCAACTTGGATGTCATTTCGTTCTTTGACTCAGGATTCATCGGTAAAAAATCAAAAATTAAAACCTGGTACTTTAAAGCGAATCGCTAGTTTTGCAATTCCATACAAGATTTCGCTCTCACTTTTTCTAATCACTGTGGTGATTGATGCCCTCTTGATAGTTGCCACTCCGCTTTTATTGCGGCGCTTAATAGATGAAGGTGTCATCCCCAAGAATTCAGAGCTGGTTACTCAACTGGCATTGGCTGTTGGAGTCATAGCCTTACTGGATGCGCTTTTCAGCATGATTGGTAGATGGTTCTCCGCGCGGATTGGTGAAGGTTTGATTTATGATCTTCGCAGCATGATCTTTGAGCATGTTCAACGCCAATCGATAGCTTTCTTCACTAGAACTCAAACAGGCGCTCTAATTTCAAGGTTAAATTCAGATGTTATTGGCGCTCAACAAGCATTTACATCAACTTTATCTGGTGTAATTAGCAATGTACTAAGTTTAGTTTTAGTAACAATCACAATGCTAACCCTGTCCTGGCAAATTACTTTAATCTCACTAACGCTTCTACCGCTTTTTTTGTACCCAACTAAATGGGTAGGAAGAAAACTTCAAGGTTATACCCGCCAATCATTTGATATAAATGCTTCGATGTCGGCAACTATGACGGAACGCTTCAATGTTTCTGGGGCCCTTTTAGTTTCTCTTTACGGAGATACTGGAAGAGAGAAGAAGGAGTTTTCGACCAAAGCGCGCAAAGTGGCAGATATAGGAATATCAATAGCCCTGTTAAACCGGCTTTTCTTTATTGCTTTAACCTCAATCGCAGCTATAGCCACCGCGGTGGCTTATGGTGTTGGCGGTCAATTAGCAATCGATCAACAAATCACTGTCGGAACCTTGCTGGCAATAACTGCATTGTTAGCCCGGCTTTATGGACCACTAACAGCATTATCAAATGTTCGAGTGGATGTAATGAGTGCTTTAGTCTCTTTTGAGAGGGTGTTTGAAGTGTTAGATTTGCAGCCAATGGTGGTAGATCTGCCTAATGCTAAAGTGTTGAGTACTGATCAACCAGAGCTAACTTTCGAGAATGTGTCTTTCACTTATCCAAAAGCTGAAGAGATATCACTAGCATCTCTTGAAATGGCAGCCAAACCAGAGATTGCCGTTACAGGACAAACATTGAAAAATGTTTCTTTTACGGTCAAGCCAGGCACCCTCACTGGAATTGTTGGACCCTCTGGTGCTGGTAAGAGCACGATAAGTTCATTGATACCACGGTTATACGATGTTACAGCCGGGCGGATTCTTATCAATAATGAGGACATTCGCAACAGCACCATAAAATCCTTGAGAAATGTGATCGGAGTAGTTACTCAAGATTCTCACATGTTTCATGACACGATTCGAAAAAACCTTTTGTATGCAAAGAATGATGCCAGTTTGCAAGAGCTCGAATCTGCATGTAGCGCAGCTCGAATTTGGAGCTTTATAGAAAGCTTGCCAAATGGGTTAGATACAGTTGTTGGTGAGCGTGGACATCGCCTATCAGGTGGTGAAAAACAACGTCTTGCAATTGCCAGATTGTTACTAAAGCAACCAAGCTTGGTGATTCTTGATGAGGCTACAGCGCATCTGGATTCAGAAAATGAAGCATTAGTGCAGTTAGCGTTGAAAGATGCGTTGATAGGTAGAACTAGTATCGTTATTGCTCATAGACTATCCACCATTATCCAAGCCGATCAAATACTGGTGCTGGATGGTGGTCAAATCGTTGAACGTGGTAACCATGAGGAACTGGTTGCAAACAAAGGGTTGTACTTTGAATTATTTGAGAGACAAAATCTACAAGCTGATCTAATTTAACCCTTTTTGCTTTGGAGTAAAGATTGCGTCCTTCTTGATAGTTTCACGACCAGCATTGGCCGCGATTACAGCAATGTAAGGCAATGTGACTGCGCCAAAAAGTGCTATCCAGCGATATGGACTTGGCAGCACAACTGTGAGAATGAAACAAACAGTTCTGATCATCATGGATATGAAATAGCGTCGTTGCCTCGCTGATTGATCAATAGTCAACCCTGATTGGGCTGTGGTTATTGATTGAGTAACTTCTTTAGGTTTCTTCATACCGTGATATTAGATGGTAAACCAAAATATAGCGAGAAAAAAATGAGGTGGCTCACCGTTTGTGAGCCACCTCATTAGGTATGAAGTTATTTAGTGGTTCCTCTAGCTTTAGCGATTCGGGTGAGTATTTGATACCCAAAAACCGCTAGCACCGTTGAATTGATAATTCCACTGAATGTGAAATCGCCACGTATCCAAGCAATAGCTGAAATGCCGATGATCAATGACGAAGCGGCGATATAAAGATTGATTGGATTTGCAAAATCAACTCGGCCATCAATCCAAATTCTTGCGCCAAGTACACCAATCATTCCAAAAAGAGCAACAGTGACACCACCCTTTACTCCAGCTGGAGTTGCGGAAAGCACAGCACCGAATTTTGGTGAAAGTGCTAATAAGATTGCTCCAACACCAGCAAAGATGTAAGCCAATGTTGAGTAAACCCGACTTGCTGCCATCACGCCGATGTTCTCGGCGTAAGTAGTAGTACCAGAACCGCCACCTAAGCCAGCAAGTGTGGTTGCAGCACCGTCAGCAATCAATGCATTACCAACCTGATCATCTAAATTCTTACCAGTCATAGCTGCTACCGCTTTAACATGCCCAACGTTCTCGGCTATCAAAACTAAAACAACTGGAAGGAACAACAGCATTGCGCTGCTGTCGAAGGTAGGGGAGGTGAATGTTGGCATCGCCACCCATTTAGCTGCGGTAACGCCTGAGAAATCCACATCTCCCATTATCGCCGCAACTACATAACCAATAACTAGTCCGGCAAAAATGCTTATTCTTCCTAAGAATCCGCGGAAGAACGCTGAAATCAATCCGATAGAAAGTAGCGTTATCAATCCAAGTTGCTGTCCCATCATAAAATCATTTTTCGCAGCACCAGCAAGATTCAATCCAATAACCATAACAATGGTGCCTGTTACCACTGGTGGCAATAGTGTATCTATCCATCCAGTACCAGCAGCTTTTGCTATAAAACCAACTAAGGCAAGCAAAACACCTGCAGCAACTATTCCACCTAGAGCGGCCGGAATACCACCTGACGTTTTAGCCGCTGCTACTGGGGCTAAAAATGCAAAAGATGAACCAAGGTAACTCGGTAATTTATTCTGCGTAATAATGATGAACAACAAAGTTCCGATACCTGAGAAAAACAGTGTGGTAGTCGGAGAGAATCCAGTAATAATTGGTACCAAAAAGGTTGCACCAAACATTGCCGCAATATGTTGAATTCCCATACCGAAGGTTCTAGGCCATGAGAGACGTTCATCTGTTGATACAACCTCACCTGGTTGTATTTGTTTACCATTTCCATGAAGTTTCCAACTAAGCATTGATACTCCTTAATTGTTATACCTACTTCAATTTTGAAGAGGTAGCTTTCAGGCCCTAAGGGGGTAGGCGCTAAATAAAAAGAATAGAACTGCTCGGGCAAAAAACTGGTAGATTACTGTGAGTTTTTCACATATTTTCTACAATTTGTGCCAGCTCCACGCTCAGTTTTAGTATCTACTCCCTTCCTGGGTATGATTTGACCATCAAGTGGATGCATACGCTCCCACCTACTTCGCTTCGGCGAACTGGTTGCTTCTTTAGAAGCGCGGCTGTTTTCGCTTGTGCAATGTCTCAATAATCTAGCGAAACGGCAAGGAGAAGTTATCAGCACAGAACCACGTATCAATGATCGAATTCGCGTTCCTGAAGTTCGGTTGATTGGCTATGACGGTGAACAGCTTGGCGTAACTGCAATAGATAAAGCGGTCAAGTTGTCCGAAGAGATCGGTTTAGATCTCGTGGAGATATCACCCGATGCAAATCCTCCGGTCTGCAAAATAATGGATTTCGGAAAGTATAAGTACGAAATTGCACAAAAAGCACGGGAAGCACGGCAAAATCAAACACATATTGTTGTGAAAGAGATGCGACTTCGACCAAATATCGAACCACATGATTACGAGACAAAGCGCAATCATATTGAACGATTTTTGTTAGGTGGCGACAAGGTGAAGGTAACGATTCAGTTCCGAGGTCGAGAGCAATCTCGCCCTGAGATGGGTTATCGGTTGTTGCAAAAGCTTGCTGAAGAGCTAGCCGAAGTATCACTTGTTGAGTTTGTGCCAAAGCAAGAAGGACGCAATATGACAATGGTACTAGGACCGGCTAAGAAGCCTGGGTCTGCAAAGAAAGCGGCTCCAAAAGCGCAAGCCGTACCAAAATAGATTTATTAGTAATTCAACTGGAGGTAAGAAATGCCAAAGATGAAAACACACAGTGGTGCGAAAAAACGTTTTCGCGTTACTGGTTCTGGAAAAATCATGCATGAGCGTGCTGGTAAACGCCACCTGCTTGAACGCAAATCTTCGAGATTAACTCGTCGCCTAACTGGTGATGTGACCGCTAAAGCGCCTAACGCATTTGCTGCTAAGCGCATGCTCGGTTTGAAGTAAGGGAGAGATAAATGGCTAGAGTAAAACGCGGTGTTCACGCGGCGAAAAAACGCCGAACAACTTTAGAACGTGCAGCTGGATATCGTGGTCAACGTTCTCGCCTTTTTTCTAAGGCAAAAGAGCAGGTAACTCACTCACTTGTTTATGCATTTAATGATCGTAAAGATAAAAAAGGTGACTTCCGTCGGCTTTGGATTCAACGCATCAATGCAGCCGCTCGTGCAAACGGTATGACTTACAACCGGTTAATCCAAGGGTTAAAGACAGCTGGTATTGAAGTTGATCGTCGTGTTCTGTCTGAGCTTGCAACTAATGATCCTGCTGCGTTCTCTAAATTAGTAGAGATCGCTCGCAAGAATGTTGTAACCGCTTAATTAATCTCTAATTAACTAACTAGAGATGGAAAACATTACGAGCCTTAATTCGCCTCACATTGAGCGAGTTAAGGCTCTTACTGGTTCTAGAGGCAAGAAAAATCGAGAGCTGGAAAACGCCTTTATTGCCGAGGGCATTCAGGCAGTTCGTGAGGCACTTAATTCCAAACTAGCTGAAGGTTTAGCAGTTAAACGAGTTTATGTAACTGAACTAGGAATGAGCAAACTAGCAGCATCTGTTGATACTGCGGTTTTACAAAAACACGAATTGATTATGGTTTCCGATCAAGTAATGAACGCTATGGCAGATTCAGAATCACCACAGGGGATTATTGCTTTGGTCTCAACCAAAACTTTAAAGGTACAAGATCTCTGGAAGTTGATGCCTAAAAAAATTGCTTTCTTTTGGCAGATTCAAGATCCAGGTAATGCAGGTACAGTTATTCGAAGCGCTGATGCTGCTGGCTTTGATGCAGTTGTGTTTTCAAATGAGAGTGTGGATGTATTCAATCCTAAAACTGTTCGCGCCACCGTTGGATCTCTCTGGCATATACCAGTGGTCAGTGATGTGGATATTAATGAATTTATTGCGGGAGCCAATGAAAATGGAATTTCACTTTTTGCTTTAACTGGTGATGGTAAGGAGCTTTTTGATTCAGCTTTTGTTGCTAAAAATTCAAGTAAACCGTCAGCTTGGATTTTTGGTAACGAAGCCCGTGGCCTGCCAGATCTGCCAAGTCAGATATCAACGGTGGCGATTCCGATGAAAGGCTTTGCTGAATCATTAAATGTTGCAAGCGCAGCGGCAATTGTGCTGCATTCTGTAGGTTTGTCCTTATAGAATAAGACGATTATGTCGTTGGATCAGAACAAAATCGCCGAGGATTTGGCGCAAGCACTTCGAGCCATTGAATCAGCTGCTGATCTAGATGGATTGAAGCAAGTAAAGATTGATTATGTTGGCGATAAATCTGCCCTAGCTAAAGCAAATCAAGCTCTAGGAAATGTTGACCAAACACTTCGTGCGCAATTCGGTAAAATAGTGGGATCAGCCCGTGCTGAGGTTAATCAAGCTTTTGAGCAAAAAAGTGCCAAGTTATCTGAGTTGCGAGATGCTCAAATGTTGCTTACTGAAAAAGTTGATGTAACTTTGCCTGCCAGGAGAACACTCAAAGGTGGTTTACATCCATTAACAATCTTGACCAATGAGATCAATGATCTGTTTATCGGTTTGGGCTACAAAGTGGCTGAAGGCCCAGAGCTTGAAGCCGAATGGCTGAACTTTGATGCGCTAAATATTCCAGCTGATCACCCTGCTAGAACGATGCAAGATACTTTTTTTGTCGAGCCACTTGAATCTAAATTGGTATTGCGCACCCACACCTCTCCTGTACAAATCAGAACTATGCTCAATGAGAAGCCGCCAATTTATGTGATTTGTCCAGGTAAGACATATCGCGCTGATGAATTAGATGCCACTCATACTCCAGTTTTTCATCAGGTTGAAGGTTTGGTTATTGATGTGAATATAACTATGGGTGACTTAAAAGGAACTTTAGATTTCTTTGCTAAATCTATATTTGGTGAGCAAGTTAAAACACGATTACGTCCAAGTTTTTTCCCTTTCACAGAGCCTTCTGCTGAGGTAGATGTTTTCTTCAATGGCCGCTGGATTGAATGGGGTGGATGTGGAATGGTAAATCACAAGGTTTTGGATGCATGCGGAGTAGACACGAAGAAGTATTCAGGTTTTGCTTTTGGCATGGGATTGGAAAGAACATTGATGGTCAAACATGGCATCACAGATATGCATGACATTGTTGAGGGTGATGTTCGTTTTTCGCAGAGTTTTGGTGTAGGTAAGAAATGAAAGTCCCCTTAAGTTGGTTGCAAGAGTTTGTGGCCCTGCCGCCCAAAATCAACTCTGAGCAAATCTCACAGGCCTTTGTAAAGGTTGGTTTTGAAGTTGAAAGTATTGATGAACAGGGATTGGACTTAAAAGGACCTTTGGTAGTGGGCAAAGTTGTTTCAATTGAGGAGTTATCTGGACACAAGAAACCTATTAGATTTGTGGGCGTAGATGTTGGTGAGAAAAAAACACGTTATGTGATTTGTGGTGCACGTAATTTTAAGGTTAATGACCTAGTTGTGGTGGCTTTGCCAGGAGCTGTACTTCCAGGAGACTTTAAAATTTCAGCCAGGGAAACTTATGGCAAAGTTAGTGATGGAATGATTTGCTCAGCTAAGGAAATTGGCATTAGTGATGATCATGAGGGAATTATCGTTTTGCAAGAGGGTAAGATTGGCCAAGACGCCATTGCACTTTTAGAGGTCAACGATATAATTTTTGATATCTCAGTTAATCCTGATCGTGGATATGCGATGTCGATTAGGGGATTGGCTCGGGAGTTAGCTGGTTCACTACAACTCAAATATGTAGATCCTGCCGACCCTAAGATTGCTAAGAAGTTTGGAAAAGGCAAGAATCCAAATGCAATAAATGTGAAAATAGAGGATAAATCAGGCGCAGATCAAATCTACATTAGAACTTTAGAGCAAGTGAATGTTAAGAAAAATGCTCCGTTATGGATGCGAAGACGAATTGAAAAATCTGGCATGAGGTCTATTTCGTTGGCGGTTGATATTACAAATTATGTAATGTTAGAGCTTGGTCAACCATTGCACGCCTTTGATGCAAAATATATTATGGGGGGATTAAGGGTAGTCAGGGCTGGAAAATTCAATCAGTTGACCACTCTAGATAAGATGGATCGAAAATTAAATCCTGATAATTTGCTAATTGCTGATGCAAAAACTCCCTTGGCTTTGGCTGGAACTATGGGTGGGTTAGCATCTGAAGTATCAACCTTGACAACCAAAATTGCTTTGGAAGCGGCTCATTTTGATCCGTTAAGTATTTCTCGCAACTCAAGATCGCATAACTTATCCAGTGAAGCTTCTCGAAGGATCGAGCGTAATACTGATCCAGCATTGGCTGAAATAGCTTCCGCTAGAGCAGCTCAATTGCTTGTCGATTTAGCTGATGCAAAATATGTTGGAACTTCTTATGCAGGTTTACCTATCAAAAATCGCAAAATGAAGATATCGCTATCAAAAATTTCTCAATACCTAGGGTTTTCATATACACCTAAACAGGCAAAAAATGCCCTAAATCTGATTGGCTGCAAGGTAGCTGGTAATGGGGATCTTCTAACTGTGGAAGTTCCTACCTGGAGGCCGGATTTGATTAACTTTGCAGATTTCGCTGAAGAAATAGCTCGTTTAAATAGCTACGACTTGATTCCTGCAACATTACCAACTGGAAAAGGTGGGGCGCGATTAACTGACATGCAATACCGAAA
>CAMCVO010000008.1 GCA_945881945.1 Bifidobacterium breve
TAAGTTAGAAATTACGGCACAACTAGAACAATTCGGGCACGATATTTTGTTTCACCAATGATTTGAATTAGGTGCCATTAACTTTGGGTGTATGCCCTGTAAGCAAGATTGGTTTATTGGCTACTACACATTGCTCAAGCTTGAGTTGTAACTGGCTTGGCAGCACATATCTGGGCTCCAGGCGCTGAAGAAACTTCATCCTTTTTCGGTAAAATTCATTACAAATTCATAGGAGAATAAGGCAATGAATATCAATTGGGAAGAACTACATTTCTCTGCTAAAGAGGTGATGAAGAATGCTTATGCGCCGTACTCTAATTTTAAAGTGGGAGTGGCTGGCTTAGTTTCAGATGGTCGTGTTGTAGTTGGGTGCAATAGTGAGAATGCCAGTTATGGCGTTGGGCTCTGTGCTGAATGTGGATTAGTTTCCTCGCTAGCTGCTACCGGCGGCGGTAAGTTAGTTGCAGTAGTTTGTGTTGATAGTAATGGAGATTATCTGTCCCCATGTGGTCGTTGTCGCCAATTATTATTTGAACATGGTGGCAATGAAATGCTTTTTATGACACTTGATGGTCCAAAGCCCTTGTCATATTTATTGCCGTGGGCATTTGGCCCTGAGAATCTAAAATGAGTGAAAAGTTTGCTGCAGTCGAAATAATTTCAGCAAAGCGCGACAAGTTTGAATTAAGTAATGAGCAAATTGATTGGACTGTCGATGCATACACTCGCGGAGTAATCGCTGACGAACAAATGTCAGCACTTTTAATGGCCATTTTATTGAACGGAATGAATAATCGAGAAATTTCTAGATGGACCCAAGCCATGATTGAAAGTGGCGAGAAAATGAATTGGTCGATGCTTGATCGTCCAACAGTAGATAAGCATTCAACAGGTGGTGTTGGAGATAAAATTACACTGCCACTTGCACCACTAGTTGCAGCTTGTGGGGCTGCAGTCCCGCAATTATCAGGCAGGGGATTAGGACATACCGGCGGTACGTTAGATAAATTAGAATCTATTAAAGGTTGGAAAGCAAACCTTTCCAATGAACAGATGCTAAAAGTAATTCAAGATTGCGGAGCTGTAATTTGTGCCGCTGGTGCAGGGTTAGCACCGGCTGATAAAAAATTATATGCACTACGAGATGTAACAGGTACTGTGCAAGCCATTCCTTTAATCGCATCATCAATTATGAGCAAGAAAATCGCTGAAGGAACTGGTGCATTAATTCTTGATGTGAAAACTGGTTCTGGCGCATTCATGAGTGATCCAAAGGATGCAGCTTTGTTGGCAAGAACAATGGTTGATTTAGGAAAAAATGCAGGGGTAAAAACTAGGGCATTAGTAACAGCTATGGATGTGCCACTTGGATTAACAGCTGGAAACGCCCTTGAAATAAGAGAAACTTTGGAGGTGTTAGCTGGCGGTGGCCCAAGTGATGTAGTTGAACTTACGCTCTTGCTTGCACATGAAATGCTAGATGCAGTAGGAATTAAACCCAAAGTAACTCCTGAAGAAGCGCTGAAAAATGGCATGGCTATGGATGTTTGGCGCAAAATGATTTCAGCTCAAGGCGGTGATAACCAAGCACCATTGCCGGTTGCTAAGGAAAAGATGGAAATTAAAGCTAACTCTTCTGGGAAATTACTAACGCTAGATGCCTTGAAGGTTGGCGTTGCTGCTTGGCGATTGGGTGCGGGTCGACAAAAGCAAGGAGAGATGTTGCAACTTGGTTCTGGAATTGAAATTCATGCAAAGCCTGGAGATTTAGTTGTAAAAGACCAAACAATTTTGACATTGCATACCGATGAACCCGACAGATTTAATAGAGCTATTGAGGTATTAACTGGTGGATATCAAATAGGTGGTAAGGATGATGAAGTTAAGCGATTACCATTGGTTATTGAACGGATTGAGGGTTAAGTGTCATTAAGTAATACACCATCAGTTGATCAGATTAAAAGATTGCCCAAAGCACTCCTACACGATCACTTAGATGGCGGGCTGCGCCCGGAGACAATAATTGAAATTGCACAAAAAATGGGTTACAAAAAACTTCCTACGCAAGATCCTAAAAAATTAGCCGAATGGTTTGAAGAGTCATGTAACTCTCACTCCCTAGTTCGATACCTAGAGACTTTTTCTCACACTATTGCGGTTATGCAAACGCAAGAGGCGATAATTCAAGTAGCTCGAGAATGTGCCATTGATTTAGCGCGAGATGGTGTGGTTTATGCAGAGATAAGAGGCGCTCCTGAGTTATTCACTGAGCAAGGTTTAAGTATTGATCAGGTGGTTGAAGCAACACTTGAAGGATATAAACAAGGAGTGGCAGAAGCTGCAAAAGAGGGAAATAAGATAAGAGTTGAATCATTGCTTTGCGGAATGAGACAAAACAATCGCTCTCAAGAAGCTGCTGTTGCAGTAGTTAAGTACCGAAATAAAGGTGTTGTTGGATTTGATATCGCAGGTCCTGAGGATGGCTTTCCCCCTACGAATCAAATAGATACTTTTGGGTACCTGCGAAAAGAAAATGCCCACTTTACTATTCATGCTGGTGAGGCATATGGATTACCTTCAATTTGGGAGGCTATTCAAATTTGTGGCGCAGAGCGGCTAGGTCATGGCGTAAGAATTATTGATGACATTGACTTTTCAGCAGATAAGCCAAAATTAGGATTGCTTGCATCCTATGTACGCGATCGTAGAATTCCACTTGAGCTTTGTCCTACCTCAAATCTTCAAACTGGTGCTGCTAAAACTTATGCTGAGCATCCAATTGGCATACTTTCTAAATTAAGGTTTAGGGTCACTTTGAATACTGATAATCGATTAATGAGTAACACTTCTATGAGCAATGAAATGACTCAATGCGTCAAATCCTTTGACTGGAAGTTTGTTGATTTACAACGCGTAACAGTTAATGCACTCAAGAGTTCATTTATTCCATTTGAAGAACGGCTTGAGATTATTGAAAAGGTTGTTAAGCCAGCCTACTTAGCTATCTCAGCTGAGTAGTTAAATTCCAATTGGGTGCCAGATAGTTTTTTGCTCCATAAAACTTAAAATACGCTCTGGATGGTTGATAGCCGAAAATCTGGCAATTCTCTTTAAATTATCAGCGCCTACTAGCCTCAACTCTTCCTCTTGTTTTTTACTCAATCCAGCCACATCAACACCATCAATTTCCATATGTGAACCAACCCATGGGTAAAGTTCAGAGGTTTTTCCAGTCAGGATATTTACAACACCTGCCGGAATATCACTTGTTGCAAGTACTTCACCCAAAGTTATTGCAGGTAGTGGATAAGCTTCACTAGCGATCAACACTGTTGAATTTCCACCTGCCAAGACTGGCGCAAGAGTTCTTACCGCGCCAAGAAGTGATGGTTTTGATTCTGCAAATATCGCGACCACACCTAGTGACTCTGGGGTTGTAAAGTTATAAAACGGACCAGAGACTTGATTTTGTGAACCTGCAATAGAAGATAACTTGTCACACCAACCTGAGTACCAAACCCAAGTATCAATTGCCTCTTCTATCTGAAGTTTTGCAACTTTACTAGTCACACCCTCTAGTGCAGATATTTCTTCAACAAACTGTTCGCTTCTGCCCTGCATGATTTCAGCAATACGGTAAAGAATTTGACCTCGATTAAAAGCAGTTGCTCCTGCCCAACCTGCTTGAGCTGACTTTGCAGCAACAACTGCATCTCTTAAATCTTTTCTAGAAGCTAATGCTGGGTTTGCAAGGAATTTCTTATCAGAACCCTTAACCTCATAGACACGTCCTGACTCACTTCTAGGAAATGCACCGCCAATAAAAAGCTTGTAAGTTTTATTTATATCAATGCGGCTCATTTACTGACCTTTGCTTCAGATGCTAGGTAACCAGCTAACCCATGTCGGCCACCTTCACGACCCCAACCAGACTCTTTATAGCCACCAAATGGACTTGCTGGGTCAAACTTATTAAATGTGTTGCTCCAAATTACACCAGCTTTTAATTGCCTTGCCGCCCAAAGAATCTTTGCCCCTTTATCACTCCAGATGCCAGCAGATAAGCCATACATACTGTTGTTGGCTTTCTCAATTGCTTCACCTGGGGTTCTAAATGTAAGGACTGATAAAACTGGACCGAAGATTTCTTCTCTAGCAATTCGATGCGATTGTGATACGCCAGTGAAAATAGTAGGTGGGTACCAATATCCCTTACTAGGAAGTTTTAACTCAGGTGACCATCTATTTGCCCCTTCGGCATCACCAGAGTTTGAAATTTCATGGATCTTGTTTAATTGCTCCTTGGAATTAATTGCACCCAGATCAGTGTTCTTATCCATTGGATCACCGACTCTAATTAAGCTCATTCGCTTCTTTAACTTCTCTAGAATCTCATCTGCAACATTTTCTTGAACTATCAAGCGAGAGCCTGCGCAGCAAACATGGCCTTGATTGAAGAAAATTCCATTAACAATTCCTTCAACAGCTTCGTCAATGGCTGCATCTTCAAAAACTAAGTTAGCAGCTTTACCACCTAGCTCTAACGTGGCAGTTTTCTTAGTTGCCGAAATTGATCTAGCAATTGCTTTGCCAACATCGGTTGATCCAGTAAATGCAATCTTATTTACGTCTGTATGGTTAACCAGTGCTGCACCAGTTACACCATCTCCAGTCACAATATTTACAACACCCTCTGGAACTCCAGCTTGCTGACAAACTTGCGCAAATAGCAAAGCAGTAAGTGGTGTGGTCTCGGCAGGCTTTAATACAACAGTATTACCAGCAGCTAGTGCTGGTGCTATTTTCCAGGCAAGCATCAGCAGGGGAAAATTCCAAGGAATTATCTGTCCGACAACACCAAGAGGCTTTGGTTTATTGCCAAATCCAGCGTACTCCAACTTATCTGCCCAACCTGCATGATAGAAAAAATGAGCTGCTGCTAATGGGATATCAGTATCTCGTGACTCCCTAATTGGTTTTCCATTATCTAAGGTTTCAACTACGGCAAACTCTCGTGCACGCTCTTGCATAATTCGAGCAATACGGTAGAGGTACTTACCTCTTTCTTTCGCGGGCATCTTCGACCACACTCTTGTGTAAGCGAGTCTGGCACTTTTTACAGCAGCATCAATATCCGTTTTATCGGCATAGCCAATTTTGGAAAGCAACTCTTCAGTCGCTGGATTGAAGGTATTAAAACTCTTGCCCTGTTTTGGCTCTACAAATTTCCCGCCGATAAATAAACCGTAATTTGAAGCGATATTTGCAATCGCTTTTGATTCAGGTGCGCTGGCGTAATCAAATTCGCTCATAAGGCTCCTAATCAACAGTTACGTAGTTGGCACTAGCGTAGTGCCCGGTACGTAACTTCATCCGCTGCATTAGTAGATCATTTAATAAGGCGCTGGCCCCAATCCTAAACAGATCTGGAGTAAGCCATTGATCTCCAGCTGTTTCCTTGACTAGTACTAACTGTTTAATAGCATCTTTAGTAGTTCGAATACCACCGGCTGGTTTAACGCCAATTTTCTTTCCAGTCAAGGTGAAGTAGTCACGCACGGCCTCTAACATAACCAGTACTACTGGCGCAGTAGCAGCAGGTGCAACTTTTCCAGTGCTAGTTTTAATAAAGTCTGCTCCTGCAAGCATTGCCAGGTAGGAAGCTTTTCTGACATTATCGTAAGTTACTAATTCTCCAGTGTCTAGAATTACCTTTAAGTGTGCCTTATCCCCGCAGATCTGTTTAATAACTTGAATCTCCTCAAATACTTGATAAAGCTGGCCAGATAAAAAAGCACCGCGATCAATCACCATATCAATTTCATTAGCACCAGCATCGATGGCATCTTGCGTATCAAGTTTCTTTACTGCAAGTGAAGCCCTACCCGATGGAAATGCAGTCGCTACCGCTGCTACAGGAATTGATTCTCCGCCGATGGCATCTAATTCGGTGCGCGCAATTTTCACCATATCGTTGTAAACACAGATTGCGCCAACTGATGGAACTGTTAAATCATTTGGATCAGGTCTAACCGCTTTGGCGCAGAGTGATTTAACTTTGCCAGGTGTATCTGCTCCTTCTAGCGTAGTTAAATCAACCATACTGATAGCCATATCAATCGCCCATGCTTTGCTAGTAGTTTTAATACTTCGGGTGGCAAGCATGCCAGCGCGCGCTTCAGCTCCTACTTGATCGACAGGAGGTAAATCAGAGAGAAATTTACGAAGCGAGGTTTCGCTGCCATCGATAATCATGAGAGTACTTTAGTCAAAGCCTGCTTTAATTGCGAGATCAAGTTCTCTGCCTCATTTTTAGTTGAAGAAATCACCTCTATATAGCATTTGAGTTTTGGTTCTGTTCCACTTGGTCTGATGATTACTCTAATCCCATTCTCATAATTCAATCGAACTCCAACAGTTGGCATAACTTTAGATTCACTCAAATTCTCATAAGATTTAAGTGCATTATTTAAAAGTGTCTGGGGCGGGGTAGTGGTAACTTTTTTAAGCAAGTCATCAATTTCATTAAGATTTGTCACCCTAATAGAAATTTGATCAGTTCTATGAAATCCATATTCATTTCCTAGTTTTTCAAGGTAATCAAATATTGATTGACCATTTGCTTTTAACTCATTTACTATCTGAACAAGAATTAGAGCAGCACTAATTCCATCTTTATCATTGACATTTTTTTGATCAACACAATATCCAAGGGCCTCTTCATAGCCAAAAAGTAAATTATCTATCTTTGATATCCATTTAAACCCAGTTAAGGTTTCTCCAAATTTTAAGCCATGCTTATTAGCAATTTTGCCCAGCAAGGAAGAGGAAACAAGTGAGTTTGCTATCGACGTATTTAAAGTTGAACTTTTATTAATCAAGTAGTCGCCTAGTAGGATCCCTACTTCGTCACCACGGAGTACTTGCCAGAGACCTTGTGGGTTAACAACTGCAATTGCACATCGATCAGCATCAGGATCATTTGCGATAACTACATCGGCTTTGTTTTTCTTTCCATACTCCAGCGCCATATCCATAGAACCTGACTCCTCTGGGTTTGGAAATGGCGTAGTGGGAAAGTTTGGGTCAGGTGTAACCTGTTCACTAACAAGTATTGGGGAAGCAAATCTAGCTCTCTTAAAAACTTCAATAAAAGTCTCAGCGCCAACGCCATGTAGTGGGGTGTAGACAACCTTTAAATTGTTTTCAGTAGTAGCAAGTGCTGCAACAGATGAGATGTAATCATCAATTACTGACTCATTAACAGTTTGAAATTCTTGAGACCTTTTTGGATCCTTGTCTGCCTGTGCAATTAGGTTGGATATCTCAGCATCTACTGGTGGGATTATCTGGGAGCCGCGGTAATTGATCCCATCTAATAACCCTCCCAAGTAAACCTTGTAACCATTGTCAGTTGCTGGGTTATGGCTGGCAGTAACCATTATTCCCACATCAACTTTAAGTTTATTTACGGCAAAGGCTAATACTGGCGTGGGAAGTGCTCTTGGTAATACATATGTTTTTATCCCAGCACCAGAGAATATCTCAGCACTATCTTGCGAGAATTGATCTGAACCATGGCGAGCATCTCGCCCGATTACAGCTGAAGTTAGGTGATTTTTCTTCATGAACTCAACAATTCCTGTTGCAGTTCTGCTAACAACAGCTCGGTTCATACATGAAGGTCCTGGTCCAATCGGACCTCTCAAACCTGCTGTGCCAAATTGCAAGAAACCTGAAAAGCAACGCTCTAACTCTTTAGAGTTGCCTTGTTTTAACCAATCACTTAATTGTTGAGCAGTTTCTTTATCGGGGTCATTATCAATCCACTCTTGAACTTCAACCCTTAATTGATTTGAGATCACAACTTCGGTAAAACCTTTGCCAACAGATTTCCCATTTTATCTGCAGCAGCTTTACCTGCAGCGATCACCTCAGCATGATTTAATTTTTCTCCGGTTACACCTGCTGCAGCGTTAGTGACCAAAGAGATAGCAAGTATTTGTGCACCTAGTGCATGTGCAGCAATTGCCTCTGGGACTGTGGACATTCCAACTAAGTCAGCTCCCAAGCCTCGCATCATTCGAATTTCCGCCGGCGTCTCATATGACGGCCCTCGCCAGTGAACATATACACCCTCTGCTAAAGAGGGATCTTCATCCTTAACAATTTGCCTCAATCTCTTGCTGTATAAATCGGTTAGATCAACAAAATCTGCACCAATTAAAGGTGAAGCTGCAGTTAGTGAGATGTGGTCTTTAATCAAAACCGGTTGACCAACTTTATAATCAGTATTTATTCCACCACATGCATTTGTGAGAACAATATTGTTACACCCTGCCTTAACTGCAGTTCTAACTGCGTGGGCTACAGGTTCCATGCCAAGTCCTTCATAAAAGTGAGTACGGCCTAAGAAAACTAGGGCGTTAGAGCCATTTGATAATCGGTAAGAGCGTAACTTCCCGCCGTGACCTGCAACAGTTGGCGCTGGAAATCCAGGTAACTCAGTTACAGCAAATTCATGAGTTGGGGTGCCCAGTGCATCAGCAGCTGAGATCCAACCAGAACCCATGACAAGTGCCACGTCATGCTTTTCTTTGCCAGTAATTTTTGCAATTACTTTTGCAGCTTTTTCAGCTGTGCCAATCGGGTCTTTATACAACTTGCTCATAAGGCAAACTTATCCTAAAAAATTACTTATTCTTAAGTTCAGGCCAGCTATAGCCAAGGGAGATAATCATCTTGCGTAATAAAGGTAGTGATAAGCCAATGATTCCACTGGGATCACCCTCTATTTTTGTAATAAATGGCGCACTTAATCCATCGAGGGTAAATCCTCCAGCAACATTAAGTGGCTCATCTGAATCAACATAATCGATAATCTCATCATCAGTCATCTGAGCAAACTGCACCATTGCTGTTGACCGCTCACTTAGCTCAATTCCTTGTCTTAAGTCGATTAAGCAATGGCCAGTGTGAAGATACCCAGTTTTACCACTTAATTGTTTGCATCTTTCGATCGCTTTCGTTTTCGTAACTGGCTTACCTAAGGACTTTCCTTCAAATTCAAATGTTGAATCACAACCGATGATTAAAGAATTAACAGGTGCTTTCTCTTTAACTGTATGCGCTTTAAGAATTGCTAAAGCAATTACCAGCTCTGCTGGTGACAGGGACTCAAATTCAGATGCGTCTTCATCAACCCCGCTTACTAAAATACTTGGCGTTATTCCAACACTTTCTAACAGGCGAAATCGTGATGGTGAGGCAGAGGCAAGAATTATTTGAACCATTATGCAGGTAACCTTAATACATGAAACCGCCATACATTGGAATAATCACGCAGGCGTGGGGTCAATCCACTTATAAAAGTGAAGCATTAAAACTGGGAGTACAGATTAGAACTGAAAACGTCAGTATGTCGGCTGGGAAATTAATTGAATTTGCTAAGGATCTTGATTTTATTTATGTAGACCCAAAAATAATTTCACTACCTGCAATCAAAAGTGCGGAAAAGTCTGGCGTGAAGGTGTATCCAACCTCTAAAACTTTAGAACAGCTAGATCAGATTTCAATGCATTCAGCTCAAGGTGAGAATTTATCGATTTTAGTTGCGAGATCGGCTCATGCACAGGCAGTTACCTGGCCAATCACCTTACTTACTGGTGACATATCCATCACTCCACTTCCTGGAATTACTGATGAGATTTCCCAGGAAATTCAAGTTTCTGCACTAAAACTTGCAGATGAGGTCGGCTTAGTTGGAGGATTTGAAATTTATATTGACGCTGTTGATTACAAGAAATTAGTTGGAGTGAACTATCTGATTCCAAATGCAAAGTACTGGAGTCAGATTGGCTGCACGACAAATTTTTATGAGCAGAGTCTAAGAGCTGTTTTAGATTTGCCGCTTGGAAGTAGTGAGTTGTTATCCAATTATGTAGTTACGGGAGATTTAGAAACTGACCAGGAAAGTGATGATTACCGGCCATATCTGCACCTAATGGCACGTAACCCAAAACTAAAGTTTGATCAATCCATTAAGCAGGTTGGAATCATTGGAGAAGAGCTTGAAATTTTACTTACTGAGGTAATTCACGCTCAACAGTATTACAGTGGAAAAGTTCTCGAATAATTAAATCCTTTTACCGTATTCAATAGCGGGACATCGATTCATCACCGTTATTAAACCGGACTTTTCTGCTCTATTAACTGCAGCCTCATCAATAACATCAAGCTGAAGCCAAACACCCTTTGCTTTAATCTCAATTGCACTATCTACTACCTCACCAGCAAGTTCTGAATTAACAAAGATATCCACCACATCTACTGCAAAAGGAATATCTGATAATTTTGCATAGCCTTTTTGGCCATGGACTGTCTCCGCTTTTGGATGAACTGGTATTACTTGGTGTCCCTTTTCCATAAGTAATTTTGCAACTCGATAAGCTGCCCGTTCAGAGTTATTACTCAAACCAACAACCGCCCAAGTCTTTAAGGTTAGTAACTGATCTATTGGATCACTCACTATCAGTCCGGCCCAATGCTCTAAATTTCCAACCAGCTGCACGCCAAAGATCACGATCTAGTGCATTTCTACCATCAATCATAATTGCTGTTTTAACTAGTTTCTTGATCTGCGCTGGATCAATCTCACGGTAAATTTTCCACTCAGTAAGATGAAGAACTATTTCAGCGTCTTTTAAAGTTGAATTTACATCCTCTGCAAAATTCAAACCAGGAAAACGTTTTTGCGCATTAGAAATTGCTTTTGGATCATGGACTGTGACATGAGCCCCAGCTGCTTGAATTTGTGCTGCAATATCTAGGGCGGGAGAGTCACGAACATCATCACTATCTGGTTTAAATGCTGCCCCCAATACTGCAACTTTCTTGCCCACTAAATCATCAGATAGATCTTTGCGAACTAGCTCAATAATTCTCTGTCGAGCACGTAGATTGATGGCATCGATCTCTTTCAAGAATTCAACAGCTTGGCTAGCTCCCAACTCCTCAGCCCGTGCCATAAATGCGCGAATATCTTTTGGTAGGCAGCCACCGCCAAATCCAATTCCTGCTTGTAGAAATCTACTGCCAATTCTTGGGTCATAGCCAATAGCTTTTGCCAAAACAGTCACATCACCACCGGATGCTTCGCAAACCTCAGCCATTGCATTAATGAATGAAATCTTGGTCGCTAAAAATGAGTTAGCTGCAACCTTTACTAACTCTGCTGTTGGCAGATCAGCTCTTACCCAAGGAGTGTTTTCTTTCAGGTTTACCGCATATACCTCTTTAAGAATTTTTTCGGCAGAATCAGTAACAACACCAATAACCAAACGATTTGGCCGCAGAGTGTCTTCAACTGCAAATCCTTCGCGAAGGAATTCAGGATTCCAGGCAAGATCTGCATTGGGGTTTAACTCAAGTAATCTATTTCTTAATTTTGTCGCAGTTCCAACAGGAACAGTTGATTTACCAACAACCAACCCACCTGGTTTCACATACTTTGCTATTGATTCAAGTGCAGAATTTACATAGGTTAAATCTGCTGCATTACCGTTTTTAACCTGGGGCGTTCCTACACAAATAAAGTGCACATCTGCATCAGAAAGATCTTCAACTTTACTTGTAAAAGTTAAACGCTTTGATCTAATTTGCTCTGCAAGTAAGTCCTCTAAATCTGGTTCATAAAACGGAACTTTTCCTTTACTCAACAAATCTACTTTCGAAGACTCAGTATCAAATCCAATGACCTCAAAGCCCAAACTTGCCATGCAGGCAGCATGGGTAGCGCCTAAGTAGCCAGTACCAATTACTGAAAGTTTTAACACCATGGATAGAGCCTATCTTTAAGTAAGTTAATTATCGGCAGATATTATCTGCTGCAGTACGAGTTTTAAATTTATCAATAATCTTAACCTTTGCAGCTTCTGTCGCAGATGGTGAAGGCGAAGGAGTTACCTCATCTATTACTGCGCGATCCTCACGCAATCGATCCCATAATTCAGGTGCCAAGATCGGATCCCATAAGACAGATGCAGTTACGCCATTTGAGTAGTAATTCAAATTTGAAAGCGGCACAGTCAGGGTTCTAATATTTGAAGTAGCAAGTGATTTCATTTGCTTAGCCAAGGTAATCAAGTCTGAATTCTTTAATCCTTCATCTGTTGTTACCGCAGAGAGGGAAGAGTTAATAAAATTAGTCATCGTTACTGGATTAAGTAGTACTCCAGCACTTGTCGCCTTCTTAACAACTGATGACATAAAAGCTTGCTGGCGCTGCATTCTTCCGATATCTCCCAAGCCATCAAACTCTCTAGTTCTAACATACTTAAGTGCATCAATACCATTTAAGGTATGAACTCCGGCAGGTAAAACCAAGTGACTCTTAGGGTCATCTATATCTTTCTTGGTACAAACCTCTATGCCACCTAATGAATCAACCACCTTGGCAAACCCAGCGAAGTTAACCTCTACGTAGTGATCGATCTTTAATTCGGTCATTTCCTCTATTGTTTGAATAAGTAGAGGCGCACCACCCCAGTTAAATGCTGAGTTGATTTTAGAATAAGCAGCTGGAATGGTTTTTCCTGATTTATTTAGGTGCGCTGGAATTAATGCAAATGAGTCTCTTGGGATAGAAACTAAAACAGCCTTATCTCGTGCTTTTGAGATATGAACTAGCAACATGGTGTCAGATCTTTTGCCAGCAGCAGTTGCAACTGAGCCAACTCGAAGAGCCTTTAGTTCGGCCTTTGTTAAACCTTCTCGGGTATCTGATCCAACCAATAAATAATTGATTGCAGAAGACATTCTTTCAGGACGCTTATCAATGCCAGCAAATGCATCTATCTTGTTTATTGAGGCAGATACTGTGCCAAACGCCAATGCGCTTACTGCTGAAATTGCTAAAGTTGCGATCGAAATACCAGTAAAGATCCTGATACTTCGAGAAGATTTCATCTTCATATCCTAGATTATGGGCAGGGAAATATTGGGCTCAAATAATGGCAGGAGGGGTTATGAATGATTTAACTACACCTGCCGTATCGGTGATCTTGCCTATTCTCAATGAAGAGCAGGATTTAGAAAATTGTATCTCAGCAATCCTTCAGCAAGATCATGCTGGAGAAATTGAAATAATTTTGGCACTTGGGCCTTCAAAAGATAAGACTAATCAGATTGCTGCTGATTTAGCAGCAAAAAATTCCAGAATAAAATTAGTTAGCAATCCATCTGGACAAACTGCCATCGGCTTGAATTTAGCTATTAAAGAAAGTTCCCATGAAATCATTTGCAGAATTGATGGCCACTCTGAAATCTCACCAACGTATATAAAGACGGCGGTTGAGATTTTATTGAAAACTGGAGCTGTAAATGTTGGTGGAATTATGTATGCAGACAGCAATTCTGGATTACAGCGAACAATTGCGCAGGCAATGCGATCAAAGCTTGGCGTTGGGCCCTCAAAGTTTCATACTGGCGGTAGTGCAGGTGAATCTGAGACTGTTTATCTTGGCACCTTTAAGAAGGCTGCAATATTGAAAGCCGGTGGCTTTGATGAGCGGTACATCAGAGCGCAAGATTGGGAGTTAAACCATCGCATGCGTGCTCAAGGAGGATTAATCTGGTTTGATCCAACACTTAAAGTCACATATCGACCAAGGAAGAGTATTTCAAAGTTAGCAAAGCAATATTTTCAGTATGGCAGATGGCGCCGAGTTATCGTCAGGCAGCATCCTAAAACTACAAACTATCGCTACCTGGCGCCGCCAGTTACGGTAGTTGCAAATATTGTTTCACTTGCAGCGGGAGTATTTATTAACCCAATTTTATTCATACCTTTTATATCTTACGTAATACTTTTACTTATTGGTGGTTTAATTCTTGGCCGACAAATTTCTGACAAATTTCTCATGCCACTAGTTTTAGCCACGATGCATATTTCATGGGGAATGGGTTTTCTTACCTCTCCAAAAAAACTTTTAAAAAGTTAGTTGTTGTGCAGGGCTGAATTAAGACCAGCCCACTTACCAGATTTAGCTACCGCCTCAAGTGCTCCAGATTGTGAATTGCGCCTGAATAATAAGTTGTTCGCACCACTTAATTCTTTGGCTTTAACAATACTTCCATCAGGAAGGCTTATCTTTGAGCCTGCTGTAATGTAAACACCAGCTTCCACAACACAATCATCACCTAAGCTAATTCCAATACCTGAGTTAGCACCAAGCAAAGTTCTTTCACCAATCGAGATAACCTCTTTACCACCGCCACTTAAAGTCCCCATAATTGATGCACCGCCACCAATATCACTGCCATCACCAACAACAACACCGGCACTAATTCGGCCTTCCACCATTGACTTGCCCAAAGTACCTGCATTGAAATTAACAAAGCCTTCATGCATCACAGTTGTACCAGGTGAGAGATATGCTCCTAACCTAACTCGATCACCGTCTGCTATTCGAACACTATCTGGAACCACATAATCAATCATTCTTGGGAATTTATCAACGCTATAAACAACCAAATTTCCAAATTTACTTTGTAATTGTGGTCTGATTTTTTCAAAGCCTTCAACTTCACATGCACCGACTGAGGTCCAAACGACATTTGCTAGCAGTCCAAATATGCCATCAAGATTTATTGAATGAGGGGCTACAAACCTATGTGAGAGTAAATGAAGTCTTAGGTAAACATCAGCGGCATCTTTTGGTTTTTCATCAAGATTAATAACAACCTCAACTGCAACTTTTTTAACTTTACGAATCGAATCTTCACCAAGTAATGCATCAAATTGGTTATCGCTCTTATTTGTTGGAGCATCCCCTAATCCAAGGCTGTAGAAAGAGCACTCAAGAATTTGCCCAGATTGGGTTTGGGTGGCAACTCCAAATCCATATCCCTTACGTTGACTACTGCTCATTAGCCAACGGTATCAAAGTGAGTGAGAGGTAATAGACTAAATTCATGCGCGTATCAGTTTTCTGCTCCTCTGCTCCTGATATCCCTCAAAGTTCACTTGAATTAGCATTTAATATCGGCAAAGCAATTGGTCAGCAAGGTTGGGATCTTGTTTGGGGTGGTGGTAAAGCATCAATGATGGGCCAGGTGGCTAAGGGCGCCAGAGAGGCTGGCTCACTCACCATTGGTGTTATACCCGAGCCACTTAAACAGATTGAATTTGAAGATGCTCAGGCCTCTCACATGCATGTTGTCGATAACATGCGAAACCGAAAAGCAAAAATTGAGGATTTAGCTGAGGCATTTATTATTTTACCCGGCGGGATTGGCACTCTGGAAGAGTTTTTTGAGATCTGGGTTGGCCGTTACTTGAAGTTTCATCATAAGCCAATTGCAGTGTGTGACCCCACCGGTGTTTATGCACCACTTAGGAACGCCTTAGATCATCTAGCTTCACAAAACTTTATGAAGACTGGACAAAAAGAGATGGTTAATTGGTGCAGTGATATTCCATCAACTATTGAGGCGGTTAAAGCGAAATGAATAAATTATCAAATCTTGAATTAACGATAAAAATAGATAAACCAATTGAGCAGGTTTGGAAGTCTTTAGTTGATTGGAAGGGTCAAAGCAAGTGGATGTTGCAAACCAAAGTTTGGTCTGAGATTGATCAAGATCGTACGGTTAGAAATGGTAAAGGGGTGCTGATATTTGCATTTACTGGCATCTTTCCAAAGCTTTATCCGAAATTGAGAATTGGTATTTTAGACACTATGGAGATTACAAATTGGAAGCCCCCATATGTTTGCGAGGTAAGACATATTGGTCGAGTGCTTAGAGGAACTGGAAAATTTGAGTTAAAGAAAGTTCGTGGTGGCACAATTTTTTATTGGCAGGAAGAGGTAATTGCGCCTAGCTTTATTTTACTCTTTGCAAAACCTGCGTTACTTATTGGAGTCTGGCTCTCTTTGCGCCGATTCGCTCGCCAAGTTTGCGCATAACTCGAAAGTATTGGCTCTGCCCAGTAACCTTTATGCCATGGCACCTAATGACAGCCGAAAGACGATCGCTGAGTTAATTGCCACCATGCCCGAAGAAGAGCGTTTGATTTTGACATTGCACTTAGTAAATATGGTCAGCGTGAGCGAGATAGCAGAAAAACTAGGTGTTCCTGAGCGAGCGGTCACTTCAGTAATTACATCGGGAAGATCCCGCTTAATTGGCTTGATTTCATAAGGGTATTTAAAGGATTTCCCACCCGTAGCCATATAGGGGATAATTACACCTCTAGGTCAGCACTAGATGATTTTTATTAGGGGAGATTCAAATGGCAGCGATGAAACCAAGAACTGGTGATGGCCCAATGGAGGTCACCAAAGAGGCTCGCTCAATGGTCATGAGAATTCCACTCGAGGGCGGCGGAAGATTAGTTGTAGAACTAAATGTGGAAGAGGCAACAAATTTAGGAAATGTCCTACAGGCTGCTGTTGCATTAGTAAAAAAGTAACCACTAAATCTAAATTCCACTAAGTTTATGAGCAATAAACTCCTAGATCTATCGCCAAAACTATCATTTGTTACCGATCTAGATTTAGAGCTATCAGAATTTAATGCAGTTGCGGTACCAGTAGCACCAGGTGAGAAACCACAAATAGTAAAAAGTAGGTTTTTAACTGTACTTAATAACTTTACAAAATTAGATCTAAACATCGAGCTAACAAATTGGCCAGAGTTCACCGCAAAAGCTGGTGAAATTATTGAAGTTCCACTTTCAGCAGGAAATCTAACTCGAATATATCTAGTTGGTATTGGTGAGGCAAATAATGAAGACCTGCGTAAGTCAGCTGCTTCACTAGGTCGAAAAGTTAAATCCAGTGATAGTCAACTACTTTGTGCGCTATCTGAGGATAAAAATTTAATCACCACTATCGCGGTGGCTCTAATACTTTCAAATTATCAATTCTCACTTAAGAGTGAACAAAAGAGTAAGAAACCGTCATTTACGATTTATGGTGAGTTTGAGAAAGAGGTAGAACGGGCAGATGTATTAGCAACTGCTGTCTGGCAGGCTCGAGACTTAATTCATACTCCTTCAAACATTAAGAATCCAGAGTGGTTGGCCAAACAAGCTAGCGCTTTAGTTTCATCTAGCAAAAATTCTGGACTTTCAATCACCGTTAAATCTGGCCGAGCAATAAAAGATTTTGGTGGATTAGTTGCAGTTGGCAACTCATCTCCCAAGCCTGGTCCTAGATTAGTAGAGGTCACTTATGCTCCAAAGGGTTCTGCTCATTGGCCACATGTTGTCCTTGTTGGCAAAGGAATTACTTTTGATACGGGTGGTGTTTCCTTGAAACGACCTTATGACGCAATGATAGGAATGAAAAGTGATATGGCAGGTGCTGCTGCGGTTTTAACTGCTACCGTAGCTTTGGCAAAAACAAAACCAAAGGTGAGGGTTACGACATTGTTAATGGTTGCCGAAAATGCCCTTTCTGGCACATCGCAACGACCATCTGATGTCATTAAACACTACGGCGGCAATACTGTTGAAGTGATAAATACTGATGCTGAAGGCAGGTTAGTTTTAGCCGATGGTCTTGCATATGCAGATTTAAATTTAGATCCAGACTATGTCCTTGATGTTGCCACTTTGACTGGGGCTGCAACACTTGGTCTTGGTCGCCAACATGCTGCGATGTATACCCGGAATACATCTTTGGCGAAAAAACTAAGTGAAATTGGGGATAGAGTTGGAGAAAAGGTTTGGCGTATGCCATTAGTTGATGATTACTCGATAGCACTAAGTAGTGATGTTGCAGATTTTAACCATACAGCAGATAAATACGATTTTTCAGCTGGTTCAATAACAGCGGCTTTGTTTTTAGAAGAGTTTGCTGGTGATAGAACTTGGGTTCATTTAGATATTGCTGGAACCGGTAGATCTGAAGTAGATGCTGGGGAGAACATAAAGGGCGGCACTGGATTTGCAGTACGACTGTTAATTGAATGGCTGGATACATTTTGAGCCAATCATCGCAAGCGCGAGGTGACATGAATTCATTCGCTGAAAGTTTTGCGTATGAAGATTACTTCATGCAACAAGCACGAAGAAATGGGCAAGAAATAAGTGCTTCAGATCCAACACCGGCAGTTGGGAAGTTTTTAAAGTTTTCAGTTAATTTGCTTAATGCTAAATCGGTTGTGGAGATTGGAACAGGCTCTGGCGTCGGTGGATTGTGGCTACTGAGTGGCATGCCACCTGAGGCCGTACTGACAACTATTGATTCTGAAAGAGAGCATTCAAAAATCGCCAAAACTATTTTTGAGGAGGCAGATATAGCGCCAACTAGGTATCGAATAATTACTGGGAAGTTAATTGAAGTTATTGGTAAACTGGCTGATAATTCTTATGATTTGATTGTTATTAGACCAGCTCTGGATTTGTTTGACATGGTGCATGAGTCCTACCGATTGTTAAAATCCGGTGGATTACTAGTAATTGATCAGGCGTTAAGCGGTGGCAAGGTTGCCGACCCAACCCAGCGAGATCCTGAGAGTATTGCTAGAAGAGATGCAATTAAGGTTGTAAAAGAGGATGAAAGATGGGCTGCATCACTTATTCCCATTGGCGCAGGTGTGTTAGTAGCCAATAAACTTACTTAAATGAAGCAACCATCTGACACGCCTTGGTGGCAAGCTAGTGCTGAACCTAAGCAATTCCAGATAATTGCGAGGAAAAGTAACTCTAATTTTTTTGTTGCAGCAGTTGTAATCGCATTAGTTGCTGGTGGATTAGGTTCGGTAATTGGTCGGGGTAGTGCTACAAATATTGGCGCTAATTTAGTGCAAACATCTAACTCAGTAGAACGAGCACCAGATTCCATAGCAGCCTTAGCGGCTCGGGTAATTCCAGCTGTAGTTTCTATTTCTGTAAAAGGATCAGGTGGCTCAGGAACTGGGTCTGGTTTCTTCCTAGATAGTGACGGATTTATTCTGACAAACAACCATGTGGTCGAATCAGCGGCAAGAAGTGGAACTATCACTGTTGAATTATCTGATGGTAAGAAATATCGAGCCAAGCTAATTGGAAGAGATGGTCCTTATGATCTAGCGGTGCTTAAAATTGACGTAGTAGGAGCACCAACCTTGCAATTAGGTGATAGCGATGCTGCTCAAGTTGGAGATGCGGTAATTGCCATTGGATCACCGCTAGGACTTTCAGGCACTGTCACCTCTGGAATTATCAGTTCAAAAAATCGAGCAGTTACGACTGGTAATGGAAGTGGCGAAAGTTCATTTATCAATGCTCTCCAAACCGATGCAGCAATTAACCCAGGTAACTCTGGTGGGCCACTAGTTGATGCAACAGGCGCAGTCATTGGTGTTAACTCGGCAATTGCAACACTTGGGTTTAGCAGACAAGCGGGATCAATTGGATTGGGTTTTGCCATTCCAATTAACCAAGCTAAAAAAACTACTGAGCAACTAATCAGAACAGGCTCAGCTACATATCCAGTGATGGGAATTTCAGTTGATACGAGATACACCGGAACTGGGGCGTTGATTACTAGTGAAGGTGTTGGAATAACACCAGGGGGACCTGCAGCAAAAGCAGGCTTGCAAGCTGGTGATGTAATTATTGAATTTAATGGATCTGAGGTTGATAATTCAGATGAATTGATTGTAATGATCAGAAGTAAGAATGTAGGAGATAAGGTGAAGATTAAGTATAAACGCGGTAATCTGACCAAAGAGATAACCGTTACTCTTGCAGCATCAAAGGAGTAATCAAGATGTTTAATATTGGTGGCGGTGAAATTCTTGCACTACTTGTTATTGGCATGATTTTGATTGGTCCTGATCGTTTGCCAAATATGGCAGCAGATGCGGCCAGACTTTTGATTAAAGTAAAGAATATGGCGCAAAACGTAACCAATGAGCTAAAAGATAATTTGGGGCCTGGATATGAGGACATGCAAGTAAAAGACTTACATCCTAAAGCTTTAATAAAAAAGCACATTGGCGATGTTATTGATAAGTCTGATTTTGAGGTCAAGCCAAAGCCAAAAATCGATCCAGAGATTTTATGAGTACAGTTGATTTAATTAATAAAGCACTTGAAAAAGTAATTGATCCAGAGTTACACAAACCACTTCCCGAATTAGGGATGGTGGAGGCGGTCCAATTTGCAGATGGCACCGCAAGCATCTCTATCTTGCTAACTATTGTCGGCTGCCCAATGAAGGACCGGTTGAAGTCAGATATCACTAATGCTCTAAGTGGCATCACTGAGGTTAAGTCAGTAGAAATCAATTTTGGAGTTATGAGCGAAGAACAAAGAAACAATGTTAAGAAGATTATTAGAGGAGGCCGAGAGAAATTCATTCCATTTGCACAACCAGATTCTTTAACTAGGGTGCTAGGTATTGCCTCTGGCAAAGGAGGTGTTGGTAAATCTTCAATTACTGTTAATTTAGCTGTTGCAGCAGCAGCTAGAGGTTTGAAGGTAGGAATCTTGGATGCTGATGTTTACGGTCATTCAATCCCGCGCTTGATGGGAATTTTAGATAAGAGGCCAACAGCAATAGATCAAACCTTTATTCCAGTTGAAAATTATGGGGTGAAAGTAGTTTCAATGGAGATGTTTAAACCCGAAAGATCGGATCCAGTTGCCTATCGTGGGCCGCTACTGCATAAAGTTTTAGAACAATTATTAAGTGATGCTTTCTGGGGTGATTTAGATTTACTATTACTGGATCTGCCGCCAGGAACTGGTGATATTGCCATTTCACTTGGTCAATTAATTCCTGGCTCAGAAATTATTGTTGTAACTACACCGCAGATTGCAGCGGCTGAAGTTGCCGAACGTGCTGGAAGAATTGCTCATCAAATTAAGCAACCAGTCATTGGCGTAATAGAAAATATGTCAGAGACAATCTCTGCCACAACAGGTGAAAAAATATCTATTTTTGGTAGTGGCGGTGGCGAAGAGACCGCTAGACGACTAAGTAAATTAGTTGGAGCTGATGTTCCTTTGTTAGCAAAAATTGGTTTTGATACAAATGTTCGTGAAGGCGGTGATGCTGGCAACCCGATTGTATTAACAGATCAAAAAATGAAGGATGCTTTTGACGCAATTTTAGATAAAATCATTATTCGATCTAAGTCTTTAGTGGGTGTAAGGTTCAGCGTAAACACTTAAGCTTATTTATTCAACTTCTTTACAATCTCATCTATCGCATCAGTCATCTCTTTGTGTAAATAATCTTTAGTTGTTACCTCACCAAGTGCAGAACGCAGACTTGCTAGTTCTCGAGTCAGATACTCCGTATCTGCCATGTTTCTTTCATCCCTTTCGCGGTCTTTATTCCCTTGAATACGATCACGATCGGTTTGACGATTTTGAGCCAGCAAAATCAGTGGCGCAGCATATGAAGCTTGAAGTGAGAGTAAAAGTGTCAGGAAAATAAAGGGATAATGATCAAACTTCATATCCTCAGGTGCAAGTGAGTTCCAAACTACCCAAAAAATTACAAATGCCGTCATAAATACTAAAAATCGAGCGGTACCAAGAAATCTGGCAAATCGTTCAGACCAACGGCCAAATACTTCAGGATCATAAGATGGTTTAAGACTTCTACGTGCCTCTCGTGGAAACTCCAGTGAGTTCTTATTAATCTTCTTATTTGCCATAATTAATTTGTCCCACTTTCTCTCTTTAAAGATTCAAAATGGCGCCAGTTTTCAGGTAATAGATGGTCTAGTACATCATCCACTGTTACCACACCTAACAGCCGTTCATTTGAATCAACAATTGGAACTGCAAGCAGGTTATAGCTAGCTAAGTATGATGAAACTTCACTTAATGTTGCCTCAGGCAATAATGGTGCGATATCAGTGTCCAAAACTCCACCCAAAAGTGTTGCAGGTGGCTCGCGAAGTAAACGCTGAATATGAACTACACCTAACAATCTACCCGTTGGAGTTTCAATTGGCTGGCGGCAGATGAATACTTGCGAGGCAAGGCCAGGTGAAACCTCAGATAATCTGACGCGGGAGAGTGCCTCAGCAACAGTTGAGTCAGCAGTTAGCACAATAGGTTCAGTTGTCATCATTCCGCCGGCAGAGTAATCCTCATAATCCATTAAGCGCTGAACATCTTCCGCATCCTCTGGCTCCATTAATGCTAGCAATGCTTGAGCTTTTTCTTTACCTACTTCCCTAAGCAAATCTGCGGCATCATCTGGATCCATCTCCTCTAAAACATCTGCAGCACGTTCACCTTCTAGCTCTGCAAGTAGTTCAACCCGAGATGCCTCATCCATTTCTTCCAGTACATCGGCAAGTCGCTCATCATTTAGTCCCCGAGCAATTTCAACTTTTCTTGGCATGCTTAAATCATGAAGCACAGAAGCTAGATCTGCAGCACGTAAGTTAGCCAAGGTACCTATTAAATTGCTAATACCTTGATGAACTTCTGGGATCTGAATACCAGATATTTCTGTCCAATTAATAGTTGAGGATGCACCACGCTTGCGGAAACTAGAACTACGTCTAGTCACATGCACAAGCTCGATGAACCAGTCGCCAGTTTTTGAAAGCTCCATCGCAACATCTTCAACCGTTACTTTTTCATCGTTTTCGATTAAGGTAACCGATCTATCTAGTATTTCAGCCAGAACAGTTATTTCATTAGCTCTTGGTTCAAACCTACGCATGTTAAGTAAGCCGTTAATAATTACATGGCCATTATCAATGGAATTTACTCGTGTAATTGGGACAAAGATTCTCTTACGTGGAGGAACCTCAACAATAAAGCCAAGAATCCTTGGTGGCTGATTATTCGAACGCAAGGTTGCGACCGCATCCCTAACCTTGCCAAGCTGATCACCATTTGGGTCGAAGACTGCTGTCCCTGCTAATCGGGCTAGGAATACTCGATTTAGGTTTGTCCTAGTACTTGTATTCATGGAGCAAGAGTAACGGCTTGCTATCAATTCATAACAATAATTAATTTACAGGTAGGTTTTACCTATGAAGAATCAAGATCATACAAAATTACCAACCGGCAGAGATATCCCTTTTTTGATGCTGGGCGTGCTTGGTATTGGTTCCTCAGGGCCCATCATCGCCAAAGCCACAATGCCAATTCCTACGATGATTTTCTGGCGCAACCTGGTTGGGGCATTATTAATGATGCCTTTTGCTTTGGCCAAAGGCGAGTGGCGAACTAAGGCACAACAAAGTGCTATTCGATGGGCAATTTTGGCTGGCGCATTGCTTGCTACTCATTTTATTTGTTTCTTCTGGGCTATGAAATTAACAAGTGTGGCTACTGGAACAGCGTTGACTGCTACCCAACCAATATTTGCTGCAATATTTATTAAGTTAGCAGGAGGTCACATACCCAAAAAATCAATCGGCGGAATGGTAATTGCATTTATTTCTGTAGTTGTCATCACTGGAATAGATTTTAATGTTTCAATCCTGGCCTTTCAAGGTGATCTTCTAGCTGTAATAGGTGGCGCCTTGGGCGCTGCTTACATGATAATCGGTGCCAATGCACAAAGAGTTATCTCAACTTCCACTTTTACAACAGTTTGTTATTTAACATGTGCGGTACTGATTTTTCCAGTGGCGCTTATTACCAAATCGAGTTTAACTGGCTACTCAACCATGGAATGGGTTTTATTGGCAGGATTAATAATTGGGGCCCAATTTTTAGGGCACACTTTATTTAATTTTACACTTAAACGAGTTTCTCCAGCCATCGTATCCCTTGCTGTGTTTTTTGAGGTGCCAGTTAGCGCTCTGATTGCTTTCGCATGGCTGGGACAGCAGCCACCAGCTGGAACAATTCCTGGAATAATTGGATTACTCTTTGGATGTTCACTTTTTGTATTGCGCTCAAGCCAAGAAGAGAGTAAATCAAATGATTGATTTGCATACACATACAAACTTTAGTGATGGAACAGATTCACCCACTCAGTTAATAAACAAAGCGCTAGCTGCTGGAATTTCAGTATTAGGCTTAACTGATCATGATTCAATAAGTGGCTGGCAAGAAGCAATTACAGCGCTTCGACCAGGCATCTCACTTGTGCCCGGATCTGAGATTTCCTGTCAAACTTCAGATGGGATAAGTGTGCACATTCTGGGGTTATTGTTTGATTCAGAAAACTTGGAATTAATGGGCACTATGCAAGCAACCCGTGAAAATAGGCATGGCCGAATGGCAAAAATTATCACCCGTCTTAATGAGGCTGGAATTGATATAAGCATGCAAGATGTCTTGGATCAATTGGCAGAAGGTGCAACTTTAGGACGCCCACATTTAGCAGATGCATTAGTAGAAAAAGGAGTTGTAGCCAGCCGGGATGAGGCGTTTACTCAGATGCTTCACAATAAATCAAAATATTATGTCTCCCATTACTCACCGTTACCTGAAGTTGCGATAAAAATGATTAAAGCAGCTGGCGGAGTCTCGGTAATTGCACACCCAATGGCATCACATCGCGGCAGAACTATCTCACTTGAAACCTTTGGATCTTTGATTGATGCAGGTCTAGATGGTGTTGAGGTTGATCACCGGGATCATTCACCGGATGAAAAAACTCAGCTTATCGAATTGGCCAAGCAAAATAGTCTAGTGATGACTGGGGCTAGTGATTACCATGGAAATGGAAAGCTAAACCAGTTAGGTGAGTACGTAACGATGCCAGAACAGTGGGAGAGATTAGAGGCTAGAGCTAATAAACGCCGAGTAATTAAACTCTAATTATTGATTTGCAAAGCCCACATGGCGATCAGCTGATTCGCCAACTTCAACATAACTTATTTTGTTATGTGGAACTAAAATTTCTCGTCCTTTACTGTCACTTAGTGCTAAAACAGTTGCTGATTTAATCGCCTCATTAACCTTTGCGATCACCTCAGAGCTTGTGCTTGGAGATTCAAAATTAATCTCATGGGTACTATCTGAAATACCAATTTTGACCTCTGTTTTACCTGAACCTTTACCTGCAGATTTTGTGGATGCCATGTGACAACTCTATCTATTGCTTGAAGGGTTTGCGAATCTAGGATTGTGACTTAGGAAACCCAGAAATACCTCGCCAAATTAAATTCATGACTAATTCAGTAGCCCGCTTGCGGTCAATTTTTCCATCTCGATCTAACCAATGTCGGGCTGTCGTTTGAACTGTGCCGATGATTCCTACTGCAAGCATCATTGATTCTTCTTTACCTAAACCGGTATCAATTGAAATGACTGCACTAACTGCTGCTGCACAGTCATATGTCATTCGGTTAAGTCGCTCCCGTACCTGCGGCTCTAAATTCATATCACTTTCAAAAAGTAGGCGGAAAGCTTCACCTTCAGAATCAATGAAGCCAAAGTAGGCCTCAACCGTTGCGGCCACTCGTGATGAATTCTCACGATTAGATGCAATTGCTTTTTGAATTGCAAAAACCAAAGAATCGATGTGCAAGTCAAGCACCGCTAAATAAAGTTCTAGTTTTGAGGGAAAGTGCTGATACAAGACTGGCTTACTCACGTTTGCACGATCTGCAATCTCATCCATCGCAGCGGAGTGGTAACCGGCAGCAGTAAATACCTCCAAGGCCGCAACTAGTAGTTGCGCACGACGCTCATCCCGTGGTAATCGAGCAGACTTATCATCGACCATTAGAGAATTCTAATCTGTAATTACTTACTTTGTCAGTTTCTCTCATATTTATAGTTATATTGTGTGGGTGAAATCAGCAAAAAGATTATTATTGGTTCACGCTCATCCTGATGATGAAACAATTAATAATGGCGTCACTATGGCGAAATATGCTGCCGACGGTATCAATGTCACGTTAGTAACTTGTACTAGGGGTGAAGAGGGTGAAGTTTTAGTTGATTCCTTGCTGAATTTAGCCAGTAGTAAAGATGACAAGCTAGGTGAGCATCGTGAAGTTGAATTAAAAAATGCAATGGATGAATTAGGGATTAAAGATTTTAGATTTCTTGGTGCACCTAACAAAAAATGGCGTGACAGCGACATGATGGGCACACCACAAAATGATCGCAAAGATGTCTTTTGGCAAGCAGATTTGGATGAAGTAGCGAATGAACTAGTAAAAATTATTTTAGAAACAAAACCTCAAGTATTGATTACATATGATGAATTTGGTGGGTACGGCCACCCTGATCATATAAAGGCTCACCAAATAGCGATGCGAGCAGCAGAGATTGCTAGCCAGCAGGATTGGCAAGTTAGCAAAATTTATTGGAATACGACGCCTAGATCTGTTATACAGATGGGGATCGACAAAATGAAAGAGGTTGGCTCAGAGTTCTTTGGTGCAGAAAATGCTGATGATCTTCCGTTTGCAAAGCCAGATGAGCTAGTTACCTCTGTTGTTAAAGCACCTGAGTATGTTCCACATAAATTAGCTGCGATGAAGGCACATGCCACTCAAATTTCAGTAGATGGTCCTTTCTTTGCCTTATCAAATAATCTTGGCTTATCAGTATGGGGAGATGAGTACTACACCTTGGTAAAAGGGGAGCTTGCTGGACCATTTGATGAAAATGGTCGGGAATTAGATTTGTTTGCTGGAGTTAAGTTGTGAATCTAATACAGAGTGCTTTTTTTGGTGCACTACTTGGCTTTTGTGGAACTATGTTGCATAACTTCAGCCAACCAATTGGATTTATTATTTCTTTGATATTGACTTATCTGGGCTTTAAAGTTGTTGGACAAAAGTTCATCTATCTTCGCTACCAAGTTATTGCTGCTGCCAGCTGGCTGGCATTAGTAATTCGGGCCAGTACCCCATGGTCAGGGGATGAAATTCTGATTACCGGTAATACCCTTGGAAATTTATTTCTGTTAGGCGGTTTTACTACCATAATTATAAGTATGTTTAAGAGCCGTTCGAGATTTAATTAATTATCCAATCCCAGCTTTGTCCAGATTTACTATCTTTAACCGCAACACCTAGTTTTTCTAACTCATTGCGAAGTTGATCACTCTGGCTAAAATCCCCAGATTTTCTAGCTACCTCTCGCTGTTGTAATAGCTTTTGCGCATCAAGTGATAGCTCTTTTTGAGCGATTTGATTTAGCAGTTTTAATCCGAATAGCTGATCCACAGATTTAAACACAAGGTGCTTACTGCCATCACTTATCGATTCAGATTTTTCAAGATTTCTTAACTTTTGAAGTGCCCTTGGGGTATCAAGATCTTGTCTAAAATCGGTGACTATCTCCTCAATAATTTTTTGAGTTAAAGGTGAATCTATATTTGTATCTTGTTGCCAAATTTGAATCTTCTCTCGCCACCGTTGTAAAAGGCTGTGTGCTGCTTTCAAACTGTCCCAACTTAAATCCATTTGGCTTCGGTATCTATTTTCTAAAAAGCACAATCTAAGCGCTAGAGGGTCAATATGTTTTTCAATAAGATCAGAGATTAGAACAACATTTCCAGTACTTTTTGCCATCTTTCTTCCTTCAAAAAGAAGATGTTCACCATGTACCCAGAGTTCAACTGCCTCCTTATCAATTGCACAGTTAGATTGCGCACGTTCATCCTCATGGTGTGGAAACCTAAGATCGATTCCGCCAAGGTGTAAATCAACAAACTCATCTAAATAATGCAGCGACATTGCCGAACACTCAATGTGCCAGCCCGGAAATCCCTTACCCCAAGGAGAGTCCCAGATCATTTGCGTTCTATCACCAGCTGCCTTCCATAACGCCCAGTCCGCATGAAATCTCTTCGCGCCATCTTCGGTGTATTCAAATCGATGACCTGGTTTTAGTGAATCCAATCGATTTCCACTGATTACGCCATAACCTGGAAATGATTGCGCGGAAAAGTAAACACAGTTGTCACTGCCAACATAGGCATGATTTTTTGCAATTAATTTTGAGATTAAATCTTGCATCATCTCTATACATTCACTTGCCTTGGGATACTTATCAGCAGGTGTGATATTTAAGTTAGATAAATCCATATGGAATCTAGCCTCATAAATTCTAGCTATTTCAAATGGATCCTTTGACTCAGCTTTAGCTTGCGCAAGGATTTTATCCTCTACAAAATCCTCTGACATATGGCCGACATCAGTAATATTTTGAATGAACTCAACATCATGGCCAAGGTATTTAGCTATTCTAGTTACCAAATCTCCAAGTAAAAAAGTCCGCATATTTCCAACATGTGCGTCACGATAAACAGTTGGACCACAGCTGTAAATTCTTATTCTTTTGCCATCACTACTTTTTAATGGTTGTAACTTTCTACTTTTTGTATCAAATAGTGAAATCTCAGCAATGTTCATTTGCTTGGCACAACCTTCCAAATAGCAATTTTTGCTGGATCAAAGGAAACTACGGTGCCATCCTTCTTTCGGAGTGTGTTCTCACTCTCTAAAATACCGAGAATGTCCCGGTAGCCACCAGCTGGATCATGCAGGCGAATACTGACCCGCTGACCTATTTGTGCCGCAGATGGCTGCACTTGACCCCCTCCATTAAACTCGCCTCCAGTTAGAGTATGAGTTAATGGCAGTATTCTCTACCTATATAGCTGGATATAACTGTAAGGAGAAGCGTGACCTACATAATTGCTCAACCATGTGTTGATGTGAAAGATAAATCCTGCATTGAAGAGTGCCCAGTGGATTGCATCTATGAGGGTGACCGCATGCTTTATATCCAACCTGATGAGTGTGTTGATTGTGGTGCATGCGAGCCAGTCTGCCCAGTAGAAGCTATTTACTATGAAGATGATGTGCCTTCGCAATGGAAGAACTACAGCGAGGTCAATACTAAGTTTTTTGTGGAGATTGGATCCCCTGGCGGTGCAGCTAAGTTAGGTCCAGTTGGTAAAGATCATGAAATAGTTGCTGCCCTGCCACCTCAAGAAAAGTAGGCAAACCTGAATCTGCCAGATTTTCCTTGGGATCTTTTGGCGCCCTTTGGTGATAAAGCTCGAAAATATCCCGGCGGTTTTATTGATCTCTCACAAGGCACACCCGTTGACCCAACTCCACAATTTATTCAAGATGTATTTTCAGCTGCCAGCAACTCACCTAGTTATCCAGTAGTTGCCGGAACTGCATCACTTAAAGATGCCATAAGGAAATGGTCGGTTGAAAATTTAGGGGTTACTGGCGATTTTGATGTGCTGCCAACCATTGGCTCAAAAGAGTTTATTGCTTTACTGCCAACTTTTTTACAAAGTAAAAATGTTTTGTATCCAAAGGTTGCTTATCCAACCTATTTAGTAAGTGCCATGATGGCCTCCGCCCAAGCTACACCAGTTGATATTGATGCAAGTAGTTGGCCAAAAGCTGATTTAGCTTGGTTAAACTCACCATCAAACCCAACAGGTCAGGTGCAAACAGATCAAGAGTTAAATGCGTGTATCACCTGGGCTCGTAAGAATCAGGCGATTTTGGCAAGTGATGAGTGCTACTTAAGTTTTTCCGATGATGCTAAATCTATTTTGGCGCTAGCAAATGGTGATAACACTGGTTTGCTGGCTGTGTTATCACTTTCAAAGCGATCTAATCTGGCTGGGTATCGAGCCGGCTTTGTTGTAGGAGATAGCAAACTAATTGATCAAATTAGACAGGTAAGAAAACATGCTGGATTGATGGTACCGCTGCCAGTGCAACAGGCGATGATCACCGCATTATCTGATGAGAAACATGTTAAAGAGCAAGCAGATCGCTATCGAAATCGTCGGCAGATGTTAAAGCAAGCACTCCTAAGTCAAGGATTTAAAATTGAATATAGCCAAGCTGGTTTATACATCTGGTGTACTAGAGGTGAAGATGGCTATAAAACCGTGGATTACTTTGCTGAACTAGGTATTTTGGTAACACCTGGGGCTTTTTATGGCAGTGATAATTATGTACGAATTGCACTGACTGCAACGGATGAAAATATAAAGCAAGTGGTAGATCGAATAAAGATATGAAAACGGGTGCCATTTTACTTGTTGGTGGCATGGGGACCAGATTGTTGCCCCTCACCTTAAAGACTCCAAAGCCGATGTTACAAGTAGCTGGCGTACCATTTACTGAGCACCAAATTAGAAAAGCAGCTGGTGCTGGAATTTCTGAGATTGTCTTAGCCACCTCCTATAAATCTGAGTTATTTGAACCTTACTTTGGTGATGGTGAAAAGTTTGGTATCAAAATTAAGTATGCGGTGGAGCATTCAGCATTGGGCACTGGTGGTGGAATTAGAAATGCAGCCAAACTACTTTCAAGTTGTGATCAGATAGTAATTTTCAATGGTGATGTGTTAAGCGGTCATAATCTAAAGGGTCAGATTGAGTTTCACCAACAATGTAAGGCGGATGTAACCTTGTACCTAACTCAGGTTTTAGATGCTAGGCCCTATGGCTGTGTTGAGTTACAAGGTGATAACCGAGTGAAATCATTTTTAGAGAAGATGGAAAATCCCATCAGCAATCAGATAAATGCTGGGTGCTATATCTTTAATCAAGATGTAATTAATCAGATTCCGCCAGATCAGGTAGTAAGTGTGGAGCGAGATACCTTCCCTAAATTACTTTCTGCAGGGGTGAAAGTTTTTGGATATGTAGATAACTCATACTGGCTTGATATCGGCACGCCAGCTGCCTTAGTTAAGGCATCAGCTGATTTGGTAACTGGTGTTATCTCATCTTTGGCCACCCCATCACACACTGCAGATGCTTTGATTTTCCCAACTGCAAAAATTGGAGCTGGTTGTGAAATCAATAATGGTTCGGTAATTGAAGGTGAGGTTGCACTTGATAGTAATTGCCAAATTAGCGGTTCAATTATTGGCCAGGGTGCGAAAATAGGTGCCAATTGCAAAATAATCGACTCCATAATCGCTCCAGGGGCTCAAATTGAGGCTGGAATGGTGGTCCTAACCAATTATTTAGGCTTCTAATTTTCCCCAATTTGCATAATCTCGACTTGACTTAATCGAGTTACAAGCGTGTAATTATCCTATTAGTGGGCACACCCCAAGCCCTAAAGTTTTTTAAGGTAGTACCGATGACACATAGGAGAGATATGTCAGAACAACGTGCAGATCTAACAGCCCTAGTAGTTAACTCAGAGCAGCTTTCCTGGCAGGAGCGCGCTCTATGCGCTCAAACCGATCCAGAGGCCTTCTTTCCTGAGAAGGGTGGATCAACCAGAGAGGCCAAGCGAGTGTGCCTATCCTGTGAGGTTCGGGCTGAGTGTTTGGAGTACGCCCTAGCTCATGATGAGCGGTTTGGAATTTGGGGTGGATTATCTGAACGTGAACGTCGTCGCTTAAAGCGCCGTAGCGCATAAAATTACGGGTGGCTGAAAAGCAAAGCACCAGGGCGCAAGCCCAACTTAAAGACCAGTTTGTAACAGCAATAGTTGTTACACATGATGGTGTCACCTGGCTTAGCGAGGTTGTGGCATCGCTATCTTCACAAAAACATAAAGTTGATCAAATTATCGCAGTTGATACTGGCTCAATAGATGGCTCAGTCAAATTATTAACAAATGCCGGCATTGAAGTAATAAAAAAATCTAGACGAACTGGTTTTGGCGCTGCGATTTCAGCTGCGGTTGCAAAACTTGCTCCGTTAGATGATGAGAGCCAGCAAGAGTGGCTTTGGATCTTGCATGATGATTGCGCCCCAGATCGGTATGCGCTGGCTAAATTATTAGAAGCAGTTGTTGCCCGTCCGCAGGTTGGCATTGCTGGGCCAAAAATTCTTGGTTGGTATGACCGCAAACATATTTTAGAGGTGGGATTAAGCATTACTGAAAATGGCACTCGCTGGACTGGTTTAGAAGATCGAGAGCATGACCAAGGTCAGCATGATCAAGTCAAAGATGTATTGGCAGTTAGCACTGCAGGCATGTTGATTAAAAGATCACTCTTTGAAGAGTTAGGCGGTTTTGATCCAAGCCTAGAGTTATTTAGAGATGATATAGATATTGGTTGGCGAGCGCATATTGCTGGTCACTCGGTAATCTGTGTTGGCGAAGCAATCCTTTACCACGCAGAGGCTGCCGCATCAGAGCGCAGATCAGTTGATGTGCGTGATGCAATTTTGCACCGCCCTCTGCTATTAGATAGAAGAAATGCAGCCTTTGTGCTGTTGGCAAACTCAAGTTGGTGGATACTGCCTTGGGTTGCTATTCAACTTCTTTTTACCTCAATTGGTCGATCCATAATTTACTTGCTTGCAAAACTTCCAGGATATGCAGCAGATGAGATTGCTGCAGTTGGTTTGTTGATATTTAAGCCCGCAGATTTAATTAAATCTCGTCGCTATCGCAGATCAAGTCGAGTCTTAACTGCTCGAGTGATAAAACCATTTATTCCAAGTCGGGGCCTACAGATCAGATCAATCATCGAACGTATCTCCTCCTCTCTTGTTAGCGCTTTTAAACCGAACCGAGGCGAAGGCCAATCAATTGGGGCAAAGAATTACTCAGACCTTGGAGTAATTGACGAAAGCTTTGATGAAATTCAGTATCAATCAAGTAAGAGTTTTAGCAAAATTAGATCTTTAGTAAGGCAACCGCTCTTATTAGGAGTCACGCTAACTTTATTCATCTCATTTCTATATTCAAGAAACCGTTATGGATCTCTGTCTGGTGGTGCTATGGCTGTGGCACCAGATAGTGCATCTGAAATGATTGCATCATTTGTTAGTTCATGGCAATTGGTAGGACTTGGCAGTAGTCAAGCTGCACCAGCATGGATACCTGTAATCGGTATCGCATCATTTATAACTGCGGCTAACCCACAGACCTTTATCGCTGCTTTGTTCTTCTTAACTCCCACTCTATTGTTTATTCTCAGCTATCGTGCCGCAAGGAAATACTCACTAACAAAGCAGTCCAGCGCGTTTGTGGCTTTTTTATACTCTTTCTCCCCTGCCGTTTTAACTGCTATAAATCAAGGGCGCCTGGGAACAATTGTTATAGCAATCCTGTTGCCTGGTCTTTTTACGCTACTTGAAAAAAATCAAGGATTATCTGATTTAACCTGGCGCAAAATATTTTCAATAGTTTTAATTGCATCCTTGGCTGGCACTTTCTCTCCCTTATTTTTGCTCAGTTGGATTATTTTTCACACAGTTCTATTTTTTTATAGCTACTTTACCTCTCCAAATTGGCAACTTTTCAACTGGCGGGAAATCTCAAGGAATTTAGGAGATGAAAAATACAAGAAGCGGGCTGCATTAATTTTCATGCCTTTTTTTGTGAATTTACCAATTTCATTAAGCTTAATTTTAAATCCAGTTGCAGCATTAAAGGAGCCAGGATTAGCTGTTGAATCTGCTGGCCCATCATCAATTTTCCTGTTTAACCTTGGCGGACCAGGCTCTCCACCACTTTTTCTATTGTCACCAGTACTCCTCTATTTAGTTGCGGCACTGATCTCTAAAGGTCAACGTAATGCTGCAATTCTCTCTTTGTTTTCAATTTCCATGGCAGCAACACTAAGTTCATACTTTATCGAAGGAAATAGTAGTAACGCTGAAAGAATCTGGAGCGGTCCATTAGTAATTTTCGCTCAGTTGCTAACCTTACTTTCGTTCTTTGCTATTACTGAAACACTGATTCCACAACTTAAGCGAAGCAACTTTGGAATAAAACATATTGGACTAGCGGCATCTGCTGTGATAACTGTTATTTCGATTATTTCAATCTCAATTTGGACAGCAACTACGGGAGCTAATTCTTTAGTTCGTTCAAACCAAGAACAAGTAATTCCAGCATTTATCAGTGATTTAGCATCCACAACTGAGCGTCCAAAAACTTTAGTAATTAGAAAGAGCCCAGAGCAATTACAATATTTTGTCACCAGAGGTGGTGATCTACAGATCGGTAATGCTGATGTGGCTAGTAAAACACCTTCACAATTTCATGACACTATCGTGGACTTAGTAAATGGAGTTGGCGGAAGTAGCAGCCAGATACTTGGTTACTACGGAATTCAATATGTATTCATGAAGAATCCAGCAGATGCTGGTTTAGTTCGAATTATTGATGGAATTGGTGGATTTACTCGAAGCTCTGCAACAAAAGATGGGGTGGTATGGAAAGTTGATAAAGCCCATGCCAGAGTTACATACCAAAATAAAGTTGGTAAATTCTTTCCAATCAGCTCTTCCGATACGGCAGCTACCTCCTTTGTTCCTGGCGAAGGTGTAATTTTGCTGGCAGAAAAATTTGATAAATCATGGCAATTATTACTCAATGGAAAAGTTATGGAACTTGAGCAGCATCCGTTTGGAATTCCAATGTTTAAGATCTCTGAACCTGGTGAAATATCGTTAACTCACAATGGCGCAAGTCGAAGAGCATGGATTTCTGTCCAACTTATTGCACTGCTAACTGTGATCGTGTTGGCATTACCAGCAGGGCGCAAGCGCCGTGAAATGCCTCTGGAGGAGCTGGTATGAAGAAGTATCAATTGAATTTGAGTAAAATTGATTTAACAAGATTAAGCTATAAGAAAATTACTATTCCGCTAGCATTTTTGATATTGGCCAGTCTTTCATATTATGCGCCAGAGAGAAGCCAGCAGATAAAGCTAACCTCTTCCTACCCAGCAACTGTTTGTCCGGCAATTGGTGACAAAGTCTCTTCAATTGCAGCTTTAACTAGTTCGAAAATAAACAGAAGATTAATTGATGGAACTAGCAAAAGATTAAATCCGGGCAAAAGCAGCGTTATCGTCATCAAAGAAGATGCAATTTTAGTAGAAGGCAATCCGGGCACATCGCTAACTTTTGCAAACAATAGCTGGAAAGCGGTAGTGCCATGCTCGATTAGCAATGGTGAACAATGGTTTATCGGTGGCTCTGGTGGACTAACTAGCAAATCATTTTTGTACATATCAAATAGCGGATTCAGTGAATCTGTTGTAGATATTGAGATTTTTACTCCAAATGGCTTGCTAGAACCAAGAGAGGTTTCAATCGCTCAAAATTCAACGAAAAAAATAGCAATTGATTCTTTAATTCCTGGCGAAGAAGCAATTGCGGTTGCGATCAAGACCAAATCTGGACGAGTTAGCTCTTACCTCTTTGATGAGCGAAAAAAAGGCCTTAAGTTGTTGGGCGCTGATTTTGTAGCTCCAGTGGCAATTGCTCGTAAGAGTGTAACCATTCCAGCAATTACTGGATTGCTTGATAAGTTAGTTACAAACTCTAACTCAGTTACCCATACTCTTAGATTGCTAGTACCGTCAACAATTGATGCAAGTATTGATGTCACTGTAAATTCAAACGATGGTAATTTTATTCCGATTGGTCTTTCACAGCTTGAGGTAAAAAGTCAGCGAGTGGTAAGCATTCCACTAACTTTTGCTCCAACTAGCCAACCGTTCTCTGTAATAGTTGAATCAGATCAGCCTATTTTTGCCTCGGTGTTATCCAATTTTATCTTCAATAAAAGTGCTGAGATTGCGTGGGCCACCGGTGCAGATGAGTTAAAAAAATGGAGTGTGAATTTAACTGGGTCAAGACCAATTTTGAATTTTGTAGGCGAGCGAATTGATGTACAAATAAGTGCTACTGGCATCAATGGCAAAAAGATTACAAATAAAGTAACTGGGACAAATTTTGTGACTTGGCGTGCACCTACTGGATTAAATCGACTTGAGGTTACTGCAAGTAAAGGAGGAATTAGTGGGGGAGTTATATTCTTACCAGAGGTAGGAAAAATTGGTACTAGCTACCTACCGATGAACAATGGAGCTAATTTAGAAACTGCTTCTGAGCCAATATCTGATGCTCGAGTGATTAGTAGAGGCTAAATCCCAACTTTTCCACCCAAGTCGTATTAACCTGCTTACATGCGAAGAAGTGGAAGTCGCCGATGCTCTCGAGCTAGTTGTACTAGCGCTGCCATTAAAACCCTCACTTACATATATTCAGATTCAACTGCAGTTCTTGGTCCGCTCTCAACTTATGCAGAGCCACATAATTACGATCTATGTGCAGAACATAGTGAGCGATTAACAGTTCCGGTTGGTTGGAATGTAATAAAAGAAGAGATTGTTGTTCAAAATACTGGTCCGTCAGATGAAGATTTAATGGCTATTGCCGATGCAGTACGTGAGGTAGCAGGTTCAGATTTAGCAAGCAAAAGTATGCAGCCAGAACTTGGCCGCCGAGGCCATCTTCGGGTATTGCCCTCAAATTAATTTTTAAATTCTATCGTCAACCCCTAAGTTAAGGGCATTATGCTTGAGAAAATAATTAAGGCCTACGACATAAGAGGCTTAGTAAAAAACGAGGTAACGCCAGACTTCTCATTTTCCTTAGGAATTGCCTTTGCAAAGTTTCTTGAGACTGAACGTGAACCAGCCACAATAGTGGTGGGTGAAGATATGCGATTATCCTCAGCCCCATTGGCTGATGCATTTTCAGATGGTGCAACCAGTCAAGGGATGGATGTAATAAGAATCGGTTTAGCTTCAACTGACATGCTTTATTTTGCCTCTGGCAAATTGAATTTACCTGGAGTGATGTTTACGGCAAGTCATAATCCAGCCAAATATAATGGGATGAAACTTTGCAAAAGTGGTGCGCGACCAATTGGTCAAGAATCTGGATTGGTGAAAATCCGTAAGTTAATTGAAGAGGGGGTACCGATCTCTAATCGCCCGGTAGGCAGTGTTAGAAAACAAGATCTACTTAATGACTATGTTGATTATTTAATAGCAAGATTTCCAAGAAATACCTTTAAAAAGCGAAAATTAAAAGTAGTAATCGATGCCGGTAACGGGATGGCCGGCTTTACTGCGCCAGCTGTTATGCAGCGGTTAAATGTTGATTTAACTCCTATGTACTTTGAATTAGATGGAGATTTTCCAAACCATGAGGCAAATCCAATCGAACCAGAGAATTTAAAAGCTTTACAGAAAAAAGTGAAAAAAGAAAAAGCAGATATTGGCTTAGCCTTTGATGGTGATGCTGACAGGTGTTTTTTAATTGATGAAAACGGTGATTTAGTAAATCCCTCAGCGCTGACTTGTTTGATTGCAGCTCGGGAATTAAAAGCGAATCCTGGTTCAACGATTATCTACAATCTAATATCTTCTAAGGCAGTATCAGAAGTCATCACAGAAAAAGGTGGGAATGCTTTGCGCAGCAGGGTTGGTCATTCATATATAAAAACTTTAATGGCTGAGTCTGGCGCGGTATTTGGAGGGGAACACTCTGGTCATTTTTATTTTGAAGATTTCTGGGGAGCAGATTCTGGTATGTTGGCAGCTCTTTATGCTTTGGCTGAGTTGATGGCAACCCCTAAGTCACTTTCAACTTTGTTAGAACCTTATATTCGATACGTTTCTAGTGGTGAGATAAATAGTAAGGTTAAAGATGCCAATAAATCTATCCAATTAGTTAAAGATAAATATCAAGATAATTACCAAATCGATGAGTTAGATGGTTTAACAGTTACTGCCGAAAATTGGTGGTTCAATCTTCGGGCGTCAAATACTGAGCCATTACTTAGGCTAAATGTTGAGGCCGATACGCAAAAGCAGATGGCAGAGATTAGGGACACAGTTCTTAACCTTATTTAAAGGTGATAAATCATTTGAGACAGGGTATCTTTGCCTTATAGCCAATCGATGCAGAGTATTGATTAATTAGCTTAAATAATTAGGAGATTAAATGAGCACCACAACGGCCATTAAAAATGACATTGCCGATTCAAAATTAGCCGCAGAGGGTAAAAAGCGGATTGAGTGGGCGGCCCGCAATATGCCAGTTCTGGCACAAATAAAAGAAAGATTTGCTAAAGAGAAACCGTTTACCGGCGTACGGATTGCTGCTTGTATGCATGTAACAACTGAAACTGCGAATTTGATGTTGGCATTAAAAGCTGGTGGTGCTGACTTAGCTCTATGTGCTTCAAATCCTCTTTCAACTCAGGATGACACAGCTGCGGCATTAGTCCATGAGTATGGAATTTCAGTCTTTGCAAGAAATGCAGTTGATCGTGATGGTTACTACGGACATTTAAACTCTGCACTAGACATAAAACCACAATTAGTATTTGATGATGGTTGCGATTTAGTTAACGTTTTACACACCACTCGCACCGAGTTAATTGATGGCGTAATGGCAGGTTGCGAGGAGACGACAACCGGGGTTATTCGTCTTAGCCAAATGGCTAAAGATGGCGCACTTAAGTTTCCTATGATTGCAGTAAATGACACTGACACCAAGCATATGTTTGATAATCGTTATGGAACTGGTCAATCGACATTTGATGCGATATTTCGTGCAACTAATACGCTAGTCGCAGGAAAGATAGTGGTAGTCGCTGGATTTGGATACTGTGGTAAAGGAGTTGCTGAGCGCGCAAAAGGTATGGGCGCCGAGGTTATTGTTACTGAAATTGATCCAACTAAAGCATTAGATGCATTGATGCAAGGATTCAGGGTCATGCCAATGACTGAGGCTGCTGCAATTGGCGACCTATTTATCACGGTGACTGGTAACCGTGATGTGCTACGCGATGAGCACTTCAACCAGATGAAAGATGGTGCGATATTGGCCAACTCAGGCCACTTTGATATTGAGATTGATGTGGCATGGTTAGAAAAAAATGCAAAGCAGAAAAATTCCAAGATGCGTCATCAAACAGATGAGTATGTGTTGACTGATGGGCGTCGAATCTTGCTAATTGCAGAGGGCAGACTTGCAAATCTTGGTGCTGCTGAAGGTCACCCAGCCTCTGTAATGGATATGTCTTTCTCAGATCAAGCGTTAACAGCAGAGTGGTTGCTAAAGGCAGGAAAAGATCTGCCAGCTGGATTGCATAATGTTCCAATTTCAATTGATAAAGATGTCGCCCGGATGAAACTTGCAAGCATGGGGTCGGCTTTAGATGTATTAACTCCCGCTCAGGAGCTTTATTTGAACTCCTGGGAACACGGTTCCTAAATGCCATTAGTCATGGTTGTTGATGACGACCAAGACTTAGCCGAGATGCTTAGCATCGTTTTGACTGGTGTTGGCATGGAGGTTGAATTAGTAAATCGTGGTGATCAAGTTATGGGGTTATTTAATGCAAAAAATCCTGATTTAGTTTTATTAGATGTAATGTTGCCCGGCATTGATGGCATTGAGGTTTGCAAAATTATCAGAGAAAAATCAATGGTTCCAATTGTGATGCTTACCGCAAAAGGTGATACCCATGATGTGGTTTTAGGGCTTGAAGCCGGTGCGGATGATTACATGATTAAGCCATTTAAACCTCAGGAGTTAGTTGCAAGGATCAATACAAGACTAAGGCGAGTGGCAAAAGTAGGGACTCTAGGAGTATGCGATTTAATTATTGATCAGATGGAGCATAAAGTATTAAAGAATGGCAAGGAAATTGCTTTGACCAGATTAGAGTTTGATTTACTAGCAGCGCTAGCAAAAGAGCCTGGTCGAGTTTTTACTCGCGAAGCATTATTGAATGAGGTATGGGGATATCAGCATGCAGCTGATACCAGATTAGTTAATGTTCATGTACAGCGTTTGCGCTCCAAAATTGAGAGTGATGTCGATAATCCTGAATATGTATTAACCGTGCGAGGTGTTGGGTATAAGGCGGGGGCGGCTAAGGTTTAGCCATGCTCCAAGGCAAATTCAAGATTAGAAAATCCCTCAGTCTTAAAGTACTGCTTTCTAGTATTGGGTTTGCGATGCTAATTACAACATTAATTGGACTTTCGGTTCATAATCGCGTTGCTGCAACCATCATTAATGAAAAAATTGCAATCTCGAAAGTCGAAACCTCAAGATCGATTAATCTGGCTCAGAGTAATTTCAACATTGCAAGATTCAGAAATAATGCTGGCTTAAACCAAGTTGTTAAAGATTTTATCTCTTCTAGCCGTGAAGATGGACTCCTTTCAGGCCGAGAAACTGTTCTCTTACCTTATGCAAAAGATGCAAATCAACAGAGTATTTATCAAACAATCCCAGCACTTCTTTTACTTGAAACAATTTCAGAAGATTTTCGACAAGAAGTAAGGCAATCTGAAGAAGTTGTTGATCAAAGAGTTGTGATCAGATATGAAGATGGTACTGAGTACCCTGGATTTTTGATTGGTGGCATATTAGATATTCCTCGCACGGGGCAATATGAAATTTATTATCTTTTTAATCTAGATGCACAGTATGAAAGTATTGCCGTTATAACTTGGACGTTACTAGGTGCTGGCGTGCTCTTAGTAATGCTGATTGGTTTGAGCACTCAATTTGTCATTCGCCAAGTTGTTTCTCCAGTACAACAAGCAGCCGCAGTTGCAGAGAAATTTACACAGGGTGACTTGACCAGCCGTATGTCAGTGTCAAGTGACGATGAACTGGCCAGTTTAGGAAGATCATTTAATGAAATGGCAGTTGCAATTCAACAGCAAATCGCCAGATTAGAAAACCTTTCCATGCTGCAACAGAGATTTGTTTCAGATGTTTCACATGAGTTAAGAACTCCGCTAACAACCTTGCGCATGGCAGCTGAGGTTATATATCAACAGAAAGAAGTTTTTGAGCCAAACATATCCAGAAGTAGTGAGTTGTTAATAAATCAAATAGATCGTTTTGAACTGCTCCTCTCTGATCTACTTGAAGTTAGTAGATTTGATGCTGAAGCAGCATCATTAGGAGTTGTTACTTTTGACCTTGTCCAGTTATTGCAAAAAACTGTTGAATATTTACACCCAAGTAAATCAGCACTATTTGAGATTGATTCACCAGATAAACCAATCCAGATTGAAGGCGATCCAAGGCGAATTGAAAGAATTCTCCGTAATCTAATTTCAAATGCAGTAGATCATGGTGAAGGTAAAAAAGTAAAGGTTCAACTTAAAGAAAGTGAAAATGAAGTTGCTGTGGGAGTTCGAGATTATGGCTTAGGATTTAAAGAGGAGGATGGACCATATTTGTTTGATCGATTTTGGCGAGCAGACCCATCAAGAGCCAGAACTAGTGGTGGTACAGGGCTTGGACTTTCGATCGCTTTAGAAGATGCAAAACTTCATCAAGGTCAATTATTGGCTTGGGGAAAACCTCTACAGGGTGCTCACTTTGTATTAACGCTGCCAAAGCTACACGGTAACTCAGTGCAGTTATTTCCGATTGCATTAACGCCAGAGGATGCTTTATCAACATCAACAAAAAGTTAACAATTATCATCTTCAATCCTGCTATAAATGCAAGGTGATTGCTTCTTTAAAATCTTTAAAGGAGTTACTTTTTCCAATTTCTTGTATCAGTTGCGCAGCCCCTGATTATTGGCTTTGCAGTCTTTGCCAGAAAGAATGGAAAGTGAGTACTAAAAAAAGTTATATTGGCAGAAGTCCTTTGTACTATAAGACAGGCTATAGTAATAAAACAGCTGCAGTCATATTATCGGCAAAAGAAAATAATAATCTTGCTGCAGTTAATTTACTCGCTGAGAGTATTTCGCAATCAATTCTCTATGCAATCGAGGATTTAGAGATTAAGGGTGATATTTCTCTAGTAACGATCCCATCTTCACCTTCTGCAATTAGAAGACGTGGTCGAAATCATATCCAAGTGCTTGCAGTTGAGGTTCAAAAATATCTTGGAGCAAAAGCTGTTACATCGAATATTCTCACCATACTGACTCAAAGAAAAAATACAAAAGATCAGAGCGGATTAAACAGCAGGCAGCGAATTGAAAATACCTATGAAATGTTCAGGGCTACTTCCTGTGAGAATTCTCAAGGGGCAATTTTTCTCATTGACGATCTAGTGACCACGGGTGCATCAATCATGGAGGGCATTCGGGCTCTTTTTGAAGCCAAAATCACGGTCACTGCATCGATTACAGCGTGTGCAGTCGGACGAAATTCTCTAATACCATAAGCCCCTGAGTATCTTTAATTATTCAAGAGTTTAGCGGAGGATCTTTGTGGGTTTATTAGACAAGATTTTGCGTGCGGGCGAAGGCAAAGCTGTTAAACAGCTAGCAAAAATTGCACTAGAGGTTAATAGATTTGAAAATCAAATAGCATCATTAGATGATGAGAAGCTACAAAGTAAAACTGCAGAGTTTAAATCGCGGTATGAGAATGGCGAAACTCTAGATTCTATTTTGCCTGAAGCCTTTGCCGTTGTACGAGAAGCAGCAAAACGAACTCTGGGGCAACGTCATTATGATGTACAAGTGATGGGTGGTGCTGCACTTCACCGAGGAAATATTTCAGAAATGAAAACTGGTGAGGGCAAAACCTTAGTTTCAACCCTACCGGCATATTTAAATGCTCTTACTGGCAAAGGTGTCCACATTGTTACTGTCAATGATTATTTAGCAGAGCGTGATAGTGAATGGATGGGTCGGGTTCATAGATTTCTTGGTCTAAAAGTAGGAGTAATCCTTGCCAGCATGTCATCTTCTGAACGGCGTGATGCATACGCAGCAGATATAACTTATGGCACCAACAATGAGTTCGGGTTTGATTATTTGCGAGACAACATGGCATGGAGTTTGGCAGATTGTGTGCAGCGTGATCATAACTTTGCAATTGTTGATGAGGTTGACTCAATCTTGATTGATGAGGCACGAACTCCGCTTATTATTTCTGGGCCGGCAGATAAACCAACTAAGTGGTATGTCGAGTTTGCTAATTTGGTAGCAAAACTAAATCTTGGTCAACATTACGAAGTGGATACAAAAAAGCGAACAGTTGGTATTTTAGAAGAGGGAGTAACTCGGGTTGAAGAAGCGCTAGGAATTGAAAACCTCTATGAGGCAGTAAATACTCCAATGATCGGATATCTAAATAATGCGATTCGGGCTAAAGAATTGTTTAAGCGAGACAAAGATTATGTAGTAATGAACGGCGAGCTGCTAATTGTTGATGAACATACCGGTCGAATGCTTGCTGGCCGGCGTTATAGCGAGGGATTACACCAAGCTCTAGAGGCTAAAGAGCGGATTGAAATCCAAAATGAGAATCAAACATTGGCGACAATCACCCTACAGAACTACTTCCGCTTATATAAAAAATTAAGCGGCATGACCGGTACCGCAATGACTGAAGCTTCGGAGTTCATGCAAATATATAAATTAGGTGTTATTCCAATTCCAACGAACAAAGATATGCAAAGAATTGATCAATCCGACTTAATTTACAAATCTGAGGCCGGTAAATTTGTCGCAGTAGCAGATGACATAGTTGAGCGACATAAAAAAGGGCAACCAGTATTGGTTGGAACAGTCAGTGTTGAGAAATCAGAAGAGCTGTCTGCAATTTTGAAAAAGCGTGGCATTCCTCACGAAGTATTGAACGCTAAGCAACATGAACGAGAAGCAGCGATTATTGCTCGTGCTGGCACAGTTGGTGCGGTCACAGTTGCAACTAATATGGCCGGCCGTGGAACGGACATTATGCTTGGCGGTAATCCAGAATTTATGGCAGATTTTGAGTTACAACGTAAAGGATTGAATCCAGTTGATTCACCACAAGAGTATGAAAAAGCTTGGCCAAGTGAGATTGAAAAACAAAAAGCAGCGGTGGTAAAAGAGCATGAATCGGTAGTTTCATTAGGTGGCTTATATGTTTTGGGTACCGAACGCCATGAATCTCGACGTATTGATAACCAGCTTCGAGGTCGTTCTGGCCGTCAAGGTGATCCAGGAGAATCAAGATTTTATTTATCTCTGCAAGATGAGTTAATGCGCAGATTTAACTCTGGTTTAGTTGAAAGATTCTTGGGTGCCGCTGGCATGCCAGAGGAAACCCCACTGGAGTCAAAGATTGTTAGTAATGCAATCAAATCTGCTCAAACTCAGGTTGAGTCGTTAAATTTTGAAATGCGTAAGAATGTTTTGAAGTACGACGATGTGATGAATAAACAGCGAACAGTTGTATATTCGGAAAGACGTGAAGTTTTAGAAGGTGTTGATATTAAGGAGCTAGTTGAAGTCTCACTGAAAGAGACAATTACCGCTTATGTAAATTCAGCAACACAGACAGGCGTGGCTGAGGATTGGGATCTAAAAACTCTATGGAATGCCCTAAGGACTCTGTATCCAATCTCCTTTACTTCTGAGCAGATGCTGTCTGAAATTGGCGGGGCTGTTGCATTAGATAATGATTATTTGCTGGAGAGAATTTTGGAAGATTCAAGACAAGCATATGAAAAGCGCGAATCGGAATTAACCCCTACCGTAATGCGGGAGCTTGAGCGAAAAATTCTGCTTTCAGTCCTAGACCGTAAGTGGCGTGAGCATCTTTATGAAATGGACTACTTACAAGAGGGGATTGGCTTGCGCGCAATGGCTCAGCGAGATCCACTTGTTGAATATCAGCGGGAAGGCTTTGATTTATTTTCAGCGATGATGGAGGCTGTTAAAGAAGAGCTTGTCAGTTTTGTTTTCAATGTTGAAGTCCAAGTGGAAGGTGATCAGGTTGGTGCAAAAGGATTAACTCCTGCGCCCGCGCCGATTGCAGCACTTCAATACTCTGATGCTGAGACTAAGCCAACTGTTGCTGGTGGAACTTCAAAAAATGCCCCTTGTCCATGTGGCTCTGGTAAGAAATACAAGAGATGTCATGGGGAAATTTAAATCAAATTTAAATCAGTGCAGATCCATCGCTTGTCTACTCCTTCAAGTCTTAAAGAAAGTGATCTAACTCGGTCAATAACTCGCAAAGTTACGGTAACTTCAACTACCCCTTCAATGGGTTGGTTTAAATAGATCTTCCTGATCTGACATTTTTGTGTTGCGGCGCTCACGTGCTCAAGGATTTGCTTTTGTGCAGAACGGTGACAATTACCAGATAACTGAGAGATTGATCTTCGACCAGACCAAACCTCAATTACTCTAATTACAAAAGATTCACACCACCTGCTTACCTCAGGAAGCTCAGATAAACCTGACGGTATTGGTGAGAACTTTGGGTGTAACCACTCAATACCAAACTCTTTATCAACTGCTGGAACCAGGTAGAGCTTATTTTTCAAAACCTTTTCGGTAGAGATTACAGTTTGGTTATTTGTCATAACCAGATCCTTGATCATTAGATTTGGTGCCAGATCATCCGTTCGGATGATCTTTTATCTTTGTGACTACTGGTAAAAAGTTAGAATGAAAATTTCAAAAATTGATGTGTTTAGAAACTCAAGGCTTGCGATGGGTCTAGCACTATTTATAGTTGCATTAACTGCCGCCAGTCTTATTTCTAAGGAGGCCAATAGAACCGTTTTGGTTTGGGCTTCGACCGGTGATCTTGCACCTGGTCAAATTGTTATGCAATCTGACATTACACCCGTATCAGTTTTACTGGCGCAATCTGCAAAAAATTATTTGTCCTCCTCAGCCGAGATTGTTGGTACTACGGTCTTAACAAAGATCTCAATGGGAGATTTAATTCCAGGCTCGGCTATTGGTGCTGGTAGTAACTTTGTAAATCAAAGACTCTTCCCATTAACGGTAGCACTCTCTGATATTCCTATCTCCCTAGCTAGAGGTGATGTAATTGATCTTTATGCACTTAATGCATCAAATGCTAAGGAGTTGGTTGCTCCAGTGTTGCTTGGCTCTAGTATTTCCGTCGAGCAAGTTCTTGAGCGTAATAATTCAGGAGTCGTCAGTGTTCTAGTAATCCTTGAAAATGAAGAGATACTTCCCATATTAAATTTTTTAGGCGATAGTAGATTAATAATTGTTAGAACTCGCTGAGCCTCGTTTAAAAATAATCACTGCAATTAGCAATAGTGAGCAAGAGGGAGCTGTAGTAACGCTACTGCATTCACAAGGTTGCAACATAATTTACCGTGCCTTGAATTATTCAATACTTTTGAATTATCTGGCACAAAATGAAATTGATGTTTGCGTTCTTTACTCATTGTCGTTCGCTGAACTTAAAGAAATGAATAACTTGCAACACAAGTATGTAAACCATAGATTTATTGAAGTCAATGAAAAGATTGATCACCTGCAATTGATAAATCAGCTAACTGCTCTGCAAAGGCCATCACTTATCTACCGACCAAAAAGAGTTAATAATGTGGTCTCAGTTTTTGGAACCCCAGCCTCGCCAGGGATTTCAACTCTGACTAACCACCTAGCAAGACTAAAGTCTGCAAAAATAATTGCCGCAACACATGGGAATATTCGTCCTGAGACGGTAGTGACTGTTGACAAGATTTCGGCGCATGAGTTGGATCAAAAACTTGCTAATCTCGGTAATGAAATAACAATCATTGACGCTGGTGCAACACTGTCGCTAACGAAAACTCTATCTGACCGACGCGGTACAGCTCATTGGCTAAATCTGAGTCTTACTTGTTCGGCGAAAATTATTTATGTGACCGCTGCAAGTATAAATGGACTTTCCTATTTAGCTGAATTTATTAATGACTTTAAAAACTTGATAAATCCACCTCAGATAATCTACGTATTAAATCAGCATCGGATTGACCGGCAAGGGCAAATACTTCAGAAAAAATTCATTGAGCTAGCTGGTCCGGTAAGCAATCTATTAATTCCATTTGAACGCAGGATAGATAGTTTGCAGGTAGGCACTCAGCACGGTATGGGATTTTGGCGCAGCAACACATTCACTAGGCAGGTTGAAAAAATATCCAATCAACTGTGATGGTGAGGCTCTACCATTGAGCCTATGGCCACTATCTCTGATTTGATAACTGAGAATTCAAATTTGAATGCGAACGAAGTTGAGCATCTTTCCGAATTAGTAGCCGAATGGCGACTGTTGGCTGATTTATCATTTGCAGATTTATTGCTTTGGTTACCAATTCGCCGTGATGAAAAATCTTGGCCAGAAGGACATTTAGTTATTGCACAAATCAGGCCAACCACCGCAGCTACGATATTTGCAGATGATCTGGTTGGCACCACAATTAATTGGGGGCAGCGACCACTAGTTGATCAAGCCCTATCTGAAGGTGAAATTATCAAAGACACCAAACCTGAATTAGTTGGGCAAACTCTTATTAAAGAGGAGACAATTCCTGTAATTTTCAATGGAAGAATTCTGGCAGTTGTTTCCAGGCACCGAAACGCAGATTTAATGCGACAACCTTCAAAGCTGGAATTAAATTATAGAGAGATCGCCCACAAGATATATAAAATGGTCGCTGAAGGAAATTTCCCAATTAGAAATTCTTTGTATAGCTCAGAGTCATCTCCAAGAGTTGGAGATGGGTTGATCAGATTAGATGTGAATGGCGTAATATTTTTTGCTTCTCCAAATGCTAGATCAGCTTTAAGTAGAATTGGTTTTCATCGGGAGCTTGAGGGTGAAAATCTAGGGGCAGTATTCTCAAATTTAAATAAGGGAGATAATCAGCCGACAGATGAATCATGGCAAACCGTACTTAATGGTAAGTCTCTGCGACGAGTTGAGTATGAAAGCCAGTCTGCAGTACTAGACATTTTAGTTATTCCATTAACTGAAGGTAATGATCGAATAGGCGCCATCGTGCTAGTACACAACATAACTGAACTTCGTTATAGGGACCGAGCCCTAGTTACAAAAGATGCAACTATTAAAGAAATTCACCATCGGGTAAAGAACAATTTACAAACTGTCTCAGCATTGCTTCGGTTACAAGCTAGGCGTGTAACCGACCCGATTGCCATATCTGCCCTTGATGAAGCAGTACGTCGGGTGGCATCTATTGCACTTGTCCATGAGACGTTATCTAATCAATCTTCAGAGTATGTTGAATTTGATTTGGTATTCGAACAAATCATTAAGAATGCTTTAAATCTTAATCCTAGGATTATTGCTTACAAAAAAATGGGAGTTTTTGGATCTTTTGACTCAAAAACTGCCACGGCACTCTCACTGGTAATTACTGAATTAATTCATAATGCATTAGAGCATGGACTTAATGAATCTGGAGATGAGTTGACTGTCGAAATCAACAAAAACGGTAACCAATACCAAGTAAGTATTTGTGACAATGGCCCTGGGTTACCTAGAGACTTCAGTATTGAAAAGTCAGCTAATTTAGGTTTGCAAATAGCTAATACACTGACGAAAAATGAATTGAATGGCAGTATAAACTTAGTCAGGGTTGGAAACTTAACTCGAGGAGATATCTCCTTCGAAACACATTAAAAAGAGTTTTGATTTTCCATCTGGCGAGCTCGATTTCTAGCAGCCCGTCGTTTCATAGCTCGTCTTTCATCTTCAGATAATCCGCCCCAAACTCCAGCATCTTGCCCGCTCTCTAGCGCCCAAGCTAAACATGGCTCTTTTACTGGACATCTTTCACATATCTTTTTTGCCTCTTCAATTTGAGCTAAGGCAGGGCCTGTATTACCTACCGGGAAGAAGACCTCTGGATCCTCCTCGCGACAAGCTGCTTCATGTCGCCAATCCATAGGGCAGCAACTCCTTCGATAAAATAGTGTTAATTAGTAGTCAAGAAAATCAACTGTCTTATTATCTCCCTAATTTAATTAATAAACAAGGATATTTTGCTAAGAAAATAGAATATTTCAGATTTGTAGATGAATTCAGCTGCCAATTATGCCCTTGCCTGCAGTGAAGCCAGCCACTGCACCTTTGCAGGTTGAGGAGTTAATTCCTGAGCGAACAGGGTAAAAATCAGCTATAGGCCATGATTAGCAGTTAAAGACATCACAATTTTATTTGCTAATTTTTCATATTGCACTGCTGCAATTAATAGGGGAGAATTATCCAATGAGCCAAACAGCGTATTTTGCTACAGGTTGTTTTTGGGGGGCAGAGCGCAGATTCTGGAAGCTAGATGGAGTAATTCAAACTTCTGTTGGTTATATGGGTGGAAACAAACCAGATCCAACTTATAAGGAGGTTTGTACCGGCTCCACAAATCATGCAGAGATGGTAGAGGTTATTTTTGATCCACAAGTAATTTCCTATAAAAGACTACTAGCCGAGTTTTGGGTCATGCATGATCCAACCTCGCTCAATCAGCAAGGCGGAGATATCGGAACGCAATATCGCTCAGCGATATATACCACTACCGCTGAGCAAAATCAGCAAGCATTTGATAGTAAAGAGATTTATCAAGGTGAGTTAAATGAAAATCTGATGGACAAAATTGTTACTGAAATTCTGCCTGCTACAGGAGTTACCTACTGGTTAGCAGAGGAGTATCACCAAAGATATTTAGAAAAGAACCCAAATGGCTATGACTGTCACTCTTCAACCGGGGTGCCTTTCCCGTCAGCATTAATGAGCGATAATGGATGAGATAACGCCAGTAAACTCAAAAGGTGATCTATACAAAGTTCAGATCGATGAACAGGAGCTAGCAAGCCGGGTTGATCCTCTTTCCTTTGATGTTTTAAGAAAATCCGCAACCGAGACAGCTTTCACAGGTGAATACACAGATACTGAAGTAGTTGGTGTTTATAAGTGCAAAGCTTGTAACGCAGAATTATTCAGATCTGACACAAAATTTCATTCAGGATGTGGCTGGCCATCTTTTTATGCGCCAACTGCGGATGATGCAGTTGAGTTAATCGAAGATCGTTCGCTTTACCCAAGAATCCGAACCGAGGTTAGATGTTCTGCTTGTGGCTCACATCTTGGTCATGTCTTTACGGGCGAGGGATATGCTGTGCCTACCGATCAAAGATGGTGTATTAATTCAGTTGCATTAGAACTAGAGGCAAAGAATCAAATTAATAACCGCTGATTATTTAATGGGCTAGGCTTGAACAATGAGCGGTGAGGTTGATCTAAGCAAGTTAACTACGGAAACTCAGGTAGTTGCTGCTGGTCGGCCGGCGAAGCAGCCAGATGGCGCACTAAATCCTCCCATTGCCCTTAACTCAACATTTCATGAAGGTGGACCGATTGGTTATGGCCGCTATGGCAATGAAACTTGGAGTGCTTTAGAGGATGCGATATCAATCCTTGAAGGTGGAAAGTCATTAATTTTTTCATCAGGCATGGCAGCCATCAGTTCAGTTTTCTCATTACTACCGGATGGCGCGGTCGTCGTAGCTGCAAATAATGGATATCAAGGAACTACTACTTTGTTACAAAAGTTGCATGAAAGTAAAAGACTTGAGGTTAGATTTGTAAATCTAGCAAATACTGATGAGACTCTCTCTGCAATACCGGGAGCTCAGATGCTCTACCTTGAATCACCCATCAATCCACTTTTAGAGGTTGTTGATCTACCAACTGTAATTAGGGCGGGCAAGGCAGCAGGTTGTGGGGTGGCAGTTGACAACACTTTAGCAACTCCACTGTTACAAAAACCACTCACCCTTGGCGCGGATATTGTTATTCATTCTGTTACAAAGTATCTATCTGGCCACAGTGATTTAATTTTGGGCTCTCTAAGCACAACAGATCCAGAACTTTATGCCCGACTAGAGCAATCTCGTAGATTTGGCGGAGCAATTGCTGGACCCTTTGAAGTTTGGATTGCGTTGAGGGGAATTCGAACCTTTGCAATTCGCATGCAAAGATCTCAAGAAAATGCACTGGAGTTGGCTACGCGCTTATCTAAAGATGGAAGAATAACAAAAGTTAGATATCCAGGCTTGCCAACTGATCCATATAATTTAATTGCCAAATCCTTTATGAAAGGATTTGGTGCAATGATCTCCTTTGATGTTAAGGGGACCGTCGATCAGGTTGATTTGATGTGTAATAGTTCAAGATTAATTACCAATGCCACATCCTTGGGTGGGGTGGAATCAATCTGGGAGCGCCGGCGTAGGTGGGCAACTGAGAGCAAATTGGTGCCTGAAAATCTCGTTCGGTTTTCAGTTGGAATTGAAAATGTGGATGATCTTTGGGCTGATATTGAGCATGCCTTTACAGCAGCCAAAATTAAATGAGCTCAGTAAAAATCAGATCTGCTGAATTTTCAGATTTACCAGTAATTTTTCAGTTCATCCATGATTTAGCAAAGTATGAAAAAGCACCAAATGAGGTTGAGCTTTCACTTTCAGAATTAGAGGAATCTCTTTTTAATAAGAATCCACAGGTCTATTGTCTGATTTCAGAGCTGGATGGAAAAGCCACTGGATTTGCAGTTTGGCACTTAAATTACTCAACCTGGTTGGGTAGGCATGGGGTTTATTTAGAGGATCTATATGTTGACCCAAAGTACCGTGGCTTAGGTCATGGAAAGGCGTTGCTTAGAAAGCTTGCTCAAATATGTATTGAGCGTGGGTATAAAAGACTGCAGTGGTGGGTTCTGGATTGGAATGAAACCGCCATTGAGTTTTATAAATCCATTGGAGCACAACCTATGGATGAGTGGACGGTATTTAGAGTTTCTGGGAGTTCACTGGAAAAACTCGCCACAGATGGAATTTAGTAATACCCAAACTTAAAAGATAGTAGATTTATCCCATGATTAAAGCTCTCAAACGACTTCTTGCACTCCTTGCCGGAGTACTAGTCATATTTGGTGCAATCAAAAGTATCTTTAATTGGTTGGCCCGTTCTGAAAATGATGAGTATGAAGTATGGAGTGATGATGAAGAGAGAGAAGACGCTTAATTGAGCAACGAATATATTGCAGGTAATTGCAATATTGGTAAGGGTGAAATTAGAAGACGCCAAACAGTTGCACTCATTGGACTCTTTTTAATGTTTTTTTCAGCTTCAACAATTCTAGGAACGGAACAATCCAGGTCTGTTCGGTTGTCAATTTTTCTGCCGGCCATGATTTTTGCAATTGGCTTTATTCAAGCAAGAAAAAAGTTTTGCTTAGCTTATGGACTTGCTGGAACATTTAATTTTGGCAAACTGGGCAGCATTACTAAAGTTCAAAGTGAGCAGGATAAAAAAGCAGATCGAAAAACTGCAATAAGTATTCTTTCTCAATCAGCTTTATTGGCTGCCGCAATTACTTCAGTATTTTTTGCACTACCCTTATAAATCTTCATAACTAGAGGGTAATTCACCGACATTTAAGAATTTCAAATACTGCTCTGTAATCACCTCTGGTTCACCTGAGGCCAACATACTTCCTTTGTGCATCCATATAGCATGGTCACATAGCTCATTAATCGAAGATAACGCATGGGAAACGATCAAAATTGTTCGAGCCTCTTCACATAGCTCTCTCATCCGATTAAAAGATTTTTCCTTAAAAGCTGCATCACCTGCAGATAATGCCTCATCTAATAACAATATATCCGGAGTCATGTTTACTGCCACCGCAAATGCAACCCTGCTATACATTCCATTGCTATAGGTTCGTACCGGCATATCAATAAATCCCTCAGGTAAATCAGCAAAAGCTGCAATGGCATCTGTCTGGCTTTCAATTTCAGCCTTACTCATTCCGGCAGCAAGCCCACCTAAAATTATGTTGTCTCGACCAGATAAGGCTTTGTTAAAACCAACACCAAGAGCTAACAAAGTTGAAATTCTGCCATTGACTGTGATCTTCCCCGCCGTCGGCGGTAAAATCCCTGCAATGGATCGCATTAGCGTTGATTTACCTGCACCATTTGCACCAACAATTCCAACTACTGAACCATGTTGAATATCAAGATTTAAATGCTTAACTGCTTCCACAGTTCTAGTTCTGACTCTCTCGCCTTTACTTGCACGCATTATTGCATTTTTTAATGTCTTTTTAGACTCAACATTAATTTTATAACTAATTGAAAGATCCTCAATTTTAATTGCCAAATTATCTGGCAAACTCTCCATAGCCTTAGATGCGGACGGCAAAATCACGCTCCCTTGAGATAAAGAAATAAGCACCCATTGCAAAGGCAATCACTGCCCAAATCAAGCAACCGATTAATTGAGAAAGTGTTGGCATTAAGCCATCAATCCAAATTCTTGAGTTTGCCGAGAGTATTGGGCCCAGTGGATTTAGGTAGAGAAGTATTCTATACCAACCACTTAACATATCTGGTTGCCAAAGTACAGGCGAGGCATATAACCAAATCCTCATTATGTAAGAGAGTAGTTTTGTGGTGTCACGAAAGTACACATTCATTGTTGCAAACAATAGAGATAATCCAAAACTAGTTATGACCAATAAAATAAACAAAAATGGCAGTACCAAGTGATTTAAACTTAGTCCTGGCAAAGTAGTGTCATTAAGAATTAATTTTCCAGCGATCACAATCAAAATATAGATTGGAATAGTTGGGAAAAACTGCCGAGCAGCACTTATTGCACTAGATAGTGGCAAGAGTGCTCTAGGAAAGGCTTGATTTAGAATTAAGCTGCCACCTGATGTAATTGAGTGAGCACCAAGCAAAATGGTGTTCTGGGCGAAGTAAAAAGTGAACAACCCAATCAGAATGTGGCAAAGAGTGGTAAATCCACCACCTTGACCTCTACCGCCTTGAATAATTGTTACCAACAGATAATAAATTACCGCTAAAAACAAAGGGTTCAAAACCAACCAAACTTTACCGAGCTTGGAATCTAAGTATTCGGCTTTGTCAGAAAACTTAGAAAGTTCTGTTGCGAATTCCCGCCTTCTCCAGAATTCGCGAAAGTATGGCCGCATTGGCGGCAAAGATGAACTATGGGGTTCAAAAATCTGTACCTTGCTACTGGCCTCGATCATAACGGTTATTCTGCCACCTTTGTTTTGGAACTACGGATCAGACTTGCAACAGTAGTCACCAGTAAAGTACCAATAATTACCACTAGTGAGAATTGGGTTGAAATTTCTGGTAATTCAAGGCCAAATACATTATGGATATTGCTGCCATGCAATGCCTCTAAAACCAGTTTTATTCCAATAAATCCAAGAATTATTGATAGACCCTCGTTTAAATATATTAAGCGTCCCATCAGTCCACCTAGCAGAAAATAAATTTGACGCAATCCCATTAGCGCAAATGCATTTGCAGTGAAGACAATATATGGATCCTTTGTTAAACCAAAAATCGCAGGAATTGAATCTAACGCAAAGATTAAATCTGTAAAAGCAATCGCAATCAGCACTATTGTCAGAGGCGAGGCTCCTCTTTTTCTAAACCAAGTAATCAACCTCCCCTCCTTCCACTCTTTTTCCTTGTCCTCGGTGAAAAGTTTGTAAGCGGTAAAAATCAGGAAAGCACCAAAAATGTAAAAAACCCAAGAGTATCTATTGATAACCGCTGAACCAATTACTATAAAAATTCCTCGCAGGATTAGCGCCATTACAATTCCTGCCAAAAGGACTAATTGTTGCTTTTTCTTACTGATTTGAAATCGTGCAAGAATCAAAATAAATATGAATAGATTATCAACGGATAGTGAGTATTCAGTTATCCAGCCAGCAAAAAATTCACCCCGGGCCTGGGTAGTGCTCCACTGACCAAGAGAAATACCAAAAATAATTGCAGCACTTACATAAAAAACAGTCCAAGCAGCAGCTTCCTTGATAGTGGTGTCTTTATTTCGCCTAACTATTGCAAGTGCTAAATCAAAGGCAAGTACAGCCAACAATCCTATGATAGTTAATTCCCAGACAGTTGAACTCATATAAATTAATACCCTCCCAGGATTAGAACACCATTTAACACGGTTGCTTGTTTAATGCTGCTTATTACTCTCTGCGAATCAGCCTCAGTTTTCTATCCTGAAACCCTCTTCCTAGCCAATTCTAGGTCCTTTAACAAGTAATTAAAGCACATTTATTAATCATGTTAACTAGTAATTTTAGGATTTATGCGCAGAACAAGGGCTTGTTCTAAATTTATGTCAAAGTAAGAAGTATAAACTACCAGTTTTTCAATCTAATACTGGTAAGGGTGTGCAGATATATGAACACGATTCGTCCCAAGATTAAGATCGTTAATATGTTTTAACTTATAGAAATATATTAAATTATTTTTGTTAGCGATTTTTGATATTGAATTTTAATGATAAATAATTAAATTAGTGGTCAATAAATTTCAAAGATTTACGCATGAATTTATCGTAGTTGCTTAAAAATTTAACTCTGCTAAACTACGTCAGTAAGATAACTTTTGATTAGGAGAGTGCACGCCAAACTTCGGTCTATTAGGACCCTTTGACAGTACAAACCCGCATGAAAACACAAACGCACCACAACCAAACCTTTCGTTCAGTTCCAGCGCATTCAAAGCCATTAGATAAAACTCGCCTTGAAAAGTTGTTTCAACAACAAATAGATTTATATAAATCAAATCTTCGTAGCTCAAGCTCTGAGTACTTAACTGCACTTAAAACTATTCCGCTAGGGGCGCACTCAACCTTTCAATCATTTGATCCATATCCAATCTCAATCAAATCAGCCAAAGGTGCCTGGATGGTTGATGTGGATGGTCGAAAGATGCTAGATCTATCCATGGGCTTTGGCTCAATGTTGGTTGGTCACTTAAATCCTGAGGTAATGGCCGAGCTTAAAAGCACATTAGATGTTGGCACCTTGTACACCGCACCATCTCCTGACTCTCGAGATGCTGCTGAGCGATTGTGCCGTCGATTTGGAATTGATCAGATCAGATTTACTAACTCAGGCACTGAATCAACGATGTATGCGGTAAGAACTGCCCGGGCTTATACCGGTAAAGAGGGCGTAGTAAAGGTGGAAGGTGGCTACCACGGAAGTGGGGATGCGCTATTGGTTTCTAATAAACCACCACTAGATAAAGCAGGACCAGCAGATGCTCCAGTCCCAGTAATTGGCAATGCGGTAGTTCCAGGTTTGTCATATGTGGTTCCATACAACAATATTGAAGCACTTGAAGCGGTATTCCAGAAACACTCTGACAAAATTGCCTGCTTTATTGTGGAACCTGTTTTGGAAAATGTTGGAATTATTTTGCCAGATGAGGGTTACTTAGAATCAGTGCGAGCCCTCTGTGATGAGTACAAGATTGTTTTAATTTTTGATGAGGTTAAGACTGGTTTAACCGCTGGCCCACAAGGTGCTGCCCAACGTCTTGGCGTAATCCCAGATTTAATTTGTTTAGCAAAATCAATTGGTGGTGGAATTCCACTTGCAGCATTTGGTGGAAAAACAGAGTTTATGAAACCAGTAACTGATGGCCGAATGCCACACCTTGGTACATTTAATGGACATATTTTGGCAATGGCAGCGGTTAGAGCAGTAGATAAGCTTTGTACACCAGCAGCTCTTGAAAAGGCTGAGTCTTTAAATATTCAAGCATTAACTAGAATCCGTGAAATTATCGATGAGTATGAATTACCAGCACACACTGTTGGTTTTGGCGTGAAGGGTTGTATAACCTGGTCTGATCGACCAGTTAGAAATTATCGCGATTACAAAGCAACAGATTTCCAAATTGCTGAGCTTTCATTTATCTGGTCACTAAATCATGGAATTATGACGCCACCAGGATTAGATGAGCAGTGGTTGATCTCCCTTGCCCATGGTCAGGCTGAGGTTGATTTTATGGTTAATGACTTTAAGGAATTTGCTAAAACTCTTCGCAGCTAACTTAGGTATTTTGTGGGAAACCTAAATTAATTCCACCATGGCTTGGATCTAACCAGCGACTAGTAACAACCTTGCCGCGGGTAAAGAAGTGAACCCCTTCAGTTCCATGCGCATGTGAATCACCAAATAATGAGTTCTTCCAACCACCAAATGAGAAGTAAGCCATTGGCACTGGAATCGGCACATTGATACCAACCATGCCAACCTCAACCTCATTTTGGAAGCGTCTTGCAGCGCCACCATCATTGGTGAAGATGGCAGTGCCATTTCCATATTGATGATTGTTGACCAGCTTTAATGCCTCGTCATAGCTTTTAACTCTAATAACGCTAAGTACTGGTCCAAATATCTCTTCCTGATAGATGCTCATACTTGGCTTAACCTGATCAAATAAGGTTGGCCCAAGCCAAAATCCTTCGCCATCAACCTCAACTTTTCGGCCATCAAAAACAATCTTGGCACCCTCTTTTTCACCAGCTGCGATGTAAGAGGCGACCTTGTCTCGGTGCACCTTGGTCACAAGTGGGCCCATGTCAGCACCCTTTGTGCCATCACCAGTTTTAATCTTATTTGCTCGTTGAGTTATCTTCTCAATTAATTTGTCTGCAATTGGCTCCACCGCAACAATTGCTGAGATCGCCATACATCTTTCACCTGCTGAGCCAAAACCGGCATTAATTGCCGCATCTGCAGCTAACTCTAAATCAGCATCTGGCAGAACAATCATGTGGTTTTTCGCGCCACCCAATGCCTGCACTCGCTTGCCAGCTTTTGTGCCAGTCTCATACACATACTTTGCAATTGGAGTTGAGCCAACAAATGAAACTGATTTAATCCCAGGATGTGTCAGCAATGCATCAACTGCGACCTTATCGCCGTGAACTACGTTAAAGACACCATCTGGTAATCCGGCATCTTTGAGTAATTGGGCAACAAACATAATTGCACTTGGATCTTTCTCACTTGGCTTAACAATTACTGTGTTGCCGCATGCGATTGCAATTGGGAAAAACCACATCGGCACCATGGCTGGAAAATTAAATGGCGAAATCACCGCTACCGGTCCTAGCGGCTGACGAATTGAGTAAACATCTACACCAGTTGAAACCTCTTCAGAAAATCCGCCCTTGAGTAGATGGGGGATGCCACAGGCAAACTCAACTACCTCAAGTCCACGTGTTACCTCACCAAAGGCATCACTTAATACTTTGCCATGTTCCTTGGTAATTAAGGCAGCTATTTGCTCTTTATTTTGATTTACTAATTCACGAAATGCAAAGAGCACCTGGGTGCGCTTAGTCAGTGAGCTATGGCGCCAAGTTTCAAAAGCTTTTGTAGCCACATCTACAGCAGCATCAATAGTTGCAGTTGTTGCAAAATTTACCTTGGCACTTACTTGACCGGTTGCCGGGTTATAGACATCACCAGTGCGCTCTGATTTTTCAGTTGAAAGTTGGTTATTGATCCAATGTGAAATAGTTTCCATATCCCAACCTTACCTCAAAGAATTTACCGCCATGAAATTACCCCTTCCTACCAAAAAACCATAGGAAGTGATTAGATTGGGGCATCAAGTCAGGCCAACAAACCAGGGAGCAAAGTGAGTACCCCAGAGAACAACCCAGATAAGGCAGCAAAGGTTTTTGCTGATGACCGTGCATATGTTTTCCACTCTTGGTCAGCACAGGGGCAGATCACACCAATGACAGTTGCCGGCGGTGCCGGTTCATACTTTTGGGATTTCAATGGCAAGAAGTACTTAGATTTTTCATGTCAACTAGTTTTTACAAATATTGGCCATCAGCATCCAAAGGTAATTGCAGCGATCAAAGAGCAAGCTGATGTGCTTGCAACTGTGGCACCACAACATGCCAATGAGGCAAGAAATGAAGCAGCAAAGCGCATCACTGGCGTAGCAGGTGATAGCTTTAAAAAAGTTTTCTTTACAAATGGTGGCGCAGATGGCATAGAGAATGCGATCCGAATGGCCAGGCTTCACACTAACAAACACAAGGTTTTATCTACCTATCGTTCTTATCATGGCAATACTGGCTCTGCGATTAATGCAACAGGTGATCCAAGAAGATTTCCAAATGAGTTTGGTTATGGACATGTGCACTTTTGGGGTCCATATCTTTATCGCACCGCTTTTTGGGCCACAAATCAGGAAGAGGAGTGCCAGCGAGCACTTGAGCATTTAGAGCAAACAATTATTTTTGAAGGTCCAAAGACAATTGCGGCAATCGTAATTGAGTCAGTCCCAGGAACAGCTGGTGTGTTAGTACCACCTGCAGGATATCTAGATGGCTTGCGAGCACTTTGTGACAAGTATGAAATTCTTTGGATTGCAGATGAGGTTATGTCTGGCTTTGGTAGAACTGGTAAATGGTTTGGCTTCCAGCACTCTAAATCAACTCCTGATCTAATTGTCTTTGCCAAGGGTGTTACCTCAGGTTATGTGCCACTTGGTGGGGTAATAATTCCAGAAAAAATTGCGAAGACATTTGATGAGCGAGTATTTCCAGGTGGACTCACCTATTCAGGCCACCCACTTGCTTGTGCTACTGCAGTTGCAACTATTGATGTAATGAAAAGTGAGAAGATGGTAGAAAATGCTGCCAGTATTGGTGAGAAAATCCTTGGGCCTGGATTAAATGAGTTAGCGAAAAAACATCAAGTAATTGGCGATATTAGAGGCGCAGGTGTTTTCTGGGGAGTAGATATGGTCACAGATAGAAAAACACGTGAACCACTTGCGCCATATGGTGCATCTAGTCCAAAGATGAATGAGATTGTGGCAACTTGCAAGAAAAATGGTTTGATGCCATTTAATAACTTCAACCGAATTCACATGGTGCCACCATGCAATATCTCTGAAAGTGATGCCAAGTTAGGCTTAGAGTTACTATCTAAGTCACTAACTGAGATCGGTCTCTAGCAGTAAGTAGATTTACCGCTAGTAATCCACAATTTTTATCTTTTATGCATTACTAACACTTTTTTCTTTATAGTTTCCAAACACAAACTTTTGGAGCTATATGAATCTAACAATGCAAATAATTCGAGTAAATCTCCTCTTAAAATCTAAGGCCACAGCTTTTGTTAAGAGCGACAGTCGTGGAGATGTGCCTGGCTGGGTATTAGTAGTACTTATGACCACTGCTTTGGTTACTGGCATCTGGTCAATCGCTGCGCCAAAACTAACCACAATCTTGCGCAACTCATTGGATGCAATGGGCGGTATCAGGTAGTTGCGCAAGCTATTACTTGCCCAGCACCGCGGATCAGTTGAATCACTACTAACCATACTCCCGCAAGTTTTTGTATTTTTAGTTATGTTTCAACTGATCTTTATGCAATTCAATGTCATGCGTTCAACTAACTTAAATCAAGGAGAGTTGGCAACCACAGCAATTACTGGCTCAGGTGATAACTATGTGAGATACCCACTTATTGGTGGCGGCTCTGTCTTGGTCATTGAAGATAAGAGTCATATTGAGAAGTTTATTGATTTTGGCAATCTTTCAGGTAAGAAAATATTGGCAATTGCAGTAGATGAAGACTCTGCCAATTAAATTTTTAAAAAAATCAGATAACGGCTCTGCAACTGCAGAGTTTGTTATCTTTACCCTTCCTTTTTTTACCGCCTTTTTAATTTTGATTACAACTGTTTCAAGTAAGAGCTTAGCGATCTCAGAGAGTGAAAACTTAGCAAGACAGACGGTGCGAGCCTTTGTTACTTCACCAAGTGCGGATTTGGCGATGGCCAGGGCCTATCAAGTACTAGAGATTTATAAATCAAAGCGATCACCAAGTGGTAATCAAATTCGGCAGATTGAATTAGATATCTCCTGCAGCTTCTACCCATGTTTTTCTCCTGGAAATATGGTTACTTCAACTATCATCGTAGGAAAAAGTGAAAAGGCATCAGCTAGTGAGTATGTAGATCTATGGCGATAGCAAAGATAATTTCTGGTAAAAGCCGTGGCTCATTGCTCCCACTCTCATTTGGCTTTTTTCTACTTGCGATGACACTAACCTTTATCTCGATAAATGTTGCCTCTGCTTACTCAGTTAAAAAGCAATTAACTAATCTTGCTGAGGGTGCGATTAATAAATCCGCCCAATCAATAAACTCACTTGCCTACTACGCCGAGGTAAATAGATTTAGTAGCGAAAAACGGGTGCCGCTAGATTGTATTGCTGCTCAAGCCAAGTTTTATCAATTGATTAATCAACTCAGATTGCATGAGAAACAAATCAAAGTAGATCACTTTAAATGTGAGCTATATGAAGTATCTGCTCAAGTTTCGATCGCTGGCAATATGCCAATTCAGATACCATTTATGGAATCTGTTGCGTTAAATAGATTGATAATCTCCACTCAAGTTGGCGCAAGTTCGGTATACATCCCTAATTAGATTACCCTTGCCCTATGGCCGCCCGAGATTATCAAGATGAGATCAATAAAATTGATGTCACTCTTAAGTCAATTGAGCAGGTTTTAAACCTACCGAAATTAATTGAAAATGCTGCTGAATTAGAAAAGCAGGCGAGTGTGCCAAATCTTTGGGATGACCCCCAAGCAGCTCAGGTAATTACAAGTAAATTGTCCAGAGCACAATCAACTATAAATAAGATCAGTTCAATTCGAAGTAGATTAAATGATCTGCCAGTAATGGTTGAGTTATCAGCAAATGAAAGTGATAAGGCATCTGCTTTTAAAGAGGTTGATAAAGAGTTAGATGAGTTAACTCAAGTGATTAATGATCTTGAGGTACAGACTTTGTTAAGCGGTGAGTATGACGAGCGAGATGCGTTGATGACCATTAGATCAGAGGCTGGTGGCGTAGAAGCTGCTGATTGGGCGCAGATGCTGATGCGGATGTACGTTAGATTTTGTGAGCGCCATAATTACAAAATAGATGTTCTAGAAACCTCATATGCTGAAGAGGCTGGAATTAAATCAACCACATTTAGAATCTCATCCCCTTATGCATATGGCAGACTTTCCGTAGAGCAGGGGACACATCGATTAGTTCGTATCTCACCCTTTGATTCCCAATCTCGTCGCCACACATCCTTTGCTGGCGTTGAGGTTGTGCCAGTGGTTGAGCAAAGTGATCATATTGAGATTGAAGAAAAAGATTTAAGAGTAGATGTCTATCGCTCCTCTGGCCCTGGTGGTCAAGGTGTCAACACCACTGACTCAGCGGTGAGAATTACCCACACGCCATCTGGAATTGTGGTCTCCTGTCAAAATGAAAGATCACAAATTCAAAACCGGGCAACTGCCATGGCGGTATTGCAATCTAAATTATTAGAACGACGTCGATTAGAAGAGCGCGCCAAGATGGATGCATTAAAGGGAGATAACTCTGGCTCTTGGGGAAATCAAATGAGATCTTATGTACTTGCTCCATATCAAATGGTGAAAGATCTGCGGACAAATTTTGAAGTTGGAAATCCATCTTCCGTTTTAGATGGTGATTTGGATGGGTTTATTGAGGCAGGTATTAAATGGCGCAAGGGGCGCGAGTAATCTCACATTTAGCCTAAATTCTCAGTTTTATATTGCAAAAATCATCATTAAATCACCAATTAATTGTGGTTACTTATCTAAACTAGCACTAGTTGATCAGCGCACTCACCTTAAGGGGTTTTGATTTTGATTCGTTTTGAGAATGTCACAAAGCTCTATCCCAGACAAGATAAAGCTGCCCTAGATGGGGTCAACCTAGAGATTACTAAGGGTGAGTTTGTTTTCTTAGTTGGTTTATCTGGTTCTGGAAAATCTACCTTTTTAAGATTAGTGCTGCGAGAAGAGCGACCAAGCTCAGGTGTGATTCATGTGGCAGGAAAAGATTTAAATACTTTGGCAAACCATAAGGTGCCAGAGTTGCGCCGGCAGGTGGGAACAGTTTTCCAAGACTTTAGGTTGCTACCAAATAAGACCGTCTCTGAAAATGTTGCCTTTACCCTGCACGTCTTAGGGTATTCAAAGAAGCAGATCGGACGAGATGTACCGGAGGTTTTAGAGTTGGTCGGACTTGAAGAAAAGGGTGATCGCAAACCAAGTGAGTTATCAGGTGGTGAGCAACAACGAGTTGCCATCGCTAGAGCATATGTTTCTCGGCCAACAATTTTGATTGCCGATGAGCCAACCGGAAACTTAGATCCAGCGACCTCAGTTGGCATTATGAAATTACTAGATCGCATCAATCGAGAGGGCACCACAGTTGTAATGGCAACTCATGATGCTGGAATTGTCGACCAAATGCGAAAGCGAGTAATTGAATTAGAAGGTGGCCATGTAATCCGCGATCAAGCCCGTGGTGTCTATGGCTATACCGGTTAAAGCCAAGATGAAAAAGATAGGGTTACCAAATGCGCGCTAAGTTTGTAATGAGTGAGGTAGGTATAGGCCTGCGCCGAAACCTAACAATGACCTTTGCAGTGGTAATTACTGTTGCTATCTCTTTGTCCCTTCTTGGTATTGGCTTACTGGCAAACTCACAGGTGCGAGTAATGAAGGATTATTGGTATGACAAAATTGAGGTTTCAATATTTCTCTGTGGTTCCTTATCTGAAGGACAATCATGTGCAAATGGTGTAATCACTCAAGACCAAAAGATTGGCATTCAACGAGATCTGCAGGCACTTCCAGTTGTGCAAGAGGTTTACTACGAATCACAAACTGAAGCATTTAAACGTTTTCAAGAAAGATTTGAGGGCTCAGCAATTGCACAAAATGTCACAGCAGATCAACTCCCTGAATCATTTAGGGTAAAACTTAAAGATCCAACTAAGTTTGCAGTTATAGAAAGTGCCTTTGCTGGCCGGCCAGGTGTTGATATTGTGCAGGATCAACGGGCAATCTTAGAAAAGTTTTTTGGATTACTAGGTGTATTGCGAAATGGTGCATTAGCAATAGGTGCCGCATCAGTATTAACCGCTGCGTTATTAATAAGTAACACTCTGCGAATAGCTGCCTTTAATAGAAGGCGGGAGACTGGGGTAATGAAGCTAGTTGGTGCATCAAGTTTTTCAATTCAGTTGCCATTTTTATTAGAGGGTATCTTTGCCGCCGTTTTTGGCTGGCTAGTCTCAACTGGATTTTTATCTGCATTTAAAGCGGTAGTGGATGCAAATGTGGCACCACTTTTAACCTTCACCCAATTTTTCACCTGGCGCGATGTTTGGGTGGCAAGTGCCTGGCTGTTATTAACAGGTTTATTTGTTTCCGGGTTAGCATCAGTGCTCACCTTGCGTAAATATCTAAAGGTTTAACCACCTCCGCACAACTGAAAGATTGGGGGTTGCTTGTGGTCAAAGAGTTAGGCAAGAAGGTAATTGCCCAAAATAAAAGCGCCCGCCATGACTACTTTATTGAAGAGGTCTATGAGTGTGGGTTGGTGCTAACTGGCACTGAGGTTAAATCCTTAAGAGCAGGACGGGCCTCATTAACTGATGGTTATGCAATGGCAAAAGATGGTGAGATTTGGGTAAGTGGTATCCACATTCCTGAATACAACCAGGGCTCTTGGACAAATCATCCACCACGGCGAGATCGCAAATTACTTCTTCACAAACGAGAGATTGCTCAGATCTCAGGTGTGATTAAGCAAGGTGGTTTAACCCTAATTCCCCTTTCACTTTACTTTAAAGATGGCAAAGCAAAGGTTGAGATTGCAGTTGCAAAGGGTAAGAAAGCACATGACAAGCGAAATACATTGATGGAGCAGCAGATGACCCGTGAAGTAAACCGTGAGTTATCTAGGCGCACCACTGGTAAAAGTAGTAGTGGAAAGCGCAAAAAATCTGATGCTGATTACGATTAGTAACCTAATTAACAGTATTTATAAATAAGCTGTAAAATAACCCTTTCAAACAACTAAATATTGAATAGTAATTCGCTTTAATCTTGGGGGTGAACGGTCTCGACTTTAGTCGTTACTTCAAGGCAAGCGGGCCGAGGAAGCCGTGATGATCTCGTTAACCACAAAAACATGGCAAACTATAAGCGCAAGTAAAACTGCCGCTGATTATCAACTAGCTG
>CAMCVO010000009.1 GCA_945881945.1 Bifidobacterium breve
ATCTAACGGTAAATCTTAGTCATCACCACCGATACCCTTAAGCCTTGTAAGTAATAATGGAGGATTCGCATAGCGGCCGAGTGCGCACGCTTGGAAAGCGTGTGTAGGGCAACCTACCGAGGGTTCAAATCCCTCATCCTCCGCCAGATTGATTAAATCTCAACGCCAATATATTTAGTCTCTAAAAACTCTTCAATCCCAGCAAACCCGCCTTCACGGCCCAAACCTGATTGCTTAAAGCCACCAAAGGGTGCAGCTGGATCTGAGATAACACCTTTGTTTATCGCCACCATGCCAGACTCCAAAGACTCTGCCACCTTCATCGCTCGCTTTAAATCAGTTGAGTAAACATAAGCAATCAAGCCAAACTCTGTTGCATTAGCTAATTCAATAGCTTGATCATCTGAGTTTGTAATAACAATAGGTGCAACCGGTCCAAATATTTCTTGCTTTAATATTGGATTATCATTTTTAACAGATAAGACAGTGGCCGGATAAAAAGCACCAGCTCCTGTTGGAGATTTACCACCTGTTTTAATAGCACCACCTGCAGCTACAGATGTTTCAACAAGCTCTGCAATTTTATTGCGCTCTTTGACTGAAACACTTGCTCCTAGTTGGGCACCAGTTGTTGTGCCAGGTGCCATCTTTAAACCACCCATTGCTTTGGTAAGTTTTTCAGTGAACTCATCTGCTACCTCTTTAGCAACGTAGAATCTATTTGCAGCGGTGCAGGCAGCGCCACCATTTCGCATCTTGGCAAGAAGTGCCCCACTAACTGCATCATCAATGTTGGCATCTGATAAAACTAAAAATGGCGCATTGCCGCCTAACTCCATTGAGCATCTGATGACTTGATCAGCTGCCTCTTTTAACAGCACCCGACCAACCTCTGTTGAGCCGGTGAAAGATAAGTTAACAACTCTTGGATCCTTTAACATCTTTGCAATTGCCGGACCTGTTGGAGAAGGCAAAATCAAATTAACTACACCTGCTGGAACTCCAGCACGTTCTAAAATCTCAACTATTGCTAGAGCAGTAAGTGGGGTCTCACCTGCAGGTTTTAGAATGACTGTGCAACCGGCAGCAAGTGCTGGTCCAATTTTTCTGGTTGCCATCGCAGCAGGAAAATTCCACGGAGTAATTAAAAGAGAAACACCAATTGGTTGTTTGGTGACAATAATTTTTTTATCACCACTTGGGGAGGTTCTAAACTCACCATTGATTCGTACCGCCTCCTCTGAAAACCATCTAAAAAACTCTGCCGCGTATAAAATCTCACCCTTAGCATCACTTAATACTTTGCCATTCTCTCTTGAAATAATCTCAGCTAATCGATCAGCCTCTGCCACCATAATTTCAAATGCTTTACGCAGAATTTCACCACGGACTCGGGGCGCCATCTTTGCCCAACTCTTAAAGGCGCGATGAGCTGCATCTATTGCTTGGATGCATTGCTCCTCAGATGAGATCTGAACATTGGCAATTACTGATTCATCAGATGGATCTGTAACTGGCAGAGTTGATGTGCCATTAACCCATTTGCCATCAATATAGAGCTGGGTAGAAAGTTGCATAAAGATAAGCATACGCTCACTTATTAACGCTTAAAAATCAAGAAATAAACAGGCGTATACTTACCTCTCTATAACTTCTAATTGGAGTGTGTTTTCAACAGTGCCTAAGTCTTGGAGTGATAACGCACCAGCGCCAAAGGTGCTCAAAGAGCATGCTCACTTGAAAGATCCCTTTCTATACCGACTAAAGAGTCGATTATTAGGTAAGCCAATTAACCGCCACTCACTGCATGAGCAGCGCCTATCAAAACGACATGCCTATGGAGTTTTATCCTCAGATTGCATCTCAAGCTCTGCCTATGGTGGTGAGCAAATACTTGTGGCATTGATTCCAGCCTTTGGGTTAGCCGCCTTCACAATCTTTACTCCACTAATTGGCGTGATCTTGATTATGTTGTTAATTATCACCTTTTCATATCGGGATGTAATTAACACCTATACCAGAGCGGGTGGGGCATATGTAGTAGCAAGAGAGAATTTTGGCAAGGTGATCTCCCAGGTTGCAGCAATTGAATTGATATTTGGTTACATAATTACGGTAGCAATTCAAACTGCAGCAGGAGTGGCGGCAATAATTTCTGCCATCCCAGAGTTAACCGATTATAAAGTTTTACTAACTATTTCAGTTATTGCCTTACTTACTTACATAAATTTACGGGGTATAAAAGATGCTGGTTTAATCTTTGTGCTTCCTTCCTATCTATTTCTAGTTGGCATGTTCACAGTCTTTATTTTTGGCATCTACCGAAACTTCACTGGAACACTTCCGGAGTATGCAACTAATACACCTGGGCTTTTACCGTTGGGTGAGGCGCAGGGTTTATTAAGTCTTGCCGCTATTTTGTTGATTTTAAAAGCATTTGCCAATGGCAGTGCATCCTTAACTGGGTTAGAGGCAATTTCAGATTCAGTTGCCCTATTTAAAGAGCCTGAGCACAATAATGCGAGAAAAACTCTAATGGCAATGAGTGCAAGTTTAGCTATATTAATAATTGGAATTGCCTGGCTTGCCCATCAAGTAGTGGCAGTGCCTTACGCCTCCGGAACGCCCACTGTGATTTCTCTAGTTGCACAAGCATCACTTGGCGATACTTTATTTGGTGAAAGTTTTTACTACTTTGTTCAGGCCGCAACTACATTTATCCTCTTTGCTGGCGCTAACACCTGCTTTAATGCCTTTCCAAACATGGTAAATATTGTGGCAAATGATGGCTTTTTACCAAAACAATTAACAAAACGTGGCCACAGATTAGCTTTTTCTAATGGAATTATTTTTATCTCCAGCTTTGCAATTATCTTAGTTATCGCATCCAAGGCCAGTATCACCACCTTGGCTGCAATTTATGCCTTGGCAGTATTTATAGGTTTTGCATTAACTGGCTTTGGGATGGCAAAGAAAAATCGCAATAACAAGGGGAAGTACTACCTACACCTAACCACTGGTGTTATTGCAATTACAACGGTGATCTTGCTGTCAGTTTTAAAGTTTGCCGATGGCACTTGGTTGGTAGTTATTGGAACACCAATTGTTGCTGCCATCATGCTTAGATTTAATCAACGTTACAGTCAAGAAAATAAGGCTCTGATTCTTTCAAGTAAGGATTCAAGGGCCACCTCAATTACCCGTCACGATGTAACGGTTTTAGTAGATCGAATTGATATTGCAACTGTAGGGGCTATTCGTTACGCCCGAAGTTTAAAACCTAGAAACATAAATGCAGTTCACTTTGTAATTGATGATAGACGAGCTGAGGAGTTAACCAAGAGTTGGCAAGAAAACCCAGCCTTTGCCGATGTTGCACTTGAGTTAATTGATTGCCCAGATCGCAGATTAGTCAATTCAGTTGTTGATTACGCACAAACTGTTACGGTTGCCGCCGATGTTGAATTAACATTATTACTGCCACGCCGGGCTTACTCAAAGTTTTTAGGACGCTTACTCCATGACCAAACTGCTGAATCTATTGCTGGTCCCATCTCACAGATACCTCGTGTGGTTGCCACCATTATTCCATTTGATGTTCAAAAAATTATTGCCGACCAAGAAGGTATACAAATACCCCGCGGTATTGAACAGCCAAAGTTGGAGGAGTTAAAACGAGCACAAAGTACATTTACCAAGCTGCCAGTAGCCACCGCTAGTAAACCAACTGAGCCAATTAGTCATTATGCTGAGGATGTAACTCCGATTGGAAATATCACCTGGCGAAAACGTGCGCATGTTCAAGGAAGAGTAAGTGCAATAAAGTCTGCCCCCTCTGGTTCTTCCCCATTAGTTGAGGTTGAGGTATGGGATGAAAGTGGTGGAGTTACATTGCAATTTTTAGGTCGGCGTGAGATCTCAGGTCTTGATGTTGGGTCGCAGTTAAAAGCTGAAGGTATGGTGGGTGAAGATAATGGTCAATTAATTATTTTAAATCCCTCATATGAGATTATTGTTTAACGCTTAGTAGTAAAGAAGTCAACTAAAAGCTCACTGCACTCTTTTTCCAATACTCCACTTAATACCTCTGGCTTATAGATAGCTCTTGTATCTCGAAGTAAATCCCAAACTGATCCAACAGCCCCATACTTTTCATCAAAGGAGCCAAAAACTAATCTTTTAATTCTGCTTTGCGCAATCGCGCCAGCACACATCCCGCATGGCTCAAGTGTTACCACCATGGTTAAATCATCTAATCGGTAATTACCTAATTTCTTCGCAGCATTTCTGATCGCAACAATCTCAGCATGAGCGGTGGGATCATTATCTTGCTCTCTTAAATTTGCACCCATTCCAAGTATGTTGCCATCATCATCAATAACTAAAGCACCAACTGGTACATCACCTTTTATGGCAGCCTCTTTGGCAAGTAAAATTGCCTGTTGCATTAAAGATTTGTAATCCACTAATTACTTTCTATTACCTGATTAAATTGTTCACCAAAACCTAACCTACGCGCAATCGCCTCTAATTGTTCATCTGGATACAACTCACTGTCATCTAAAATGGTCAGTAACTCCATCTCACTAACCCCTAAATCATTTAGCAGATCTAAATCCCCACCAGGTTGGGCTTCATCCTCTTCCTCAGGGAACTCAAGATCTAAAACTTCAATCAACTCTGCTGCCACCTCATAATCTAATGCGTAGGTGATATCTGAGATCATCATCTGCATTTGATCCCCTAAAGCTCTAGCAATAATTACAAACTCATCCTCAATTGCAATTAACGCAATCGCCCCACCATTGGTTTGTTGGGCTCTTAGCGAATCAATAACTGCGCCAATATCTCTAGTTGCAACAAGTTGGGCCGCATCCCACCTGCCATCTTCATGCCAGGCGATAATTCCAAAATCTACTGACATTTAGATCACACCCTTTCTGCAACCTTATGCTCAAAATCTGCCCTTCTTATTCTCCCTTTATTCTGCGCTAATTGGTAGTAGGGCTTTCCCCTTGTAGAGTAATTATGTGAAAATCCATATTGCAGACCACCCGCTGATTACACACAAGCTAACGGTGCTGCGGGATGAAAAAACTGATTCACCAACCTTTAGGCGTTTAACTGAAGAGATTGTCACCTTACTTGCCTATGAGGCAATGCGAGAGGTGAAAACCAAATCGGTAAGTGTGAAAACACCTGTTGCAATGGCACAAGGTGTGCAGTTAACTAAACCAAAACCGGTTGTGGTGCCCATACTAAGAGCAGGACTTGGCATGCTAGAGGGATTTTCTAGATTAATTCCAACTGCTGAAATTGGTTTTCTTGGCATGGTGCGAAATGAGCAGACATTGAAGGCAACAACCTATGCAAACAGATTGCCTGAAGAATTGCATGGCCGTCAGTGCTACATATTAGATCCGATGCTTGCCACTGGTGGAACCTTGGTCGCAGCAATTGAGTTCTTACAAGAAAAAGGTGCTACAGATATAACTGCAATTTGTATCTTGGCTGCCCCAGAAGGTGTTGCGGTACTAGAGAAAGCATTTGCATCCAGCTCGTTGCAATTAAAACTTGTTACTGGCGCCCTCGATGAACGATTAAATGAAAAGGGATACATAGTGCCAGGACTTGGCGATGCTGGCGACCGATTGTATGGGGTGATTTAAATGGCCAGTACCTCACCAGGTTATGGCATCACAATCCGAGTTGATGGACCAGCCTCTGCTCAACCAGTCTCGGAGATAACGCAAGCTATTCTGGCAACTGGTGCAACCATTACCGCACTTGATGTAGTTGAATCTGTACTAGACCGCGTGGTAATTGATGTTACTTGTGATGCAATTGATGCTGAACATGCTGAGGCGATTACTGCCGCCCTTTCAGCAAATAAGAACTTAAATGTGAGGAAGGTTTCTGATCGTACATTTTTATTACATCTTGGTGGAAAAATAGAGATTGCCTCAAAAGTCCCACTTAAAACTCGGGATGATCTCTCCCGTGCCTACACGCCAGGGGTTGCAAGAATTTCACAAGCAATTGCTAAGGATCCATCTGATTTAAGAAGATTAACCATAAAGCGAAATACTGTTGCAGTTGTTACTGATGGTTCAGCAGTTTTAGGGCTTGGAAATATTGGTCCGGGGGCAGCACTGCCGGTAATGGAGGGAAAGGCAGCTTTATTTAAAAGATTTGCTGATGTTGATGCTTGGCCAGTATGCCTAGACACCCAAGATGTTGATGAGATTGTAAGAACTGTTCAAATCATTGCACCTGTTTATGGTGGTATTAATTTGGAGGATATATCTGCCCCTCGTTGTTTTGAAATAGAGGCACGGCTTAGAGATCTCCTTGATATTCCGGTATTTCATGATGACCAACATGGCACTGCCATTGTGGTGCTGGCTGCTTTAACAAATGCATTAAAACTTGTGAAGAAGGATTTAAAGTCATCCAAGATTGTGCTTAGCGGTGTGGGAGCTGCTGGAACAGCGGTTGCTAGATTATTGGTAGCAAAGGGTGCTAAAAATATTATTGGCTTTGATAAGGATGGGTTGGTTTTTGAGGACAAGGGTGCGGAAGATCCAATGCGAAAGTGGTTTGTAACAAACTGCTCGCCTGGAACGTTCCGAGGAGATATTCACTCTGCGATGAAGGATGCTGATGTATTTATCGGCGTAAGTGCGCCAAATGTATTAAATGAAGATGATGTTAAATCTATGGCAAAAGGTGCAATTGTATTTGCACTTGCTAACCCTGATCCTGAAATTGATCCAGCTCTGGCGAGAAAACATGCAGCTGTTGTTGCAACTGGTAGGAGTGACCAACCAAATCAAATCAATAATGTTTTAGCATTCCCTGGAATCTTTCGTGGGTTGCTTGATGCCCACATCAACAAGATCACCGACAATATGTTGGTTCTGGCAGCTGAAGCAATTGCCTCTTGTGTTTCAGCTGAGCAATTAAATGCTAATTTCATTGTGCCAAGTGTTTTTGACTTAAATGTTGTGCAGAAAGTGGCAGCAGCTGTTAAAAAATCCTCTTGAGCATGATTGATTTTGCCGCCTCATTTGATGAGCAATTGTCCCCAGTTGCACCATTTCTTTTCTATGTAGTTATTGCTGGAATTATCTTTATTGAAACTGGACTGCTTGTTGGTTTCTTTTTACCAGGTGACTCATTACTTTTTAGCGCTGGGTTAGTTGCTGCTGCCCGAGATGATATTAATATCGTCTTCCTGGTATTTTCGATATTTCTAGCTGCCTTTATTGGTGATCAGGTTGGTTATGTGCTTGGGCGAAAGATTGGTAGGCCCTACTTAGAAAAACACAAATCAAAGCGGATGGTTCGCATGCTAGAACGTAGTGAAAGATTTTATGCACGCTATGGCTGGTGGTCAGTTGTAATTGCGCGTTACATTCCTTGGGTTAGAACCTTTGTGCCGCCAATAGCTGGCACGGTAAAGATGAATTACTACAAATTCTTATCTGCAAATGCCCTGGGTGCACTTTTATGGGGAGTAGGAATTACCTTAGCTGGTTATTACTCTGGCTCTATTCCATGGGTCAAAGATATCTCTTACGCACTTGCTGCTTTCTTTATATCAGCATCTTTACTGGTGGCATTTAGAAATTACTTGCGTGATAGACGAGATTGACCATTAACTACAACACCTAAATAGGTAAGTGCAATTCCAGCAATTAAAAATGGTGAGATAACAGTGCCTGGTGTTGGCAAGAGTAGATCAATAAGTAGTGAGCCAATCAACATCCCACCAACACTAAAGAGAGTGAACTCAAGTACTCCAAGGTGTTGAACTATGTGGGAGGAGAGTGCAATATAAATTACTCCAATTGAACCACCCAGAAACATCCATAAGGGTGCGGTTTGAAAGTTAAGAATTGAGTGATCGGTAAAGAGTGATCTGAGTAAAAGTAATAAAAGCAAAAAACTTGTACCAGTAATGAAATTTAACCAAGATGTGGCAAAACTCTTATTTGAGTGTGAATTAATCCGGCCATTTAGCGCCCGTTGAACCCCAACCCAACTGCCAGCAAAAAAAGCTAACCCAAGGGCGATTATTGAAAAATTACTCAACTCAAATCTGTCCCAGGCAGATAACACAACTGCAAGTACAGTAATAATTGCAGCTACCACTCTGCGCTTAGTAATTAAAGTTTTAGTACCACCACTCAAAGCTGATTTATCTACCCAAAGAGAAATTGCAGTTTGACCAGCCAAAGAGGCGACAGTAAAAAGGGCAACACCTGCTATCGGCACCACATAGGTTTGCATTGCTACAAAGGATGCACCAAGTACTCCGGCAGTTATTGTCCATGCTGGCATTTTGTTTAAATTAATCGCAGTAAATATCTGGCGAAACCCAGCTCTGACATCTTGTCTAACTAATGCAATACCACTTATAAAAAGTAATCCAGTAGAAAATGAAACTAGTGCTGCCTCTAGTGAGTCACCCATTTTTTCAGACAGTGCACCATTTACTCTAGATTGAATAGCGATTAAGACCCCTGATATGGCAGATAAGAGTTCAAGGCCAACTACTTTTTCACTTTTCTTAATAGCAACTCTCCTTAAAGTTTTTTACAACTTTAAGGTAAGAGTAGCGAAATTAGGGCAGTGAAGGGGCTGAGCCTAAGGTGATGTTATAAGTTCTAGTAGAGCTGCCAGAATCAACCACTACCGTAATTTGATCTCCTGGCGCCTTACTTCTGATTCTAACAATTGCAGTTACCGCATCATTTACCTTAAACCCATTAATGCTTCTGACAATTGTGCCAACAGTTAGGCCTGCTTTTTCGGCAGCGCTATCTGCTGTTATGTTGCTAATTCTTAAACCAGGTCCAGCAAAGACTGGATCAAATAACACCCCTAAAAATGGCTTAGTTGATTTACCAGTAGCAATTAATTCATCAGCAATCCGCTTTGCCTGATTAATTGGGATTGAAAAACCTAATCCAATATTTCCATTTGCGCCAAAGGCAGAGCCTAGGGTTGCAATTGCAGAGTTAACACCAACTGCTCTACCTTGGGCATCAACTAATGGGCCACCTGAGTTACCTGGATTAATAGCAGCATCAGTTTGAATCGCATCCATAAAACTTTCCGTATTACTTGACCCAGTTGTTACTGGTCGATTTAAAGCTGAAACAATTCCACTAGTTACAGTTCCAGATAATCCCAGCGGTGAACCAAATGCAACTACAGCATCCCCGATTGCAATTGATGATGAATCTCCGATTGGGATCTCAGGCAGATTTCCTTTTCTGATTGAAACCACCGCTAGGTCATACTCAGAGTTTCTACCAACAATTGTGGCCGGAAAGATATCGCCATTGTTGAGCTCAACCTCAATCTTGCCACTTGTTGCTGCACTTTCAATGACATGGTTATTAGTGATTATGTAAGACAAAGAGGAGTTTGATTTATAAATTGAACCTGAGCCCGAGCCTGAGCCTGTGGCAGTACTAATTTTAATTGAAACTACTGATGCAGATACTGATTGGGCGATGCTTTTTATATTTGCTCCAGTTGCACCAATATCAATTGCACTTCTGCCTTTAGGGCAGCTGCCATTTGTTGATGCAAAAAGTGCCTTGGTTTTATTATCAATACAAGCCTTTACTACTGGCACATTATTGTTGTTTGCAACTGCAAAACCACCAACACTTACTGCGCCAATTAGAAATCCAGCTACAACTTTGCTAAATCCGTTTTGCATACCCCTCCAATAACTCATGGCCAAATACTAGGGTTAAATCCTGTAAGTTACCTTAAAGATTTCTGATCATTACCTAGATCTTTGACCCCATGCCACTGCCAAAGTTTTAGATAAATCAGGGTATAAATAAGTGTTTACATAAGGCTTAAGACAAAACCTCATTTGCCTTCCAACTTACCTAATTACCTCTTTTGATCTAGTAATTGAATCTAAGAAATCCAGATCAGGAGTAACACCAATGCCATCCCCGGTTGGTACAGTCAAATAGCCATCATCCATAACAAATGGAGTTGTTACATCCTGCTTAAAATATCGGGCAGAGGCTGATGTATCGCCAGGCAGTGTGAAGCCAGGTAAGGCGGCTAAGGCTAAATTGGCAGCCCTGCCAATTCCAGTCTCTAACATTCCACCGCACCAAACTGGTACCCGATTCTCAACACATAAATCATGAATTTTCACCGACTCTAAGTAACCACCAACTCTGCCTGGTTTGATATTAATAACAGTTGTAGCTTTAAGCGCTAACGCATCTTGAGCAGATTGCAAAGAGATAATTGATTCATCAAGGCAGATTGGGGTTTTTACCTCTTTGGCAAGTAATGCGTGTCCTAAAATGTCATGCTCATCTAATGGTTGCTCAATTAGTAGTAAATTAAAATCATCAAGCTGTGCTAAGTGCTTGCCATCATCTCTTGTATAAGCCTGATTTGCATCAACTTGTAGGGGGATCTCTGGGTAGATCTGCCGAATACTTTTAACTGCGTTGATATCCCAACCTGGTTCGATCTTCAATTTAATTCTTCGATATCCAGCATCAACATAGGATTTAACCTCTTCAGCTAAAGATTCTAAATTGTTTGCAATTCCCACAGAAACACCACATTCAACCTTATTTTTAGTAGCACCTAGATACTTCGCCAATGACATTTTTTGATCACGAAGTTGAGCATCTAATATTGCAGTTTCCAGTGATGCCTTTGCCATTTGGCCACCTAGAAATGGCTTTAAAATTGTGGCAACCTCTTCAGCCTTGAAATCACCAGCTGAATTAAGAGCAGGAATTAAAAACCTTTTAATTAAATCAATGCATGCATGGGTGTACTCCGGTGAGTAAAGCGGCTCAGACATTGCCACACACTCAGCCCAGCCGATAGTGCCGTTTTCGTTGATCACTTTTACCATTAAAACTTGGCGCGAAGATTGTGTTCCAAATGAGGTTCTAAACGGCCTAACTAGTGGCAGTTCAATAACCCGTAATTCCACCTCTGTTAATTTCATATCCGCACAACATATTCATTATTGCTTGAAAAGCCAATTACTTTCCCACCCTGCTCAAACGCCTTAAGGAATTGCTCACGGACATTTCTTCGCCACTTAAGATTTTCAGCTTTATCAACAGCTCTTATTTCTACTATGTCTTTTGGAATCTGAATCAATAAATCTCTCTCCTGTGGCGCAGTAATAAGATCCCTGGACACTGGATTTTCACCAATTACCGACCAGCTAGCGATTAAACGATCTGATTCATCACCGGCATTTAAAGTATCTGGCATATCACTATAAAAATTTGGATGATAAGAGGAGATATCTACACCTAGCTTGACCAGATTTAGTTTTGCATTTCGGCTAACTAATGGATCAAAGGTCCAGGCAATCTCCTTATAGTTGTTTTTCTTAGCCCAGTGCCACTGATCAATTTTTAAAGCATGGCCAATTCCATAATCTCTATACTCTTCTAAAACTGCGGCCATATGTGAGTGTAAATGTAATCCACCATTAGTTGCTGGAAATGCAAAAGCTGCGCCCACACATTTTGAATCAATGAAAGCACCGGATAGATAGGCCCCGCTATGCACCATCGCTTGCAGAAGATTGGATGTGATCTCAGTGCCTGAATCCATGGGCCAGGTTAGATCAAATACGTTGCGACCTAAACTAAGGTCGGTAGGAGAGGTAAGTTCACGAACAGTAACTGTGGGCTTCATTGTAGAACAATCTTAGCGAAGAATTAAACACTGTTTCTAGTCCAATGCTTAATTTCCTATAAATCCTTGATTTGTTGAGATCTTGTTCTGTTTATAACTTTGGTATTTACTCGTAAATAAAATTATTTTAACTCTGGGTTGGATCTATCCCATCAGATAGTGAGTTCCACTGATTCTTTGGCTTTCTTTCATATTGCTTTTTACTACTTTTTTTAATTAATCTAATCAATAAATAAATCATGCTGATTAAAAGCAGCAGGCTCATCAGTACAGAATCCATTTAACAAGCCTATGCCAAATTCTCTAATTTGCCAGAGTGGCTTTGATGATCTTATGAGGAGGCTAGAAACTTTCTCTTACTTAACAAAATTGTGCGCCCGTAGGGATTCGAACCCCAAACCTTCTGATCCGTAGTCAGATGCTCTATCCGTTGAGCTACGGGCGCAAGTATTTAGTGTTAGGAAGTCTAGCGATTTATTAAGACCTACCCAAACTTATTAGTCGCTTCCAATCCACCTCTTTTACCCTTGGTTTTCCAGCAATCTCTCCCGATATGACTTCTGAGGCATTTATTTTTTCCCATGCTGTTTGGTCAATTACCTCATGTCCTGACTTTAATAATGAAGTTATCCCTTCACTATCTTTTGGTTCCTTTAAGTTCCCAATGATCAGGTCAACTACATCACTTGAATCACTTTTATTTGTACCGATCACACCAGTTGGTCCTCGTTTTGCCCAGCCAACTGCATAAACATTGTGTTCAACATGTCCTGCGATGTTTTTAACTCTTCCGCTTTCAATGTTTACGCCCGAGCAACTGGTCGACTCATAGCCGATCGCTGAAATTACTAAACCTGCTTTAATTGAGAAAGTTTCATCAGTTGGAATAACTTTTCCATTTTCAACTTTATTCTTTTTAAATACTACCTCTTCTACTTTATCTTTGCCTTTAATCTCAATTGGTGTGGAAAGAAACTTAATCTCAAGTTTTCTAGCCAAGCCTTTTTTGGCTTGATCTGCAATTGCCTTCATCGCCTCAATATTATTTTTTAAATCTTTTTCAATCTCTTCTAAACCATCGATCCGTTCAATAGCTGCTTGAATCTGGTTAGAATCAATAAATACATCAGTGTTTTCCAATTTGGGTAGATCTCTAAGCTCTGGAGCTGTAAAAGCTGCATGCTCTGGCCCGCGTCTGCCACAGATAATAACTGTGCGAATGTTGCTTTGTTTTAATTTTACTAACGCATGATCTGCTACATCAGTGGGATCGAGTTCGGTTGGATCAATTGCCAAGATTCGTGCTACATCCATGGCTACATTCCCAGCACCAATTACTACCGCTGTTTGCGCAGACATATCAACTTCAACATCTACATAATTAGGGTGAGCGTTATACCAAGGAACAAATTCTGCAGCTGAAAGTGAGTTTTTTAGCTCCTCTCCTGCAATCCCAAGCTTTCGCCCCACCGATGCACCAGTTGCTAGAACCACTGCATCATATTGATCTCTTAAATCTTTTAAGGAGACATCTTTACCCAACTCAATGTTGGCAAATAAGCGAAAACCTCTCTCCTTGGCAATCTTTTCAAATACCTTTGAAACAGTTTTTATTTTAGGATGATCTGGCGCAACTCCACTCCTTACCAAACCCCATGGGGTGGGCAGTCGTTCAATCATGTCGATTGAAAAAGTGAGCTCCTCATTTTGTGCTTTTTGAAATGCTTGCGCAGTGAAGTATCCAGCAGGGCCTGCTCCAACAATTGCGATTTTATAAGTTGGCAACTTTCCCCCAGCTTCGTAAATTTCTATTGTTTAACACTGGCGGAGACGAGAGGATTTGAACCTCCGAAACCCTTTAGGGGTTAACCTCATTAGCAGTGAGGCGCACTAGACCGGGCTATGCGACGTCTCCAACTGTGCAAGATTACCGCCATTGGCTCATCGCTAGCCAATTTACGCCCTCAAGGTAGGCTTACCGTGTGAATTCAGCTAGTAATGCCAATAGTGGTGGAAAAGATACTGAAGTAAGAACCCACGATATTCCAATAGCTGATGCGATGGTTGAGTTTATGAAAGTGGGTTGGGCACCATCGCCACTAGATGGCGTAACCGCTCATCCATCAATTCCCTACACAAAAATACGTAGAGATAAAGTTTCTAAACAATTTGTTGGCAAGAGATTAATTTTTCCATCAGGCTCTTTAAAGGTTCGAAGCAATGACTCTGATTATCAGTTTAGAGCTCACTCTGCTTTTAGTTGGTTTACTGGAATTGTTGCATCAGATTGTGTTCCAGATTCTTTATTTATAATGGAGCCAACAGCTGATGGGCATCAAGGGTTGCTCTTTATTCACCCAAGATCTCCTCGAGATAATAATGAGTTTTATAAAAATACAAGATATGGTGAGTTTTGGGTAGGCAGAAGAATGACCTTGGATGAAACCGAAACTAAATATGCTCTGCAAGTTAAACAGATTGAATCAATTGAGGAGTTTTTGTCAGATAAAAAGGAAACACTGCTGGTCCGAGGACAAGATCCAGCAATAGATAAGTTGGTAGTTGAAGATACTGAGAGCGAAAAAGAATTTCTAAATTATATTTCAGTTATGCGAGCAGTTAAAGATAAATATGAAATCGATGAGATGCAAAAGGCAATTGATGCATCAGTTCGTGGCTTTGCCGATATGGTCCGAATTTTTCCAGCAGCAACTGCTGTGCCACGAGGTGAGCGGGTAGTTGAAGCAGCCTTTTATGGCAGAGCCAGACTTGAGGGAAATGACAATGGCTATCCAAGCATTGTGGCCTCTGGTGCTCATGCCTGCATACTGCACTGGATAAAAAATGATGGTGATGTTTTGCCAGGTGATCTAATTTTAATTGATGCTGGGGTAGAGGTTGAATCCCACTACACCGCAGATATCACTAGAACATTCCCAGTCAATGGAAAATTCACACAAGCACAGCGCAATATCTACATGATTGTCTACAAAGCCCAACAAGCAGGAATTGCTGCAATAAAGCCGGGGGCAAGATTTAGGGATATTCACAACGCGTGCATGGTTGAGATTGCTCGAGGCGCCCAAGAGCTTGGCGTATTACCAATATCTGCAGAGGAATCTTTGTTGGCTGAAAATGGTCTACATAGAAGGTGGCAGTTTCATGGTTCAGGCCATCACCTTGGTATTGATGTGCATGATTGCGCACATGCGCGAAAAGAGCAGTACTCAGATGCCCTACTTGAACCAGGAATGATTTTGACAGTTGAACCAGGTTTTTATGTTCAACCCGATGACACATTATTCCCAGAGGAGTATCGAGGAATTGGGGTGCGAATTGAGGATGATATTTTGGTTACGGAGTCAGGTGCAAAAATATTAAGTAATGCACTTCCTCGTCACCCCGATGAGGTTGAGGCATATATGGCAAAGCTGCTTAAGTAATATCAATTACTTGTCTTAGTTTTAACCTCTACTATCTCACAAGGTGCACCGTCGCAACAATTAGTTTTCATATGGCAATTTGGGCATAACCATCTAGTTGATACTGGATCATAAGGAATGCTGCAGAAGTCACAGGGCATCTGATTATTTGCACCCATCTTATTTAGCTCCTCTGGCTTTTAATTGCACGATTAATAATGGTAGTAACTACTGAGATTATCAAAGAAGCAGCCAGAGCTGACCAAAAATCTGTAACATCTAAGGCGCTACTCCATCTTGCAGTAAGCATTAACATGGCAGCATTAATTACAAAAGCAAATAAGCCAAGTGATAACAAAATTGCCGGCAAAGTTAATAGCTTAATTATTGAACCAATGATCCCGTTAATTACCCCAAATAAAAGTGCCACCCATAGGTAACTCCAGGCAGTGCCATTAACACTTACCCCTGAAACTAAGGATGTTGCTGCCCAAAAGGCGAGTGCGCCAACAAGTAGGCGAACAATTAAATTCACAAACTAAACAATACCCTCACGTTTGCGAATCTTTGAGCCAAGCCACCTGACTGGGTCGTACTTAACATCAACTACCCGCTCCTTCATTGGGATAATTGCGTTATCGGTAATCTTTATATGCTCTGGGCAAACTTCTGTACAACATTTTGTTATGTTACACATGCCAAGTCCGTGCTCTGCCTGCGCCTTTTGTTTGCGATTTTTTAAGATATCAAGTGGGTGCATATCAAGCTCAGCTAACCGAATAAAAAATCTAGGGCCAGCAAATGATTTCTTATTCTCTTCGTGGTCTCGAATTACATGGCAGGTGTCTTGACATAGGAAACATTCAATACACTTTCTGAACTCCTGGCTTCGTTCAACATCAACTTGCGCCATTCTTACCTCACCCGCCTTTAAACCAGCAGGGGGTGTGAAGGAATCGACCTCCATAGCCTTCTTATAATTAAATGAAACATCTGTAACTAAATCTTTAATTACTGGAAAAGCTCTAAGTGGGGTAATGGTGATGGTTTCACCCTCTTCAAAATTTGCCACCTGGGTCATGCAAGCAAGCCGTGGCTTACCATTTATTTCCATTGAACAGGAGCCACACTTACCCGCCTTGCAATTCCATCTAACTGCTAGATCACCCATCTGAGTTGCTTGCACCCGGTGGATTACATCTAAAACAACTTCGCCCTCATTTGCTTCGACCTCAACATCTTTAAGCGCACCTGTCTTTGAATCTCCGCGCCAGATTCTAAGTTTTACTCTCTTACTCATGATCTGACCCCCGCGTTATTTGGTAACTCTTCTTTGCTTAAATACTTCTCTAGCTCATCAATATCAAATAAATCAAATAATTCATTTGGCATCTTAGGTAGTTTTTGTTGTTTAACTACTACCTCTTTGCCATTAAAGGAGGAGATGTTATTTTGCGAGCGCCACTTAGGATCCATTACTGGGAAGTCATCTCTAGTATGTCCACCACGAGATTCCTCCCTCACAATCGCAGATTTTGCGGTGCTCTCTGCCACTAGCAACATATTGTCTAGATCAAATGAAAGGTGAAATCCTGGATTAAATAATCTATCCCCACTTACTGCAACATTTTCAATACGTTTTCTAATTGCTGCAATCTTTTCAATCGCATCCTGTAATTCACTTTTGGTTCTAATAATGCCAACTAGGTTATGAGTTATCTCTTGTAACTCTTGGTGAAGGGTGTATGGGTTCTCTCCGCCAGTACGTTTAAAAGGGGCTGCAATTCTTTCAGCTGCATCTTTGATCGATGCATCAGAGACTTTTACAGATTGGCAACCCTTTACATACTCAACAGCGCCTGCTCCGGCACGTCTGCCAAAAACCAAAAGATCAGAGAGTGAGTTACCGCCTAATCGATTTGACCCATGCATGCCACCTGCAACCTCACCTGCTGCATATAGCCCTGGAACTCCAATAGCGGCTGCAGTATCCGGATCTACCTCAACTCCACCCATTACATAATGACAGGTTGGTCCAACCTCCATTGGCTCCTTTGTAATATCAACACCAGCTAATTCATAAAACTGATGCCACATCGATGGCAATCGCTTTTTAATTACCTCAGCTGGAATTCGTTTTGAAACATCAAGGAATACACCACCATGTGGTGAGCCACGTCCGGCCTTCACCTCAGCATTAATAGCTCTAGCAACCTCATCACGTGGTAGTAACTCTGGGGGACGGCGATTATTATCTTGATCTAAGTACCAACGATCTGCCTCTGCCTCATTATCGGCATACTTATCTTTAAATACATCTGGAATGTATTTAAACATAAATCGCTCACCAGTTGTGTTGGTTAAAACACCACCCTCACCGCGTACTGATTCAGTTACTAAAATTCCACGTACTGATGGAGGCCAAACCATTCCAGTTGGATGAAATTGTAAAAACTCCATATCAACTAAGTTGCCGCCAGCTTTTAATGCCAGTGCGTGACCATCCCCAGTACCCTCCCAGGAGTTTGAGGTGATCTTAAATGTTTTTCCAACACCACCTGTTGCAAGTATTACCGCTGGGGCCTCAAATAAAAGCTCATTGCCATTTTCACGCCGGTAACCATAAGCACCAGTTACTTTGCCACTCTCCTTTAAAACTTCAGTGATTGTTACTTCAGCAAAAACCTTTAAATAACTCTCAGCATCTCCATGCTCTTTCTTATCTTGTTGTTGCATGGCAACAATCTTTTGTTGCATGGTTCTAATCAACTCAAGACCGGTGCGATCGCCAACGTGGGCAAGACGTGGGTATTCATGTCCACCAAAGTTTCGTTGTGAAATCTTTCCCTCACCAGTGCGATCAAAAAGGGCGCCCCAAAGTTCAAGCTCCCAAACTCGGTCTGGTGCTTCTTTGGCATGAAGCTCAGCCATTCGATAATGATTTAAAAATTTTCCACCACGCATAGTGTCTCTAAAGTGAACCTGCCAGCCATCTTTATCATTGACATTTCCCATTGAGGCTGCAATTCCACCCTCTGCCATAACGGTGTGGGCTTTGCCAAATAATGATTTACAAATAATTGCTACCCGAAGTCCTGCCTCGCGAGCCTCTACCGCCGCACGTAAACCGGCACCACCAGCGCCAATTACCAAAACATCATAATTGTGTCGCTCCATTGGGATCTTCTCGCTCATTATCTATCGCCCCTTTTAAAAGAAGTAGAAATTGGTAATGGCCCCACTTGCGACCTGGCGGACGTAGAGATCAGTTAATGCAACACCAAATAATGAGACCCAAGCAAAATTTGGATGGTAGTGGTTTAACTTGGAAACTATTGTCCATGCTTTATATCTAATTGGATGTTTTGAGAATGTTTTTAATCGCCCACCTAATGTATGACGGCAGGTATGACATGAAGCTGAATAAAGCCAGAGCAGAGTTGCATTAGCTAGAAGAACTAAGGTGCCAACACTCATATGTCCCCATTCACCCTCCTCATTTTTAAAGGCGATGATTGCGTCATAGGTCAAAATTATGTTAAGTACTAAACCTGCATAGAAAAACCAACGATGGCCGTTTTGTAATATTAAAGGCGCTCTAGTTTCACCTGTGTACTTTTTATGAGGTTCTGCTACAGCACAGGCAGGTGGTGACATCCAAAAGGAGCGGTAGTAGGCCTTACGGTAGTAGTAACAGGTCATTCTAAAACCTAATGGAAAGATTAAAATAAATAATGCTGGTGAAATCAATAGACCAAACAATGTGATGGAACCTATTGGTGAGCCAAAGTGAGCAGCACCTTCGACGCAAACAGTTGATAAACATGGTGAATAAAATGGTGAGATTAAAGGTTCGGCAAAGTAATTTTTATTTTCAAAAGCTCTGAAGGTGGCATAAATAACAAATAAAATTAAAACTGTAAATGTAATTAATGGCTGTAGCCACCAACGATCAGTTCTTAAAGTTTTATCTGTTAGTAAGGCTCTGCCAGCGGAAAACACACCGGTCTCTTCAACTTTTGAATCTAGTAAGGCCATGGGCTTAGTTTGCACTTGCTGCTTGTTCAACGCTAGGTGAGAGTGCGCTGAATGGATATGAAATCAACCACAAAATTAATTAAATCTGGCGGAGGGCGTGGGATTTGAACCCACGAAGGTTTCCCTTGCCGGTTTTCAAGACCGGTGCACTCGGCCACTATGCGAGCCCTCCGTGGGCAAACTTACCTGCAATAGCGGTGGTGCCAAAATTTAGGAGTTTCTTATTCGGGAAGGGATAGTAATTGCTCAATCACCTTTGCCACGCCATCTTCTTGATGTGCATCGGTTTGAAATTTTGCATACTTCATTACATCAGGGTGGCCATCTTCCATCGCCCATGACCTACCGGCCCAAGAGAGCATAGAAAAATCATTTGGGTTATCACCAAATGTCACACAATCATCAGCAGTTAATCCATGCCGGTCTGCCATCTTTGCCAAGGTTGCACCCTTACTTACACCAAATGCTGAGATTTCTAGTAATGAATCAGTTGAATTGGAGTGAGTTACAGTTGCAATTCCATCAAGAACATTGTTCGCCATTAACAACATTTCATCTGATGAAAATTCACCATTAATGCAGCGAGCTAGTATTTTTAAGGCGGGGGAAGTAATTATCTCTTCAATCTTTTCTACCCCTAGATTCTCAGCGCCAACATCCCACCGTGGGACATACTTTTTTTCACGATGAAACTGCTGATTGACCTCAACTGCAAATGTAACTGACGGTATCGCTTTTCGTACTCGCTCAACAGTCTCTAGTTGTGCTTGAACTGAAAATAGCCACTCCTCCAAAATTTGCTCATTAATAAAGTCATACAACATAGCCCCGTTGCCACAAATACCTAGACCAAAATTGAAGTTCTCTTTTATTTCTTTCATCCACCTAATTGGTCGGCCGGTAACAAAATAAATATGAATTCCAGCAGCATGCGCTGCGGCAAAAGCAATCTTGGTTCGCTCTGAGATAAAGCCATAATTTGCAACTATGGTGCCATCTAAATCTGTACCAATTAATTTGGGACGTTTACCGGTAACTTTTTTTAACTCGCTCACGCGCTGACCAAAGTATCCATCCCAAGAAATGGAATTAAAGCCTTTGGTACTTTAACGCTGCCATCTTTTTGCTGGTGATTTTCTAAAATCGCAACAATTGTTCTAGGAACTGCCACTAATGTGCCGTTCAAGGTGGCCACTGGCTTTGTGCCTTTTTCTTCTTTGTATCTAATGTTTAACCGTCGTGCTTGAAACTGGGTGCAGTTTGAGGTGCTGGTGACCTCACGGTAGGCCCCTTGGGTTGGAATCCAAGCTTCAATATCAAATTTTCTTACCGCACTTGCTCCCAAGTCAGCACTTGCCACATCAATAACACGGTATGCAATCTCTAGAGAATTAAAAAATTCCTTTTCCCAAGCTAGTAATTTCTTATGCTCTTCTTGGGCATCCTCTGGCTTACAAAATGTGAACATTTCAACCTTTTCAAATTGGTGCACTCGAATAATGCCTCGAGTATCTTTACCGTAACTGCCTGCCTCTCTTCTAAAACATGGTGAATAGCCAGCGTATCTAATTGGTAGATTATCTAAAATTTCATCCATATGAAAAGCTGCAAGCGGTACCTCTGAGGTGCCGACTAAGTAAAGATCATCTTCCTTTAAATAGTAGACATTCTCAGCAGCTTGTCCCAAAAACCCAGTTCCCTCCATTGCAGCCGGCTTTACCAATACTGGTGGAATCATTGGAATAAAACCTGCTTTAACTGCAGATGAGATCGCATAATTAACTAATGCAAGTTCAAGTAGTGCGCCAACACCAGTCAGGTAGTAGGAACGTGCGCCTGCCACCTTTGCGCCTCGTTCAGTATCAATTGCTTTAATAATTTTACCAATCTCAACATGATCCTTAGGTTCAAATCCCTCAGCCTTAAAGTCACGTGGTGTGCCAACAGTTTCAATAACTTTAAAATCAGCCTCACCACCAATTGGTGCTGCTGGGTCAATTAGGTTTGCAATTAAAAGCGCTATCTTGTTAACCCGTTCCTCAGCCTCTGCCCGCTTGCTATCTGCTGCCTTTACTGATGTTGCAAGTTTTTTTGCATTTTCAAGAAGTGCATTTTTCTCATCCGGTTTAGCAGAACCAACCGCTTTTGATAATATATTTTGTTCTGCACGCAAAGATTCAAACTCAACAATGGCCTCTCGGCGTTCATCATCTGCCTTTATTAATTGATCAACCACAGCCGGATCTTCACCCCGTACTTTTTGAGAGTTTCTGAAAAGATCAGGGTTTTCTCTTAACGCCTTTAAATCGATCATATGAAAGTAGCCTACCGATTACCTTGCTTGAGGATAGGAACCTAGAAAACGAATATCCTCACAAATTTGTTTTAAGCCAGCCACTGCAGCACTTATTGGCTCATCATCAATATGGCCAAGGGCATCAATAATGAAGTGGTAATGGCCCAAGCCACTACCGGTTGGCCTACTTTGAATAAATGTTAAGTTCACCTGGTGTTTTGCAAACTCATTTAATATCTCAAGAAGTGCACCGGCATGATCAATTCCAATAAACACCACAAGTGAGCTGCGGTCCTTACCAGTTGCACCTATTTGCCTACCTGGTTTTTCCACCACAACAAACCTAGTTACCGCTGCCTGGTTATCGCCAATGTTTTCGGTAATGATCTTTAAATTATAATTTTTAGCCGCATTAGTGCCAGCAATTGCTGCTTGGTAATCTCCCTTACTCAATCCTTTTGCTGCAGCTGCTGTTGATGATGTCTCAATTATCTGAGCAGTTGGATAATTTTTAGCGATAAAATTTCGACATTGAGCCTCAGCATGTGGATGAGTGGCAATTGATTTAATACTTTTTGGATCAATGTTTGGCAAAGTAAGTAATGCAAATGAAACAGGCAGTGTTACCTCTTGGGTAATTACTAGAGGTTGACCAATTGCTAACTCATCTAATGTTCTAGCAACTACACCCTCTACAGAGTTTTCAATTGGCACCAGTGCTTTTTGGCAATCACCATTTCGTACTGCATCTAGTGCTGCTGTTACGTTGGCATATGCAATTAACTCATCACCACTTGTGGCAATTTTTTGCAATGCAGCTTCAGTGAAGGTACCAGCTGGCCCAAGATAGCCATACTTAATTGACATGGGTTAAGGGTAGCCGAGGATCTTTCGTGCTCGTGCCGGATAATCAGTTATTACAGCTTGCACACCTAAATCCTGGCAAAGTTTCAAATCATCCTCATCATTTACTGTCCAAACCAACACTTGTTTGCCCCGCTGGTGCTGAGTCACTACAAATGAGTGATCTGATTTGATTATTGCAATGTTTGCAGCAACTATTTTAGTTGGATTAACTCTTGCAAGAATCTTTCTACTAAGTAAATAACCGCTTTGATAACCGCTTTTTTTATTTCGTAATGTTGCAAGGTAGGAGAAGGAGATCAGAAATACTTGTATGCCACTTTTCTCAATCTGTTTCATCTTAGTTGCAAGCAATTTATGGATCTGTTTTTCAATCTCACCGCCTGATGGAACTGGGTGTTTTGATTCAATTAGTAAATCCTTTTGATTTAAAATAGCAAGATCTAGTAATTGATCTAATCTAAAGGGATTGATGCTTTGCCTTAACTCGGCGTAATCCTTATCCGCTACTTTAAAATCTAATTTTGAGAGCCGCTTAGCATTGCTATCGTGGTAGCAAATGATCTGCTTGTCCTTTGTTAACCTAACATCACACTCAAAGCCATCTGCGCCTTGCTCAACAGCTGCTAAGTAAGCCGCTTCTGAGCCTTCAGTAAATTCACCAGATGCACCACGGTGGGCATAGATTCGCATGAATTGCCCAGCCTTTCTTTTCTGAATCGATTATGTGGTGAGATTGGCTCTATGAAATGGCAGTTTAACTCCTTTGCGCAAACAGATCTTGGTTTGGTGCGCGAGGGTAATGAGGATTCGGCTGTGAGTTGCGCAAATTTAATTGCTGTTGCCGATGGCATGGGTGGGCATGCTGGTGGCGAGGTTGCCTCTGCGATCGCCATTGATTCATTAATTAAATTAATACCACTACTTGCAGATGAAAGTATCGATCTTGATTCTCGGGAAGATTTATTTCTAAACATCACACATGAAATTGACCTAAAGATTTTAGATCAAAGTAAATCCCACCCTGAGTTATCTGGCATGGGAACCACCTTAACTGCGCTGAGTATTTTGAATAACAATGTTGAACTACTACATGTAGGAGATTCAAGATGTTATCGATTTCGTGATAACAAACTTCACCAATTAAGTTATGACCACACTGTGATGCAGGAGTTATTAGATCAAGGCCGGCTTACCCCACAGGAGGTATTTGATCACCCACAGCGATCCTTACTTACTCAAGCTTTGATGGGAGACTCAGGACTTGATCCAATTTTGCTCACCTTTGAAATTAAAAAAAGTGATTGCTTTTTATTGTGTAGTGATGGCCTAACCAATGTTTTATCTGATTATGAGATCAGTAAAATCATCGAAGCAAATAAAGATGATCAAATCCCGCATGCTTTAATAAAAGAGGTCAGGTCAAAGGGGGCGCCAGATAACATCACAATTATTTGGAGTCAGGTAACCTCAGATAACCAGCCAGTTAAGATCATAAAATTCGGAGCAGCTAATGAATAATCCTGTAAATCAGTTAGCCGCTGGCCGCTACTTAGTTGGTCAGATGATCGGTACTGGTGGCATGGCAGATGTTTATTTAGGAAAAGACACCAGACTAAACCGAGAGGTAGCGATAAAGGTTTTACGGCGGGATTTAGCAAAAGATCCAGCCTTTGTGGCTAGATTTAAAAAGGAGGCGTTAGCTGCTGGTGGATTAAGCCACCCAGGAATTGTGGCAGTTTATGACTCTGGTGAAGAGAATGATTCACCATATATTGTGATGGAGTTAATCTCTGGAATTACTCTGCGTCAGTTAATGTTAAATGGTGAAATCTTGCAGGTGAAATCACTTGAAATTATCAAAGGAATTTTGCAAGCACTTGATTATTCGCACAGCAAAGGAATTGTGCATCGAGATATTAAGCCTGGAAACATCATGATTACTGACTCTGGTGATATTAAGGTTATGGATTTTGGTATTGCTAGAGCAACCGATGATATTGGTGCAACAATGACTAGTACCTGGAATGTTGTAGGTACAGCCCAATATTTATCTCCTGAGCAGGCAACTGGTGAGATTGCCGATGGTAGAAGTGATCTTTATTCACTTGGTTGCGTGATGTATGAGTTATTGACTGGTAGACCACCATTTACCGGTGACACACCAGTTTCAGTTGCCTATCAACATGTATCTGCACCCATAACGCCAGCATCACAAATAAATCCAAACCTTGATACAAATATTGATCGGATGCTTGAGGTGGTTCTAGCTAAACAACCATCAAATAGATATCAAGATGCCAAGGCGATGCTGACAGATATAGAACATGTGATTAAAGGTGAACCTGTTACGACCAAGATTAAAAAGGTTATCCCACGGCGTAAATTAATCACCATCCTTGCTTTAGCGGTATCCCTGATCGCATTAATAAGTGGTGGTTACCTGGTTACTTCACCAAATGGGGCAACAGTTAAAGTGCCAAATGTGGTTGGTTTAACTGAAGATGAAGCTAGAGCATTACTTAAAAGTTTTAATATAAATATTGAACGAGCACCTGATGCAAAAATTCCAATTAATCGAGTTGCATCGCAATTACCACTTGCAACTGCGGATGCAACAGCGGGAAGTAGTGTGACTCTAACTATCTCAGATGGACCTGGGAACACCACTATTCCAGTTGGTTTAATTGGCTTATCCTTAGAGGAGGCCAGATATAGATTGTCCTCTGCCGGACTACTTATTTCCCAAACAATTGCAATTGATTCAGATCAAGCACCAGGTGTTGTGCTAAGTATCAATCCAGTTCCAGGAACCACAATTACTGCTGGTAGCGGTGTAGTACTTGAGATTGCAAGTGGAAGTGTGCAGGTGCCATCACTGGTTGGTTTAAATGAGATTGGCGCTAAGACTGTATTAACTCAAGCAGGCTTCCTCATCCGGGAGATAACTGCTTATGATCCTAGTAAGGCACTTGGAGAAATTCTTGCTCAAGCTCCAGAGGCTGGTGCTACTAAGACAATTGGCAGCATTGTCACTATTACAATCAATAAGAATTAAACTTTTATAACTACTGGAGACAACCCTTCAGATCTTGCGCGAGCGCCCTTATCACCACAGATCTGCAGCCAATTACCAATTATTTGATAACCATGTTCGGTTAGGACCGACTCTGGATGAAATTGAACACCACAAATTGCTAATGTTTTATGTTGTATTGCCATTACAACACCAGACTCGGTAGTACCTGTTACCTCAAGAGAATCTGGCAAACTCTCTCGTTCAACAGCAAGTGAGTGATAGCGAGTTGCAGTAAATGGGGAGGGGATATTTTCTAAAACTGATTTGCTTTGGTGAGTCACAAGTGAGGTTTTACCATGCAGTAATTCTGGTGCTCTGGAGACTGTTGCACCATAAGCCACCGCAATTGCTTGATGACCTAGGCATACGCCAAGGAGTGGAATCTTTTTATCGGCGCAGTACTTAACTAACTCAATACTTATGCCAGCAGACTCTGGCGTACCAGGGCCGGGTGAGATTAAGACGCCATCATATTTATCTGCTTGGCTTACCTTTATTGAATTATTTCTAACCACCATGCACTCTGCCCCTAACTGCTGCAGATACTGAACTAGGTTAAAGACAAAGGAGTCATAATTGTCGATAACTAGAATCTTGCGGGCTGTGGTGCTCATCAGCCAATTGTGTAGTAATCTGCGGCCATGCCGAAGTCAAAGCTGCGCGATAAGGTTCGCCAAAAGAAGAAGGCTGCTCCGGCTATTGAGCAGTTGGCTGCCAAAGATCAAAAGTTGGAGTCTCCTAGCTGGCTAGCGCCAGTTATGCTCGCAAACTTTATTGTTGGGCTTATTTGGATCGTGGTTTTCTACATAAGTGGTACTGCCTACCCAATTCCAGGAATTGGTGCTTGGAATATGTTGGTTGGCTTTGGTTTTGTTGGTGTTGGCTTCTCACTAGCCACCCGTTGGCACTAATTACATCACTGTAATTCTCCACACGGTGGATAAGTGTTGTGGATAACTTTTGACCCAAAAAAAGCAACCCCTCACCTACCCTTGACCTGTGCTCGTACTAATCGCCTATCTATTCACTGCCGCGGCAGTGGGCATCTTCTCTTATCGAGCCTTTGAGTTATATAAGAAAATATCTGCTGGTCAAAGTGACCCATCTCGATTTAACAATAAAGCTGCACGTTTAAAAAATATGTTGGTGGAGGTTTTATCCCACACCAAAATGCTTAACTTCACCGTAACTGGTGTTGCGCATTGGTTTGTAATGATTGGCTTTGGTGGCCTACTTGGCACATTAATTACCGCCTACGCACAATTAGTAAATCCAGCTTGGACACTTCCAATCATCGGACATTTTGTTGGTTATGAATTATTTGTAGAGACTATTGCAGCAGCAACAGGTGTTGGCATAGTTGCTTTAATTGGAATTAGACAATTTACTAAAGTTGCACGCCCTGGAAGAAGATCTAGATTTTTTGGTTCAGGAAATAAGAAAGCTTATTATGTAGAAGCAACTATTTTAGCAGTGGTCTTTTGTGTTATGGCACTTCGTGGGTTAGAGGGCGCCTTACTTAATGTTGATAGTTGGAGTTGGCACTATGTAATCTCATACCCAGCAGTTGTATTTTTTAGCAGTTACTCAATAAGTGAGATCGAAAATCTAATTAAAGTAATTGCCTTTATCAAGATCCTAGTTTCAATGACCTGGTTTATTGTGGTTGGAATCAACCTAACCATGGGTATTGCTTGGCATAGATTCTTAGCCTTCTTTAATATCTACTTTAAGAGAACTCCAGGCAAAGTGAATGCACTAGGGCCGTTGCCGGTAATGCTTTCGCATGGCAAAGAGATCAATTTTGAGGATCCTAAAGAGGATGATGTCTTTGGTATTGGAAGTGCTGCTGACATATCTTGGAAAGGTCTTCTTGATATGTCTACCTGCACTGAGTGCGGCAGGTGCCAATCCCAATGCCCAGCCTGGCACACTGAAAAACCGCTATCACCCAAGCTTTTAATCATGGCGATGCGAGACCATGCATTAGCCAAGGTTGGTACTGAATCTGCATCCACCACCAAGATTGTTGGAAATGCACATGAGAATGCAATCTCATTAGATGTCTTATGGTCCTGCACAACCTGTGGTGCTTGTGTTGAAGAGTGTCCAGTTGATATTGAGCATGTTGATCACATTGTTAATATGCGAAGGTTTCAAGTTTTAGTTGAATCAGAGTTTCCAACTGAGTTAGGAAATACATTCCGTAATTTAGAAAAGGCTGGAAATCCATGGGGTGCTAATCGAGTCGATCGCGACGCTTGGATTAAAGAGGTTGATTTTCCAGTTACCGTAATTGATTCAGTTATTCCAGAAGATGTTGAGTATTTATTTTGGGTTGGTTGTGCTGGTGCTTATGAGGAGCGAGCAAAGAAGACCACCAAGGCAGTTGCTGAGCTGTTGTATATGTCAGGAGTTAGCTTTGGTGTCTTAGGAAAGCGTGAGACTTGCACTGGAGATCCAGCAAGGCGAAGTGGTAATGAGTTTTTATATCAGATTTTATCTAGAGAAAATATTGAAACCTTGCAGCAGACCTTTGGAACTCGTGGTGTTAAAAAGGTAGTCGTCACCTGCCCACACTGCTTTACAACAATTGGTAGAGATTACAAACAACAAGGTTTTGAGTTACAGATGGTCCACCATACTCAATTGCTGAATCAATTAGTTAAAGAGGCAAGATTAAAACCAATCGCACCTGCTGCAGCTGATGCTAAAAAACTTACCTACCATGATCCTTGTTATCTTGGCCGGCACAATCAAATATATGAACCGCCACGGGAGTTATTAGCCTCAGCTGGTGTTGAGGTAACTGAGATGCCAAGAAATAAAGAGCGGTCATTTTGTTGCGGCGCAGGTGGGGGCCGGATGTGGATGGAGGAAAAAATTGGTGAGCGGATCAATTTAAATCGGGTTGATGAGGCAATTGCCACCGGTGCTGAAGAGGTTGCTGTGGCTTGCCCATTTTGCCGAGTAATGGTCTCTGATGGCATGGTGGCCAAGAACAGCTCAGTTGAGGTGCTTGATGTGGCTCAAATTATGCTGCGAAATGTTAAAAGATAAGGGTAAACCACCACAGATTCTCAGTTAATCCTCAGGATAGTAGATAATGATCAACCTTGAGGTGATGCCCAATGACAACTCTTAAAGAAAGAGTAAGTAGTAGCTCAGAAGTTATCCAGAACACGCAAAAAATTCTGGTTGTAGATGATGAGAACAGTATTAGTGAACTTATTGCCACCAGTTTAAAATTTGTTGGCTTTGATGTTCGAACTGCAGCCTCTGGCTCTGAAGCTTTACAAATTGCAGAGGCGTTTAAACCTCATGTATTAATTCTTGATGTGATGTTGCCTGATCAAAATGGTTTTGAGGTCTGCCGGCAACTGCGAAGTGAAGGACATAATGTTGGCGTTTTGTTTTTGACCGCTAAAGACTCAGTTGAGGACAAGATTGCTGGCTTAACAATTGGTGGCGATGACTACATGACCAAGCCATTCTCACTTGAGGAGTTGGTGGCCCGGCTTCGTGCCCTATTGCGACGAACAGGTGTTACTCAAGTTTTAGCAGATGATGAAAAAATTAGATTCGCCGATCTTGAATTAGATGAGGCAACTCATGAAGTTAGACGAGCTGGCAATCTAGTTGATCTATCGCCAACTGAATTTTTACTACTGCGCTATCTAATGATTAATGCAGATCGAGTGGTGAGTAAATCTCAGATATTAGATCATGTCTGGCAGTATGACTTTAGAGGAGATATGGGAATTGTTGAAACATATGTTTCCTACCTGCGCAAGAAAATCGATGTCTATGAGCCAGCCTTAATTCATACTGTACGTGGAGTTGGATACCGATTGAGGTTGCCAGCAGGTAAGTAATTGATCACAATTAGCAGATGAATTCAACCTTAAGTAGGGTGCGCACTCCGCTCTCACTTTGGAGTTTACGCAACCGGCTTATCTTGGCATCGGTTGTTTTAGCTAGCTGTGCAATTATTGCCTCAGATTTTGCTGCAAATGCCGCTCTACGTACATACCTAATTTCCCAAGTGGATGATCAATTAATCAGTATCTCAGGCACATCGTTAAGTCGTCTAGATCGTGCTGGTATTGCCCCTCTTGATGGCGGTGACAAAAACTCACCATATAAAGTTTTAGAGCCGCTGCGCGGAGTACCAACTGCAATCTCCATCACCTTGTTAGATATGGATGGCAATTTAATTGGACAAGTAGGTGGTGAGTTAGGTGGGAAGAATTTTGCAGTAACTGGTATGAAAATTACTGAGGTAAGTAATTACAAAAATAAGCCTTTCACTATTGATGGCAAAGATGGACAACCTGATATTCGGGCACTGGCGCAAATGTTGCCAACTGGATTAGGTAGTGTGATTGTTGCAGACTCACTTGAAAAAGTTGATAAAACTTTAAGTCAATTACGTTTTCTCTTTTTAATTTTAGGCATTATTGCTTTAACTGCAATTGGTTTAGCAGCAAGGTGGATTATCGCACTTGGCTTGCGACCACTTGAAGCGGTTGAAGATACTGCCGAGGCAATTGCAGCTGGTGATCTGTCGGCGCGTTTGCCTGCAGCCAAACCAGATACCGAGGTGGGCCGATTAACTACCTCACTAAACACCATGCTTTCGCGAATTGAAGAATCATTTACTGCTCGGGTGGCGAGTGAGAACAAGTTAAGAAGATTTGTTGCCGATGCCTCCCATGAACTTCGCACTCCGCTTACGGCAATCCGTGGCTTTGCCGAATTACATCGACAAGGGGCTGTAGTTGGTCAAGAGAAAACTAGTGAGTTAATTTCTCGAATTGAAAAAGAATCTGTGCGAATGAGCAGTTTGGTTGAGGATTTACTTCTGCTTGCCCGACTTGATCAAGCAAGAGAGTTAGCTAAAGACCCAGTTGATTTAAATACTTTAATTGCTGATGCTGTTGCCTCAGCTAAAGCCGCAGGTCCTGAGCACCCAATTGAGGTCAATCTAGATGAGAGTGAGATATTTGTGTTGGGTGATTCTCAGCGCATACATCAAGTAATTGCAAATCTGTTAGCAAATGCCAGAACCCACACCCCAGTTGGCACAAAAATAATTATTACCGCAGGAGTAGGAGTAAATGAAACGACAATTTCTGTTACCGATAATGGTCCTGGCCTTTCGCAATCAGATCAGGAAAGAATCTTTGAAAGATTTTATCGAGCAGATCCATCACGGGTAAGAAATAGCGGTGAAGGAAGTGGTCTTGGTTTATCAATTGTTGATGCAGTAATGAAAGCACATGGTGGTTATGTCAGTGTTAAATCAAATCTGGGTGAAGGTGCAACCTTCACATTACATTTTTTAAATCAGGAGTAATTACTCAATCTTGCTTTTATGAAAGTTAAGCCAAGATTTAGATGGAGTTGGTCCTCGTTGGCCTTGATATCTTGAGCCATAAACTGCTGAACCATATGGATGTTCAGCCGGTGAGGATAATTTAATTAAACAGAGCTGACCAATCTTCATTCCAGGAAATAATTTCACTGGTAAGTTTGCAACATTTGAAAGCTCAAGTGTGATATGACCAGAAAAACCTGGATCAATGAAGCCAGCAGTTGAGTGAGTTAACAAACCTAAACGACCAAGGGATGACTTTCCCTCTAATCTTCCGGCGATATCATCTGGCAAAGTTATGACCTCATAGGTACTAGCTAATACAAACTCTCCTGGGTGCAAAATAAAATGCTCATCAGGAGCCACCGCTACCTCGCGGGTTAAATCAGGTTGCTCAATTGATGGATCAATTACTGAGTACTTGTGGTTTTCAAAGACCCGAAAAAACCTATCGAGGCGAACATCAACACTGGAGGGTTGGACCATTGCATCGGTAAAGGGCTCAACCTTTACTCGGCCGGCGGTGATCTCCGCCTTAATATCTCGATCACTTAGTAGCACAATCGCAGACCCTATCCTGAATAACAAAAATGTGAGGTTAAAACCTACTGGTGGGTATTGATTAAGTTACCCATCAGTAGCATGCTTATCCCATGGGACATTACATAGCCAATCTGCGAGATATTGAGTTTTGCTTATTTGATTTATTTGATCGGGAATCGATTTTAGGCAAATCACTTTATAAAGATTTAGATCGCCCAACCGCTATGGGAATGCTTGAAGAGGTTAAGCGAATGGCTGAAAATGATTTAGCTGCCTCATTTGTTGATGGTGACCAAATAAAGGTTAAATTTGATCCAGCAACTGGGGATGCAAAACTTCCAGAGTCATTTAAAAAATCCTACAAAACTTTTATGGACAATGAGTGGTGGCGAATTGATGCCCCAGTTGATTTAGGTGGCACCGCTATTCCACCATCAATTAGATGGGCAATTGCTGAGATGGTCTTAGGTTCAAACCCTGCAATTCATATTTATGCCTCCGGTAGCGCCTTTGCACATGTTGCACATGTTTTTGGCACGCTAGAACAAAAAAAGATTGCTAAGTTAATGATTGATAAGCAGTGGGGTGCAACCATGATGCTTACTGAACCAGATGCTGGTAGTGATGTTGGTGCTGGTCGCACTAAGGCGGTTAAGCAAGCAGATGGCACATGGCACATAACTGGCAACAAGAGATTTATTACCTCAGGAGATTCTGATCTAACAGAGAACATAATTCACTTTGTATTGGCAAGACCAGAGGGTGCGGTTGCTGGAACTAAAGGCTTAGATCTCTACCTTATTCCTAAATTTATGTTTGATTTTGAAACTGGTGAACTTGGTAAGCGAAATGGTGTTTATGTAACTAAGTTAGAGGACAAGATGGGATTAAATGTCTCAACTACCTGCGAAGTTAGTTTGGGTGAGAAAGAACCAGCTGTTGGGTACCTGTTAGGTGAGGTCCATGACGGTATTGCTCAAATGTTTAAGGTTATTGAGTACGCCCGCATGATGGTGGGTACTAAAGCTATCGCAACATTAAGTGCTGGCTACCAACAGGCACTTTCTTATGCAAAAACTCGTGTGCAAGGTCCAGATCTAACGGTGGCAAAGGATAAAAACAGTCCTCGGGTTGAAATTATTAAGCACCCTGATGTGCGCAGATCTTTAATGGTGCAAAAGTCATACTCAGAAGGTATGCGTGCTTTAGTTTTATACACCGCAACTATTCAAGATGCATTTGCCTTAGCTGAGGCAGAGGGTGGCGACAAAGACAAACTAGAGGATCTGCACCTAATCAATGATTTATTGCTGCCAATTGTTAAAGGTTATGGCAGTGAGAAATCTTGGACATTACTTGGTACTGAATCACTACAAACCTTTGGTGGCTCTGGCTTTACTACCGACTGGCCACTTGAGCAATATGTAAGAGATGCCAAGATTGATACTTTGTATGAAGGAACAACTGCAATCCAAGGATTAGATTTCTTCTTCCGAAAGATTGTGAGAGATCGTGGTCGATCAATAACAATTATTGGTAAAGAGATTGCCAAGTTTGCCTCTGCTGGTGGAAATTTGCCTGAGGAGAAGAAAGCACTTCTTAAAGCGTTAGAGGATGTGCAGGCAATGATCGGCCATATGGTTGGTGTTGCAATGCAGTCTCAGGAGAATCCAAAAGAGATTTATAAGGTTGGATTAAGCACCTCAAGATTATTAATGGCAACTGGGGATCTAATCATTGCTTGGCTACTGCTTCGCCAGGCAGATATTGCACAAAGCAAGTTGGCAACTGCTGGTAAAGACACTGAATTTTTTAACGGCAAAATTGCTTCGGCTAAGTTTTTTGTTCGATCAGTTCTGCCACATATCTCAGTTGAGCGAGCAGTAGTTGAGTCTGAGACTGGTGAAATTATGAACATTGCCGAAAGCGCCTTTTAAATTTAATTAAAGCAATCGTTTAATGTAAGGTGCCTGTGTGAAGCATCGTGCTGAATTTTTAATGATCTCTGCCGCTTTGGGCTTTGCCTTTGGTGGAGTTGCTGCCAAAATTCTTCGTGAGGCAGATATGGATGCCTTTCGGTTAACCCAAATCAGAATTACCGGTGCAGCGATACTCCTTCTTTCATTTGCTATATATAAAGGTAAGAAGCAGTTGTACGCTCGAAAAGATGAATTAAAAGATTTGATTCTCTTTGGAATTATTGGCGTATCAGCTGTTACATCATTTTACTTTTTTGCAATTAAATATCTTTTTGTCTCTGTTGCATTAGTTATTGAGTTCACCGCATCAATTTGGATTGTGCTCTACCTAAGATTTATAAAGAAAAAGCAGATCTCACCGATTATGTGGTGGGGTATTGCATGTGCCTTCTCAGGTCTTTTCTTGCTCTCTCAAATTTGGACCGGCACAACACTTAACCCACTTGGGGTAGCAGTTGCCTTTGCAGATGCTTTTGCCCTTGCTATTTACTTTTTACTCGTCGACCGCCTCTCTCAGACTAGAACCTCACTTTCCTTAATGACTTGGGGAATTGGCGTTTCAGCAATCTTCTGGGCATTAATTTTGCCATGGTGGAACTTCCCATTTGAATTTCTCACCGATACATACTCCCTTGAAGGATCACTTTCTAACTACAGCGCCCCTGGCTGGGCATTAGTTATTTGGATAATAATTATTGGCACAGTAATTCCATATCTACTAACTGTCACTGGTGTCCGTGAGTTATCAGCTAGCACTGGCAGTGTTATTGGAATGATTGAACCATTATTTGCAGGAGCTATCGCATGGTGGTTGTTAAATGAAGCCTTTAATACCACCCAACTTATTGGCTGTGCAATATTGCTATTTGGAATCTATTTAGCTGATAAAGCTAGATCACGGGTTAGCAAGTAATGAGTAGTTTTGATGAATTATTTGCAGCAAATGATGAGTTTATAAAAAACTTTAAATCACAGGATTTAACTGGTGAAGCCAAAAAAGGTTTAGCAATTATTACTTGTATGGATTCAAGGATTGATCCACTTCGCATTGTTGGAATGAGTGCTGGAGATGCAAAGATATTAAGAAATGCTGGTGCGAGAGTTACTGAGGATGTACTTCGAACTTTAATTCTTGCTACTACCTTGCTTAATGTAAGTAGGGTTTTAGTTATGCCACACACTGATTGTCGAATGGCAAGCGGCACTGAGGAGCAGATCCATGCAACTATCTTAGAAAGAAGTGGCATAGATACTAGAAGTGTTGAGATTAGAACTGTTAGTGATCAGCTCTCAGCGTTAAAATCTGATTTGGTCAGAATTAAACAGTTTCCCTTGCTGCCAAAAGATATTGAGGTGGTTGGTGGGATTTATAATGTTAAAACTGGTGAGCTAAAAAGAATTTAATTATCCTTCACAAACTTCTCAGCTGGTGCGAAGTTTGCTGCCATATCGGTAAATCTGGCCAAGTGAAGTTGAGCAGATACGGTGATAGTTCTAGTTGGGCCATTTCGATGTTTTGCTACAATTAAATCAGCCTCACCTGATCTATTTTGTGAGTCATATAAATCTTCTCGGTGAAGCAAGATAACCACATCTGCATCCTGCTCAATCGAGCCAGATTCACGAAGATCTGAAAGCATTGGTTTTTTATCTGATCTTTGCTCAGGGGATCGGTTTAACTGTGAGATAGCAACTACTGGCACATTTAACTCTTTGGCTAATAACTTTAATTGTCGAGAGAACTCAGAGACCTCTTGTTGCCGGTTTTCTACCTTCTTACCGCTGGTCATAAGTTGTAAGTAATCGATCACAATCAGCTTTAAATTATGGCGCTGCTTTAATCTTCTCGCCTTTGCCCTGATCTCCATAAGTGAAAGATTTGGTGAATCATCAATAAATAACGGGGCATCTGAAATCTCACCCATTCGCCGGGCCATCTTTGCCCACTCCTCTTCACCTAATTGACCAGATCTAATGTTATTAAGTGGCACACGTGCTTCAGCTGAAAGCATTCTCATAGTAATTTCAGAGCGGCTCATTTCAAGTGAGAAAATTACTGAGGTTTCGCGCTTATGAATTGAGGCATAGCGTGCGATATCTAAACCAAGGGTTGATTTACCAACCGCCGGACGTGCTGCCAGCACAATCATATTTCCAGGATGAAAACCGTTTGTTAGCGCATCTAAATCTTTAAAGCCAGTCTTAACACCCTCACCAACTACACCTGCTGAGATCTTTTCAATCTCATCATAAGCTGCAGGAAGTAATTCAGAAAGTTGTACATAATCCTCAGCCTCTCGTCTTTCTGTTACTGCATAAACTTCAGCTTGTGCTTGATCAACTGCGTCATCAACCTCACCCTCATCGGTGTAACCAAGTTGCACAATCTTGGTGCCAGCTTCAACCAGCCTTCGCATAATTGCGCGCTCTCGAATTATCTTTGCGTAGTAACCAGCATTAGCTGCAGTTGGTACTGATGAGATTAATGTGTGTAGGTATGGCGCACCACCTGCTCTTACTAAATCACCACGCTTTGTTAACTCAGCTGAGACAGTTACTGGATCTGCTGGCTCTCCTCTGCCGTAGAGATCAACAATTGCGTCATAAATTAATTCATGTGCTGGCCGGTAGAAATCACGCTCTCGTAAGATCTCAACCACATCACTAATTGCATCCTTTGATAAAAGCATGCCGCCTAATACAGATTGTTCAGCAATTACATCTTGTGGTGGGGTGCGCTCAAACTCAGCGGAGTTGTTTTTGCCTCTGCTTGAATTAGATGGAAACTCTGCGATGCTCATATAACAACCCTCCCATCTACCACTGACAAAGTAAGAAAAGTATTAATAAATAATGGTTTTTACGCCTAGGAGGCAAAGATAATCCCTTTACTCACCCAGTGCATGAACTGATTTTAAGGTTGTGAGGTTGGCTGTGTAGTACCTGTGATTAACAGTGGATAAGGATGTGGGTAAGTTAGAGATATCGGTGGATAAGTATTTATTGAAGGAAAAATCAAGCGCAGAAACAGGGTTTAGCTTGTGGAGAAAACTTTTTTTCACCCATCTCATTATTTGGTGAATGAAAAAAGCCCCCCATTTAACTGGAGGGCTTTTTAAGTATTTTCTTAATTACTTATCTGAGACCACATTAATTGGCACATTTGCCACAACCTGAGACTCAAGTGCAATCTTGATTGTGTACTTTCCAACCTTTTTAATGTGCTTATCCATCTTGATCTTATGACGATCAATGGTTTCGCTAGTTGCACTCTTTATCGCTGCAACTATCGCTTTGTCAGTTACTGAACCAAACATTGATCCAGTTGCGCCAACTTTAACCTTGACAATTACATTAGCTTTTTCAAGCTTGGCTTTAATCTCTTTGGCATGATCAAGATCGCGGATCTGGCGGGTTGTGCGAGCACGCTTAATTCCATCAATCTGACCCTCTCCACCTTTGGTCCACATAATTGCAGAGCCTCTGGCTAGTAAAAAGTTTCGGCCATAACCATCTTTAACAGTTACAACATCTCCGGCCCCACCTAAACCTGCTACCTCGCGTGTAAGGATTAATTTCATTTTTGATTATCTCCTTATCGCGCAGTTGAGGTGTAAGGCAGAAGCGCCATCTCACGGCTGTTTTTAACCGCGGCTGCTACTGCTCGTTGGTGTTGGGTACAAGCACCGGTGATTCGGCGAGAGCGAATCTTGCCTCGATCGGTGATGTATTTACGCAGGGTGGCAATATCTTTGTAATCAATATATGTCACCTTGTCGCGGCAAAAAGAGCATGGCTTCTTTTTGAACTTCTTCATCGCAGCAGCGGCGGCTGCTGACTTTGATTGCTTAGCTTTTTCTCTAAGCGTTTTATTACTTCTTGCTCCCACTGTGGTGCTCCTTTAGTTAGGGCCCTGTTATTTAAAACAGGAATGGTTTGGTTTGTTTTACTTATTTAAAAAGGTGGTGCGTCATCACTTGGTGTAGTTGACCAGCCGCCACCTACTGGGGCTGCTGACCATGGATCATCAGTTGATGAGCTTTGGCTTGAACCAGTTGGGGCGCTATAGGTATTGCCAGCGCCAGCTGCTCGTGCCGTCTTTGTAACCTTAGCTGTTGCATTGCGAAGTGAAGGTCCAACCTCATCAACTTCAACCTCAAACACAGTTCGCTTTTCACCCTCTTTGGTCTCATAAGAGCGTTGCTTTAATCGTCCAGAGACAATTACTCGCATGCCCTTAGTTAGTGACTCAGCTACATTCTCAGCAGCTTGTCGCCAAATCTGGCATTGTAAAAAGAGGCTATCGCCATCTTTCCACTCATTTGTGGTCTTATCTAGGTAACGTGGAGTTGATGCCACAGTAAATTTTGCAACTGCTGCTCCACTTGGTGTAAAGCGCAACTCTGGATCACTGACCAAATTACCGATCATAGTTAGGTTGGTATCGCCTGCTGCCATTTTTATTTCTCCCTTATCTGCGTTAGATGCTTGTTGGTTATTTGTTGGGGATTACTCTGGGCGTACAACTTTAGTTCTTAGCACTGACTCATTTAAATTAAGTTGACGATCCAACTCTTTAACTGGTGCTGGCTCAGATTGCATATCGATAACTGCGTAAATACCTTCGCCCTTTTTATTTATTTCAAAGGACATCCGGCGCTTACCCCAGATATCTAACTTATTTACTTTTCCGCCACCTTCTTTAATAATCTTAAGATAAGTCTCAAGACTTGGGGCAACGGTCTTCTCTTCTAAATCAGGATCTAAAATGACCATGAGTTCATAGCGACGCATTTTTTAAACCACCTCTGGACTAAAGCGGCCACGGGATTTCCGCGGCAGGTGTTAGAGCTAAGGGTAGTCAAAGGGGTAAAAAGAGGGAAATTAATCTCTTTTTGCTGTGGAGGAGGTGGTTAGATCCCGCATCAAAATATAGGTAAATGTGCAAACCCCCACCACTCGCAGCAATGTGGCAAGGGCGTAACCACCTGCTGGTAATCCAAATTGCGCATCTGAAAACAAAGCTAAGTACTGCCAGATTGCCAGGTGGTAGGTGATCTCAGTTGCTTGCCAAAACCAAAAGACGGGCAACTGCTTACGATTTTGTAAAGCAATTACAGCAAGGGGTGTTAACCACAATACATATTGTGGTGAGTAAACCTTGCCCACTGTTGTGAAAATTACTAAGGCAAAGAGAGCCACCGCAGCAAGATTGGGCAATTTTCCTAGCTTTAATAAGTAAAAAGCTAATCCAATAAAAAATCCAATTGAAATTAATGGATAGATTAGATCAAGGTATGCAACATTTATATCAAGAAGTGAAAGTGCAAACCAGATCGATCCAAAATCTGCTCCACGTTCTAAATTTAACTTGAAAAATCGCCACCAACCATCAAAGTGGATCAAGGCAATAGGAATATTGATTGCACTCCAAAACAAAGCTGTCGTAAAAAGGTATCGACAAAAGAGCTGTATCTGAGATGATCGATAGAAAATAATGGCAACTGGAAGGAGTAAAACTATTGGAAAAAATTTTGTCGCAATAGAGACTCCAAGCCAAATACCACTTACTTCATACTTTTTCTTATCAAAGTAGTAGATGGCAAGTAATGTGCTTACTACCGCCCACATATCCCAATTAATAAAAAGACTAGCTACTACTGCCGGGGCTAATGGAAACAGGTATTGATAGGCAGGTGAAATTTTTCTTACAATAATCGCTGAGATAAAAAATAGAACAATAATGATTAAGGCATTGATATCAAAGAAGGTGCGAAATGAGTTCTCACTTGGGGTAATAAATGAGATCAACCAGTTGCCAAGACCAATAACGGGTGGATACTCAATTGAGTTTGTTGGTGAAAGGTAAGGGAAGGTGTTGGTATCTAAGCTGCGCTCTGAAAAAAGTGCTGGAATGTCGGTGTAGCAAGCGTGGACATAATTATCAGGTGAGGCCCAATCATTTACTCGGCAGTGATTAAATTTAAGAAATGAGATCACTGCAGCTAATAAAAGTATTACAACAAAGGATCTACTTACCAATTTGGTAAGCAAGTGTTATCTCTTTTTCTTAGGTGATGGTGAAGGAGATGGTGGAATTAGGGCAGGATCCATCTCTGGTACGGCATTGATAAAGCTGACTGGCTCAGTACCGCCAATAAATGCTGGGGATGGAAAATCTTGAACTGGTGCATTTTTTAAGTAACCTTTAACAAACTCAGCCCAGATTCGTGCTGGGAAGGAACCACCAGTTACTGAAGTTAGTCCGCCAATTCCATTTAATGATTGAGTTGCATCATCTCGATAAAATGCAACAGAGGCTGCCACCTCTGGTGTGTAGCCATTAAACCAAGCAGATGCGTTGTCATTTGAGGTACCAGTCTTGCCAGCTGTTGGTCTGGCAACTCTGGCACCAACTACTGCAGCAGTTCCAGAGATGGTTGCTTTGCTTAACGCATAGGTCAGATCTGCCATTACATCTTTCCTAAAAACCTCTTGGGCTTGGATTCTGCCTTGGTACAAGATTCCCTTGTTTGGTCCTTGAACTTCATTGATGATAAATGGTTCTGCATAAACACCTTGCGCTGCAAAGGTTGCATATGAGTTTGCTAAATCAATTACATGAGGACTTGCAGCTCCAAGAGATACAGATGGTGATGCAACCATTTCAACTGAGGTTGGAATTCCAGCACGTCTTGCAACATCTACCACTTTCTCTAAACCAGCCTTCATCCCAAGGGGCACATAAATCGTATTAACTGATTTTTCGGTGGCGGTTAAGAGTGACATCTGCCCCCAACTCTCTGCGCCATAATTATTAACTTGGTAGGCCCGACCAATCCCATCGTCATAAACTTTTGGTGAATCACCATCCCAAATTGAAGAAAGTGGAATTCCCTGCTCCAAGGCAGCAATTAAAGTGAAGGCTTTAAATGATGATCCGCCAGAGGTTATCCCTTGAGTGGCAGCGTTAAATTGATACTTTAAATAATCATTTCCACCATACATTGCCAAAATCTCACCAGTGCCAGGTTTAATCGCTACCAAGCCAATATGTAAATTCTCCGGAGCTTTAGTTGGTGCCTCTTTATTAACTGCAGCCACCGCAGCCTCTTGCGCCTCTTTTACTAAGGTGGTTTTTATGATGTAGCCACCAATCATTAGTTGCTCATCAGTAAAACCTAACTGATTCAACTCCCGCTCTACCCAGGAGATTACATAGCCTTTTGGTCCAGCAAGTGCACCTGAGGTAACTCTTGGATTTATTGCTGGTAATTTAGTTTTATCTGCTACATCTTTATCTAGCCACTTTTTCTCCACCATACCATCTAGTACATATTCAAATCTTGCCTCTAACCTAGCTATGTTTTCCTTTTTAAATCCTGGGTCATACAAGCCTGGGCTACGTAATAAACTTGCTAATACTGCAGATTGGCCAATAGTTAATTTCTCCACAGTTGTACCAAAGTAAACCTGGGATGCGGTTTGCACGCCGTATGAGCCGCGGCCAAAGTAAATAGTGTTTAGGTAGTTTTCTAATATCTCATCTTTAGTAAATTGGTTTTCTAGCTTTATCGCAATTACCAACTCTTTTACCTTACGTTGGATAGATCGCTCGGGAGTTAAAAACGCGGTTTTGGCATACTGCTGAGTGATAGTTGAACCACCTCTGCCTTGTCCCAAATTTACTACGTTATCCCAAACAGCCGAGGCAATAGCAAGTGGGTTGATTGCCCGATTACTATAAAAATTTCTATCCTCTGCTGCCATCACCGCATTGCGTACATTTACTGGAATCTCAGCCAAGGTAACTATGGTTCGATTCTCAGAACCAATTCGACCAATTTCACTTCCATCTGCATATTGAATAATTGTTGCTTGGCTATTTACATAAGCATTTGGGTCTGGAATAGAGACTGTGAAGTAGGCAAAGCCAAACAAAAAAACTCCCGCGACAAAGGTGAAGCCGGCGGCCAAAAAACCCAACCTAGGAAGTTTTTCCACAAAATTACTCATGTAGCAAGATTACCCGTTAATCATCATCTAATAAGGTGTGAACCTTTCGTGGTGGCTTTCGATACCTGCCATCACCCAATAAAAAGGATTCAACTAGGTGATTCCAGTGGCAATCGGTGCAGATCTCCACAACATAGACGCGAAACTCACCATACTCACTTTGCATTTGGGCTAATTCATCTTGATTCTTAATTCGACCTGAGTATTGGCCGAGTTGATCGCCAAAGGCATACCGAAGTTCAACAATCTTGAACTTTTTGCAAACGGGGCAAGAGCGCTTAGTTAACTCGCCATGATATTTTGCAGCTCTCCTCAGGTAAGGATCAGCATCACAGGCATCCATTGCACTAGCTGAACCTTGAAACAGCGCAATTAAGGTGCGACGTTTGCTTAATGAGTAATCAATGCTCGATCTCATGGTGGCTAACATAAGATCCAAGGTTAATCCTAATTTAATTACTACGCTTACACCTATGGGTATTTGGCCAGTTGGTAAAGGCTCGAGATTAAATCGAATACTTGCCATCCGCTGGAGTGGCCAGTTAACTGATGGTTTATTTCAATCAGCACTTGCTAGTTTTATCCTATTTTCACCAGAGCGTGCACCAAACGCCATCTCAGCCGCTCTTGCTTTTGCGGTGGTATTACTTCCGTATTCACTTATTGGCCCCTACGTTGGCATCTTTTTAGATCGTTTCTCTCGCCAACGCATAATTAGGAATTGTAATTACTTAAGGGCAATGAATTTATTAATTATTGCATGGTTAATAAATACTGGCTCAACTGGAATGGTTTTAACTTTATTTGTTTTGATTGCCTTTGGTGTTAATCGTTTAATCCTCTCTGGATTGTCTGCAGGACTACCGCTGTTGGTTAAAAAAGAGGAGTTAATTGCAGCAAATGCGTTGGCGGTTACCGGTGGCACCATCTGGGTAGTTATTGGTGGTGGTATTGGTATTGGAATTAAAAATTTACTAAGCCAAAATTCAGATGCGGATTTTGCTGATGCGGTTGTAATTTTAATCGCTGCCTTTGGATTTTTAACCGCAGCGTTAGCTTGTTTTAGATTGAGTAAATATGAAATTGGACCTGCTGAATATGAAAGTGATCTTGAAGCCCGTGGTTATAAAGAGGTGTTAGAAGGGTTGGCAATCTTACGCTCTCACTCAGATGCACTGCGCGGAATTTTATCTGTTGGCATTCAACGAGGTGGTATTACTGCTTTAACTTTAATGGCCTTACTGTTGGAGCGAAATTCATTTAATGATCCATCCGATCCAGATGCAGGTCTTGCTGGTTTTGGTATGGCACTTGCTATTGCTGGAATTGGAATTGGTTTAGGTGCAATTATCTCTCCGTATGGCGTAATTAGATTTGGCCGGCATCGATGGATGAGGTTGTTAATGTTTTTATGTATTCCACCATTGTTAATTTATGCCGCGGGGGTAAATGAAATTTCTATGATTGGCAGTGCCTTCTTGGTTGGGCTTTGTGGCCAAGGAATTAAGGTGACTAATGATGCACTGGTGCAATCAAAGATAACTGATGGTTTTCGAGGAAGGGTTTTTGCATTTTATGATGTGGCGGTAAACGCTGGAGTTGTTACTGGAGCAGTAGGTGCAGCATTGATATTGCCTGATAATGGGTTAACAGCGGTGTTGCCACTTATGGTTGCACTCTTCTATCTATTTTCAGCAACAGTTTTAATGCGTCGGGCTAACTTTGCTCCTTCCGCCACTTAAGTAACTCTGCTGTAGCTTTTTCCTCTCCTTGCGGACCATGCTCAAGTCGGAGCTCAAGTAGGAAATCGTAAGCTTTGCCCACCATTGGTGAGGGCTTAATTCCAAGAATTTGCATAATCTGATCACCTGTTAAGTCTGGACGAATTTTATTTAGCTCCTCTTGTGCCATTAAAACTTCAATTCGCTCCTCTAATTGGTCATAAATTTTTGCCAGCCCATCAGCTTTTTGTTTATTTCTAGTTGTGCAATCTGCCCGTGTGAGTAGATGTAGGTGGGTGAGTAATTCACCAGCATCCCTGACATATCTGCGAACTGCTGAATCAGTCCACTCACCTAAGCCGTAACCATGAAATCGAAGATGTAAAAAGGTAAGTTTAGAAACATCGTTAACTAGTTGGTTATCAAATCTAAGTTTTTTTAATCGTTCCTTACACATTCGAGCGCCAACTACCTCATGATGATGAAATGAAACACCACCACCTGGAATTAATTGCTTTGTTTTAGGTTTACCAATGTCATGTAATAACGCAGCAAGGCGCAGGGTTAAATTAGGCCCGCCTAAGCGCTGCTCTAGCCCAATCGCCTTCTCTAATACGGTAAGTGAATGCTCATAGACATCTTTATGGTGATGGTGCTCATCTATCTCTAATTTTAATTTAGGCACCTCTGGTAGGAAGTAATTAGCTAGCCCAGTTTCAACTAATAGGGTGATCCCAATTCTTGGAGAAGGGCTTAAAATGATTTTTGTAAACTCATCTCGAATGCGCTCAGCTGAGATAATCTCCAACCGCGCAGACATATCTTTAATTGCAGTAATAATTGCAGGATCTACTTCGAAATTAAGTTGACTCATAAATCTGGCTGCCCGCATCATTCGAAGTGGATCATCGGTAAATGAGTCCTCTGGCTTACCTGGAGTTTTGATCAACTTATTTTGCAAATCAGTAACACCGTTAAATAAATCTATAAAGGTTGGTTGGTCAGTAGTTAACTCAAGTGCCATCGCATTGATTGTGAAATCTCTTCTTGCTAAATCTGCCTCAATTGATTTGCCAAATTCAACATCTGGCTTTCTAGAGGATGAGTCATAACTTTCACTTCGGTAAGTTGTGATCTCAACTGTGATCTCACCTTTTTTACCAGCAACTGTGCCAAAGGCTGCGCCAATATCCCAAACTGAATCTGCCCATTTTTCTAGAATTTTCTCAGATTGTTTAGGTAGGGCATCAGTTGTGAAATCTAAATCATTTCCTAATCTTCCTAAGATCGCATCGCGTACTGGTCCACCAACTAATGCCAATTTAAATCCTGCGGCCTTAAATTGCTTTGCCAGATCGGTAGCAGCTGGTGCCTGCTTGGTTAAAGTGGTGATCGCAAGTTGGGTAGCAGCATCAATGGGAGTTTTCACGGTGGCACTAGGTTAGAGCAGGCTGGCATAGCGTTGAGTGGGCAATACCCGAAAAACTGCCAGATTGACCCAGTATCCTTGCTATATGACCCCAGCAGATAATGCGGGTGGCAATCAGGATTTAAACAGTGCTCGAAAGAGTGCGCAAAGTGGTGGTTCTGGTAAGCCCGCTAAAAAACATAATTCAGCAAACCGCAAAAATAATAAGGGTGGTCAGGGTGGAAAAAATTCACCTCGTGTTAGATATGCCAAGCGAGTTGATGAGGTTAGTGCCGGCGGCCTAGTTATTGATAAAACTGGTACTAAGGGATTGTTAATCGGCAGGTTAGATCCAAAGGATGCCTCCCATGAAAGATTGCTGTGGTCACTTCCAAAGGGCCATATTGAAGATGGTGAATCACCAGAGCAAGCTGCGATTCGAGAAGTGGCGGAGGAGACTGGAATTAAAAGTGAGATTACTCGGTCTTTGGGAGTAATTGATTTTTGGTTTATGGCAAGTGGAAAGAGAATTCATAAGACGGTACATCATTATTTGTTTATGGAGGTTGGTGGCAAGTTGGCCCCCCAAGTTACTGAAGTTGATGATGTTGCATGGTTTCCAATTGATGAGATTGTAAGTAAGTTGGCATACCCAGATGAGCGCAAGTTAATTGCAAAATCAGGGCAACTAGTACCGTGAAAAGAATATTTCTTTTTACTCTAATGCTGTTACTACCAACCTTATTTTCTATACCGCAGGCACAAGCAGTCCAAGAAATTGTCATTACCGAACCCACCTATCGAATGTCAGATGGTGTTTTTATTGATGACCAATTAGCGCTAAAACTAGCGCCTAGTGGCAGTTTAGGAGTTTTGATTTATGCCCCGACCAAAGCTGTAAGGAGTTGGCAAATAGATCCTGCAACTATTGCAGAGATAGTTGCCATGAGTGATGGCTACAGCCTTTCAGATGGTTCAGCGCCAGTTGGCCAACAGATTGCCAAGGATTGGTTGCTTCAATTCATTAAGGTCAGCAAGAATGAAAAAGTCTCAGTAATTACCTATGGAAACCCCTCTGCTTACTGGGTTGATCAGATAATAAACAAACAGATTACATATATAGATGCCTATGGCAAAATTTTCTTAGAAACATTGTTAGGAAAGGCTACTGGTCAAAGCTTGGTTAAAAACATCCAAAAACAAAGCTTGAGTAAGCAAAATATTAGTTTACTTAAGTATGCCCAACAGCAGATTGATTTACTTGGAACGTTAGTTGATCAGAAAGAGTTACTTTCATATCAGTTACGGCTAGCACAAATCTTAAATCCTGGCATTAAAAAAGGTAGTTTAAGCGCTTTGTTGGAAGATTATAATCAGTCTATTGCGCAGCTTAGAAATAAATTGAAAGTTACCAAGAGTAGATTTACTGTTACCTCTGCCAAAGAGGAATTGCCGGTTACTTTAATAAATAATTTTGACCAAACAGTTAATTTGAAATTAAGTGTTCGAGCATTAAACAGTAAGGTTTTAGTAACTCCAATCCAACAGATTGCACTTGAGGCAAAATCTAAACAGCAAGTTCTACTACCAGTTGAAGTTTTAGCCTCTGGTGAATCATCATTACTTGCACAGCTAACTAACCTAGAGAATAAACCGGTTGGGTATCCAGTAAATATAAATCTAAAACTATCTGTAATTAGTCCAGTTGCCACTTGGATTACCTCTGGTGCTGCAGTACTTTTATTTATCGCTGCCTTAATCCAAAGCCTTCGTAGAGTAAGGAGGCGAAAGTAATGTCGGATAATCACTTGTTTAAAGCCACTTCCACCATGGCATTAGGCACGATAGCTTCTCGTGTTACTGGGTTAATTAGAAATTTGATGTTAGCTGCACTTCTTGGAACTGCAATTCTGGGTGATACATACAATGTTGCAAACACTATGCCAAACATTTTGTATAACTTGTTAATTGGTGGTGCCTTAACGGCGGTCTTTGTTCCGCAAATTGTCAGATCTTTACGAGATACCGATCAAGGTTCTGCCTTTATCTCTAGGTTATTTACAGTTACGGTGACTTTTCTATTTGCGCTGACAGCACTGGGAATTTTCATGGCCCCCCAATTAGTAACTATCTATGCTCCAGAGTACGCCGGCTCTAAAGAATTTGAAGTCACCGTAACTTTAATGCGTTATTGCCTGCCACAAATATTTTTCCTAGGTCTATTTGCACTGCTTGGACAAATTGCTAATGCAAAAGATCGATTTGGGCCAATGATGTGGGCCCCGGTTTTAAACAACTTAATGGCAATTGCTCTCTTTTACTTCTTATTAGTAAGTCGCGGTGATATTTCCTTGGCAAATATCTCAAGTCAAGATCTACTTTGGTTAGGGCTAGGAACTTCAGCTGGATATTTGGCTCAGGCCTTAATTTTATTTCCAGTAGTTTTTAAGTCAGGTGTAAGGCTTTCACTGAGATTTGATTGGGGTAACTCACAAATCATTAAATCATTTAAGTTGGCTGGTTGGAGTCTTGTATATGCAATGATTTCACAGTTATCTTATTTAGTTACAATAAATATTGCCACCTCTGCCGCAGTCAAATCAGCTGCTGATGGATTATCCACTGGTGTTGGTTATACCCCATATGCAAATGCTTATTTGATATTGATCTTGCCACACTCAATTATTACCGTCTCAATAGTAACTGTTCTCCTACCTAAGTTATCAAACTTGGTGATTGATAAAAGATATAAAGATGTCTCAGATTCAATGTCTTTGACAATTAGGTTGATGGGTATTTTTATTATCCCTGCAGCTATTTTATTTTTAGTATTTGGTGAGGTTATTGCCAAAGTATTGTTCTTTAGTATCCCAACAGAGGATGCAAGTTATTTAGGACTTACCCTTTCTGCCTTTGCTTTGGGATTAATCCCGGTGAGCATTAATTTGGTTTTACTTCGTGGGTTAAATGCTTTTGAAAATCTTAAATCCCAGGTGTTGGGTAATTTTATTATGAATCTAATCTCGGTGGTTTTATCATTAATTGCTGCAAGTTATTTAGAGCCAAAATGGGTTACGGTGGGACTCGCTGTGATATTTACAGTTCACTACTTTATTGGCGCTGGCATATCTTTTATTTTGATAAAGAAACATGGGGTAGAAATACCGATATTGAAATTGGCCAGTTTTTACCTAAGATTAATCTTAATCTTTGCAGCTGCAGCCTTGCCGGTCTGGCTTTTTAGATCCTCTGCCCCAGGCGGGAATTTTATTTACCTAATACTTGTTTTACTCTCATCAGCGGTTTTCTATCTATTGTTACTAAGAGCTCTAAAAATAAGTGAGGTCACAACCTTGATAAATGTAATTAAAGGCCGAAGGTAATAGGCTGGATCAATGAGCGATATAAACGAGGTAGTAATTGTTGGTTCTGGTCCTGCTGGCTATACAGCTGCTATTTATGCCGCAAGAGCTCAACTAAAACCAATTATTTATGAAGGCTCAGTTACAGCAGGTGGTGCGTTGATGAATACCACTGAGGTTGAAAATTTTCCTGGATTTGCAACTGGAGTTATGGGACCGGAGTTGATGGAGGCAATGCGCAAGCAGGTTGAGCGCTTTGATGCAAAAATTGTTACTGATGACATTGTTTCAATGAAATTAACTGGTGATATAAAAGAGTTAACAGATGGCTCTGGAAATACTGTTAGAGCTAAAGCGGTGATATTAGCGATGGGGTCGGCATATAAAGAGATTGGATTGCCAAACGAAAAAAGATTATCTGGTCGTGGCGTATCTTGGTGTGCAACCTGTGATGGATTCTTTTTCCGAGAACAAATGATTGCAGTGGTTGGTGGAGGTGACTCAGCTATGGAGGAGGCTAACTTCTTAACTAAATTTGCAAGTAAGGTGGTATTAATACATCGCCGAGATAAATTTCGAGCCTCAAAAATTATGATTGATCGCGCTGCTGCCAACCCCAAGATAGAGTTTCTATTCAATCATGAAGTAATTGATGTTTTAGGCGAAGACAAGGTGGTTGGCCTAAAACTGAAAAATACCCAAACTGGTGAAGAAAGTGTTAAAGATTTCACCGGCTTATTTGTTGCAATTGGGCACTTGCCGCGAAGTGAGTTGGTGAAAGGTCAGGTGGAGTTAAATAATGATGGTTATGTGCAGGTTGAGGGAAGAGGCACTAAAACAAAGATTTCTGGCGTTTTTGCCTGTGGTGATTTAGTTGATTTCACATACCGCCAGGCAATTACCGCAGCTGGTTCTGGCTGCCAAGCTGCCTTGGATGCCGAGCGTTATTTAGCAGGACATTAAGCATTAAAAGTAGAATAAGTAGATAACCAAAGGAGAGAAAATGGCCACAACAAAGGTAACTACAGCTGATTTTGATTCAGTTGTTTTAAAAAGTGCAACACCAGTTTTAGTTGATTTCTGGGCGGAATGGTGTGGCCCGTGCCGTGCTGTTGGACCGATTTTAGAAGAGATCTCCAATGAGTATGGCGATAAGCTAAAAATTGTTAAGTTAAATACCGATGAAGAAGGCTCAATTGCGATGAAGTATGGCATCTCATCAATTCCAACTATGAATGTATTTGTAGGTGGAGAGATAGTAAAAACAATTGTGGGTGCCAAACCTAAGCCAGCGCTGCTGAAAGACCTAGAAAATTTCATTAAATAACTAGTCGATAAAAGTCGTAACAAACTATGAACGATCTGCCAAAATTAGGTGATCGTTCTGGTGCGATTGAACTAATCTCAAATACTTTGCTGCGGTTAGGATTTATCTCATCACCTTCTGATATTTTTGATGAGAAATTAACTCAAGGCGTGAAAGCATTTCAGCAAGATCGAGGATTAACTGTTAATGGGCTTATCAACGAAATCACTGCCCGATCATTAGAAGAAGCAAGGTTTAGACTTGGTGATCGAGTTTTGGTATTTAACACAACAGCATTAATGCGTGGTGATGATGTTGCTAATTTGCAAGATCGGTTAATTCAAATGGGATTTAACTGTGGCAAGGTTGATGGGGTTTATGAGATAACTACTGAAAATGCAGTAAAGGAGTTTCAAAAATCAGTAGGGATACTTTCAGATGGTAGGTGTGGCCCGGCAACCTTAATCTCGTTGATGAGATTAGCGAAAACGGTTTCTGGTGGTGCACCATCTGCATTGAGAGAGAGCATTAACCATTCAGTCAGGTCACCAGCACTAGCAAATAAAGTTATTGTGATTGATCCTAGTTGGGGTGGTGAATTCACCGGTGAAAGCGCAAATGGAGTTAATGAATCAGAGATTGTTTTTGATTTGGCTCAAAGATTAGAAGGAAGATTAATCGCCCTGGGTGTAAATGTGATTTTAACTAGAAGTGCTAATAACTCACCCTTAGAAAAAGATAGAATTAAGGTTGCCAACTCGGTAAATGCAGATTTAGTTATTGCGCTAAAAGTAGATAGTTATAAGAATGAGAAGGCCAATGGTGTTGCTACTTATTTCTATGGCCGTGAAGATAAAGGTGTTAGATCTGTTGTTGGTGAGCGCTTTGCAAACTTAATTCAACGAGAGATATGTGCCCGAACTGATCTATTGAATTGCCACACCCATGGTAAAAGTTGGGATTTATTGCGCCTGACTGTTGCACCTACTATAAGAATTGATCTTGGATACCTTTCAAACCCTCAAGATGCCAGGCGACTTTCTATCGCTGCTTTTCGAGACCAGTTAGCTGAGGCGATAGTTGTAGCAATACAGCGGCTTTACTTATCCACTGAAGATGACGCTAAAACTGGGACTTTAAAAATTTCAGATCTACGTAGGGCGGGAATTAGGAATTAATTTGTTTTGCGTTAGAAAAGTTAATTAAAAATTCCACCTTTTGTTAAGGCCTGCTCTAATTCTGCTGTGGCTGCTTTCGCCGCTGAGCGAGTGATATGGGATGCATCTCGATAGAGAATAAAATCTTTATTTGTCGCTTCACAAGATTTATTGCAAAACCAATGATATGGATCAATTTTTATTAGCTCTTTAATAACAGCATTTGGGGATCTATTAATTTGATTACAGGAGTCAAGTGATTTATGAGCTAAACACCTTGGTATGTTTTTCTCTGGCTTTGGTGTATCGGTTAGATAAACCATGTCAGTCACATATCCATCTAATTGTTTATGTAGTTCCGTTTGGGCTTTAAGGTAATAGAACTCCTTGCTCATATCTTTCGAATTAAGGTTGTAGTGAGAAAAAGCACTTGCCAGCAATACCTCTGGTTGTAATTTCTTTATTCTTTCAATTGAATTATTCTGCCATTGCCTACACTCCTCACCGTTGTATGCACCCCGGTTTGAAATTGGTAACTTTAACGCAGAACAACCTGACTTTGTTAAAGATATCAATCTAAATCCTTTATTTATGGCGATGCGCTCTACTGCATCAAACCATTGCGCTGCGTGTGAGTCACCAAATAAAACAATTGTTTTATTTGAGGTCAATTCCCCATACAAACAATCTTTTGAGGTTTTAACTCCCCAGCTTGCATGACAGTCATCGTCATAAATAGCAGGCAGTGATGTGATCGCAGAGAGATCAATATTTAGAGCTTTTTCTTTAATAAAGATATTGGTGGTGTGAGTATTCAAAACAATAACACCGGCAATAAACAGGCAGGAGGTTGTTGCTGCAAATACTAAAACGGTTTTTGATAAATCAAGTTTTGAATATCTAATAGGTTGTTCAATATAGCGGTGCGTTAGTTCTGCTAGAAATAAGATGGCTGTAATCGCTAGAAGTTTTTCATTCAAATCAATTTTGCGCTCAAACACTAAGGAGGGTATGGCAAGTACGGGCCAGTGCCAAAGATAGAGAGGGTAGGAAATGGTGCCTAACCGTTGCATTAAAGGGTTGTTTAACAAATTCTTAAATACGGTTGGCCAATTACCAATCGAAAAGATCAATAGAAATGATCCAAAGACTGGAATTGCAGCTAGCGACCCAGGGAAGGGGCTCTGTCTTGTAAGTAGATAGACAGCCCAAATTATTAAAACTGCTCCAAGCAATGAACAGGTTTTGTAAAAAACTTTGCTTAAAACTTTATGCTTTTTTGGGATAAAAACAATTAGAGCCCCCGCAGCTAACTCCCAAGCCCTGGTATGTAATGAATAAAAGGTAAAGATTGGCGAGTTGGGGGTTTGGAGTATAGAGAAAGTCAATGAGATGAAAAAAACTGACAAGATTGCAATTTTTAATGCTTTAACACCAAGTTTGGAAAACAAAAGAATGAAAAGTGGCCAAATTAAATAAAACTGCTCCTCTACGGCAAGTGACCAGTAATGTATAAAAGGAGAGGCTGCCTCACCTAGGTTTTGGTAATCATTTTCCCATACAGCAAAAGCATAATTTGGAAGCAATAGTGTTACCGCAATTATATCCCTACCTAATTGATAGCGATCTAGAGGTGGTAGTAATAAGTAGCATACTGCTGCGGTAATTAGTAAAACTAAAGCTGAGGCTGGAAGTAATCTTTTGATCCTGCGATGATAGAAGTTTCCTAGATTCAAACTGCCTGTTGTTGATATCTCTTTTATAATTAAATTTGTAATTAGGTAGCCTGAGATTACATAGAAAATATCTACCCCGATAAAGCCACCTGGTAGGAAATCTGCATGGTAGAAAATTACTAAGGCCACAGCAAGTGCTCGCAAGCCTTGGATTTCTAAAATTTTTGACGTACTTTTGTCGGATTTTCTCATCTTATTGGATCTAATTGGTGGAAAAAGAGTTTAGGAATTTTTCAATATCTTGGTGTTAATTCTTTCTAGATCTTCAATAGTGGCAAACTCAATTACTATTTTGCCTTTTTGTTTGCCCAACTCCACACTAACCCTGGTGTCTAGGTGATCTGATAATTGATCTGAAATCTGTTTTAACTTTGGTGCAATGATCTTGCCACTTCTTATCGAGCCTGCTTTTACTTTGGCGCCACCGGTAGCAACAATCTCCTCAACAGCTCTAACAGTTAACCCTTCAGCCACTATCCGGTTAGCTAAATTTTCAATCTCTTTTTCATCTGTTAAAGATAAAAGTGCTCTGGCGTGCCCAGCTGAGATCACACCTGCTGCCACCTTTCGTTGCACAGAAAGAGGCAGATTTAATAGCCGCATCGTGTTGGTTATTGCAGGCCTTGATTTACTTAATTTAGCCGCTAATTCATCATGGGTATAAGAGAAATCATTTAGTAACTGTTGATACGCCGCACCCTCCTCAAGTGGATTTAATTGACTGCGGTGAATATTTTCAATTAACGCCTCGCGAAGTAATTGATCATCGGTAGTTTGTCTAATAATTACTGGAATGCTTTTTAAGCCAGCAAGTTTGGCGGCACGGAATCTGCGCTCACCCATAATTAATTGATACTTGCCATTACCAATTGATCTAACAACTGGTGGTTGAAGTAGGCCAATCTCTTTAATTGAAAGTGCTAACTCGGTTAATTGATCCTCATCAAAAACAGTTCTTGGTTGTTTTGGATTAGCGCTGATGTTATTAAGATCAATCTCATCTCGATTAGCTGTTACTACCCCACTTGCAGTTTTAATCTCAGTTGGCATTATTGAGGTGGGAATTAATGCATCCAACCCTCTACCTAAGCCACCCTTGCGAGTACTCATCAAGCACTCTCATTCTTAACATTAATTGGCGCACCACCTCGGTTTGCAATCTCTCTAGCCACTGACATGTATGCAATAGCACCAGGACTTGATGCATCATATGTCATAACTGTTTGGCCATAAGATGGGGCTTCAGAAACCCTTACCGCTCTTGGTATTGGAATATTTATTAACTCAGTTGGGAAATGTTTTTTAACATTATCTGCCACATCATTTGCCAATCTAGTTCTGCCATCAAACATAGTTAAAACAATGGTGGTAAGTGAGATCTTAGGATTTAATCTCTTCTGCACCTCACCTAAAGTTTGTAATAGTAAAGACAAGCCCTCTAATGAGTAGTACTCACATTGAATTGGAACTAACACCTCATCTGCTGCGGCGAGTGCGTTAATAGTTAACAAACCTAAACTTGGTGGACAATCAATAAATACATAATCAAACCTTTGGCCAGCATTTTGTTTTGCTAATAAGTAAGTTTGTAGTGCGGCTTGTAATCTAAACTCTCTTGCAACTGTAGGAACTAGTTGTATTTCAGCTCCTGCTAAATCTGAGTTTGCTGCCACAGCTTCTAAATGTGGAAAGCCAGCAACCTTTACCGCAACATTTGCAATTGGTAGATCATTAATTAAGACATCATAAATTCCACCATTTGCACTTCGATCAATTCCAAATGCGGTTGAGGCATTTCCTTGTGGATCTAAATCAATTACCAAAACCTTTAATCCACCCATGGATAGGGCGGCAGCAATATTTACTGCGGAGGTGGTTTTACCTACCCCACCCTTTTGGTTGGCAACGGTGAAGATTCGAGTCTTTAGTGGAGCCACCATCGGCTCCTTTAGCCGGCGTACCCCAATAACTGGCCTGCCTCCAACACCTGGTTGGGAGTTTGTTTCATGTGAAACATCATCTGCCCTCATGGGGCGAAGTTAAGCACCCTTACTCACCTCAACCACCCGTGCCACAGGCAGATTGGGTAGTGATATTTCATGGATTTTTGCAGTGGCACCCTTTTTAAACTTGGTGGTAGCAAGCTCATCCGCTGCGCTCTCACCTTTGATCGCCAAAAGATGGCCGCCTTTGGGGATCATATGCCAGCTGATTTGGATTAACTTCTCAAGTGGGGCAACCGCCCTGGCGGTAACCACCTCAAACTGTTTTTTGACCGTTTCAGCCCTGCCCCTGATTACCTCAACTGGAATCTGAAGTTGATCGACTACCTCATTTAAGAAATCCACCCGCCGCTGCAAAGGCTCAATCAGCGTTACCTTCAAATCAGGCCTTGCTAGTGCGATCACAATCCCAGGAAGTCCTGCCCCAGAGCCAATATCGGCCAGCCGAACACCCTCTTTAATAATGGTGGTGACTGGGATGCAGTTTGCAATATGGCGCTCCCAGATCCGATCCCCCTCTTTGGGGCCAATCAAGCCGCGCTCAATCCCAGTAGTTTCTAGCAGGGTTGCATAAGCCTGGATCTTTCCCTGGTTTTGGCCAAAAAAGGCTAATAGCTCAGGGGTTGGTTTCACGTGAAACCTTAGGCTGGAAGAACTACCACACAGCGATCTGGGTCTTCACCCTCAGATTCACTGGTTAGGCCAATCTCCTGAATGGTGTCATGGACAACCTTGCGTTCAAAGGCGTTCATTGGACGAAGCTTTATCGCCTCCCCAGTGGATTTCACCTCTTCAGCAGTCTCCTTGGCCAACTGAGCTAACTCAGCCTTTTTATCACTTCTAAAGTTGTCGATATCTAGCATCAACCTACTTCTCTCGCCCAATGAGGTTTGAACTGCAAGCCGGGTTAGCTCTTGGAGTGAATCTAGGACCTCACCACGACCGCCAACTAGGTGGGAGAGTTTTCCGCCAGCAATCGCTAGGGCTGCTCGATCATTTTCCACATCAATATCAATATCCCCATCAAGGTCGGCGATATCTAGCAAAGCCTCTAGGTAATCAGCTGCTATATCCCCTTCCTCCTCAAGTTGGGCGATCAGACTCTTCTTCTCAACAACCTTTTCACTCTTTACTTCGCTCATTACTCCTCCAAGGTGGTATTTATACTGCTTTGATAGTTTTTGTACTAATTTGTGCGGTTTATCTACTTGCGCTTCTTCTTTCGTTTTTTCTCTCGTTTAGGTTGGTTTCGTTGTCCACCCTGGTCTGGTTGCTCTTCAATAATTGTGGTGCCATCTGGG
>CAMCVO010000010.1 GCA_945881945.1 Bifidobacterium breve
GAACCACTTAACTGTACCTGTTGCCATTTAGCTTTTTTCCTTTGGTTATGTTGGACGCTAGTAAATTTAACAAGCGCCGGTCTTTCTTCTTATACAGCTAGACCCAATCAACAAACCGTAGAGCGGGTACTGCCAAGCGTCGGACTAGTGGAAAGTCTAACCTGCTATTGGCTATTTGCGAAAAGAGATGTATAAATCTCTTACTGCATAAGGCACTGGTGGGCTGGGGAAGGTCACACCGAGTGATCCCAAAGGCAGGTACTAGTGAGTAAATCTCTTCCTTACGGTGGGCGAATACTTATTTATTCAACCCCGGCTGCTCTTACCCAACATATTGAGTGGGCGATAAATCAAAAGCTGGGCCAGGTCGTAACTCTTACCTGGGTAAACCAACCCTTAAATCCATCCAGCCTGGCGATGGAGTTTGAGTACAAACATCAACACCCTGTGGCAGCACTGATTGCAACTGCACTTAAGGGCTGGTGTTACATTAGATTTGAAATCACTGAGATAAATAAAAATACCAATGATGCAACCTTGTTTCGGGTGAGCCCAGATTTAGGTTTGCATCAAGCATCTCTTGCCTCAAATGGGGATGTAGTACTAAATGAAAATCAGGTTAATACCATCTTAAAAAACTCTATGACTCATGATCGATTAATAAACAACCTTGAGAACGCACTGGGTAATCAATGGGAGGCAGAGCTTGAGCCGTATCGATTGGCACTTGCGTCCGGGCTGAAAGATATTGTTAGCAAAAGTGGTTAAGATAAAGGTATGAAATTTGAAGCCAGTGATCGAATCAAATTTGCTACCGGTATTTTAGCTGCGGCAATTTTATCCTCTGGCTTAACCCTTGGTCTTTTCCAAGTTGGCTCAGGACTTGCTGCCCGTGCTGGTAATTCAATTACGGTAACTGGAACTGCCTCTGAGAATGCAACTGCAGATAATGCGGTGTGGAGTTTAAATTTAAATGAATCACAACCAACACTTGCAGCCTCAGTTAAAAAAATTGATTCCTCAGCTGAGGGCCTTAAGAAGTATTTGTTAACTGGTGGGATAAGCAGTGAGCAGATTGAGCTTGGACCGATTAACTCCAATGCCGTGCCTGAGTACATAAATGGCAATCCAACTGGTCGCATCATTGCTTATCAGGCTTATCGCACTGTAACTGTTAGAACTAAGGATGTTCAGCTGGTGGCACAGTTGAGTAATAACATTGGAACACTTCTTGCAACTGGTGTGAATGTTGGAAATTATGGACCTTCTTACTACCTTTCAACATTAGATGATATGCGTCCAAAATTATTAGCCGCTGCCATGCAAGATGCCAAGGCAAGGGCTGAGGCAATTACCGAAGCTGTTGGTGGGCAGGTTGGCGCATTGCTATCAGTTTCTACCGGACCAACACAGGTAACTACTAAGAACTCACTAGATCGTGCAGCTGGTGGTGTTTATGATCTCTCCACCATCGAAAAGACGGTCAATGTCACACTCTCTGCCAGTTTTAAGACTAACTAGCGTTTTTTAATTTTAAATTCTCATTTTCTAATTTAGCAAGAAATTTTAGTTCCCCATTTTTCTTCTGGGGGTTAATAACCTCAGTGGTAATTTTAATTAGCTCAAATAACATCAGGATCAGTGCAGCAGGAAGCAGATCAATCGATCGTTTAAAAAACCAAGGAGTTCCATTTCTTAGCAACCATCTAATCTTTTCAGCCTTGCTCTTCTGCACCAAGGTCAGCTGATAAGGCATTGCAACAGCCCAACCGCGCTGGCGTAATTGATGAGCCACCTGCCGGGCAAGTAGAAAATGGCCCTTAGGGCCAGGATGCATTCGATCTATATGCCAATTATTTTTATCATGAACTGAGGCAATAGATCTTGTTTTAATCGTAATTATTTCAAACTCAGCTGCAACCTTTTGATAGACCGCATTAACTGCGTTAACTCTTCGGCTCAAAATCCGCTGCATCAATTTTGGCAGACGTAGCAGTTGATTTGGATCATGCAACTCAACCATAATGATTTCACTTCCAATATTTTGCAGATTTTGGCAGGTATTTTTTAAATTCTTATACAACTCAATAGGATCAAAACCATTTCGCAATAAATCATTTCCCCCGACAATAACTGCACAGATATCAGGACTTAAGGACAATGCCTTAGGCAATTGGATACTTACAACCTCACTTGATTTTGCGCCAGGGCGTGAGAGATTGATGTAATCACACCCATCATGAAACGCCTCTGATAAAAATCCGGCCCAGCCACGAAACTTTCCCTCTTGAATCTCATCCCCAGTGCCAAAAGCTGCACTATCACCTAGCACTACAAAGGTTGGGTGATTTCGGACTAACTCCATGCTATGCAGCAGCCAATCTCTCGCTACCATCACCGGTGATCTCTTTACTGCCATGTAATTGCAACATTTTACTTACGGTGTTAGACCAGTCAAATTGTTCTGCTTGAGTTCGCGCTGATTTTCGGCGGGAACTATCACGCAGTACATTTGCAATTGCATTGGCAAAGGACTGGCCATCATCAGCTGCTACAGCACCTGCCGGTTGTGGACAGGAGAGGTTTAAAATTTCACCAACCGCGCTGCTAGCCGATGCCACTACAGGAGTGCCGCTAGCTAATGATTCAAGTGCTGAAAGACAAAAAGTTTCAAGTGGGCCGGGTGCTATTACCACATCAGCTGCTGCTAGATAGCTAGCAACTTTCTTGCGATCTGCCACATAACCCACCATTTCGATCGGTAGATTTAAACTTTGCTTTCTAATGTTTTTCCACAGCGGGCCACCACCAACAATTACTAATCTCACATCTACACCTGCACTAATTAGTTTTTCAACAGCCTGCACACTTCGACCTGGTTCTTTTTCAGGAGACAACCTTCCGCAGTGCACCAATAAATACCGAGCGCCATTTAATAACTGATTACGCAACTCTAAATTACGATTTGTGGGGTTAAACTCTGTTAAATCAACCCCCAATGAGATTTTGTGCAGATTCCTAACACCAATTTTCTCAAACTCACGCGCTGCATAATTTGTAGTTGCAATTACGCAATCAAAGGCAGCAGATAATTTTCGGTTATGCCAGTTAACTAGAGAATTTCTTAGTTGCTGGGGCAAAAGGGGTAGGTATTTTTCAGCAAGCCCAGCTAACGTCTCATGTGAAAAGACCACACTTGGGACCTTTTGCTTTCTTGCCCATCTTCCTACCTTAAGGAGGGTAAATCGGTCGGAGACCTCAATTCGATCAGGGTTTAAAAACTCCAAAAGATTAAGTAACTGTTTGTTACTCCTAATAACCTGGTAGCCACCACTTCCCACCAGATGGATGCTGGGAAGACTTACTTTTGTGCCAAATGGGGTTTGCTCCTTAATGTATTTGGGCCCAGGAACAATATAGAAAAACTCATGACCATTTTTTTGGTATCCGCTACCTAATTCATGCAAGGTAGTTTTAATGCCCCCAGAGTTTGGGCCATAAAAATTGGCGATGTGGACAATTCTCATGCCACACCAATTACTTCTGCTTTATCTTGTTCTGCTTGCACAATTACTGCCAGGTAATGTTGTCGTAACTGCTCAATAATTACCGGCCAGCTTCGGTCAATTACAGATTGACGTGCAAATTGGGACATCTGCTGATGGTCTGCCTGAGAGAAATGATTTGAAACTGTCGCTAGCAACTGCTGCCTATTGCCAGTATCAATTACATAACCATTTTGATTATGTGAGATTAAGCCTGCAGCCCCGCCTAGTGTTGGCACAATTGCTGGCAAACCACTTGCTAAGGCTTCCTGTACTGCTTGGCAAAATGTCTCATTTGGACCTGGATGAACAAATAAGTCAAAGCTGGCATACATTTTTGCGAGCTCAGATCCAGACTTAAATCCTAAAAATAAAGCGCCGGGTAATTGCTGTTCTAGTTTTTTACGATTTGTACCTTCGCCCACAATCACCAAGGAGATATCTTCACGGTTACACAATGGGGCAAGATCGGCAACACACTTTTCAGCTGAGAGTCTTCCGACATAGCCAATTATCTTTCGCTCACTATTTCCTTGGCGCCAGATAGTTTGTAGTTGTTCATCTTTTGCATCTGGGTTAAACAATTCAGAGTCAACTCCTCTTTGCCAAAGGTGAACATTTGGCACCCCTGCAAGATGAAGATCTAGCGCTACTGTTTTTGAAGGAGCAAGAGTTCGATCAGTTTGGGAATGGATTTTGTAGAGAATTTTCTGTAGTGAATTTTTTGCCAGAGCAAAACCATGTTGTTTGGCAAAACCACCCAACTCAGTTTGATAGACCGAAACAGTGGGTATGGCCAATCGCTTGGCAACCTTTGCAGCATATGCACCCAAGGCAAAGGGAGAGGCTAGATGGATAACATCAGGGGCAAAGCCATCAATTAGATACTGCAATCTTTTTTGCGGCAAAGCCATAGGTAAATCAACTGGTAGAAAGTTTTGTGCTGCAATTGCTGGGGTGGTCCGCACCTGATGACCAAAGTATGATGTAGGAGTATTTTGCCCATTTGGGGCGATTACTAAAGCTTGATCAAATTGTGGATCTAAATTCTCAAGGATTCGTAGAACTGAGTTGGTGACTCCATTTACCGAGGGCAAAAATGACTCTGTGACTATGCAAACTCTCATAGAGATCAGGGTGAGCCACTCAGAAAGCCTTAAGTAAAGATTGAGGTTAAGTGTTGGTTAAGTTGCGGCAAAGAATAGCCACCTTTACTACTGCCTAGTAACATAAGGCCATGAAGATCGCAATCTGTATCAAACAAGTTCCAGACTCTTGGGCTGAGAAAAAAATGGCTGGTGGGGTATTAGATCGCGCCGGTGTTGATGCAGTTTTAAATGATTTAGATGAGTATGCAGTTGAAGAGGCGCTGCGAATTGTGGAGGCAAACTCTCCAACTAAAGAGGCTGGTGAGGGCAGTGGCCACACCATCACCTTAATTTCAATGGGACCTGAGCGAGCAACTGAGGCAATAAGAAAAGCACTCTCTATGGGCGCAGATGATGCAATCTTGGTAACTGATCCATCCCTTGCTGGCTCTGACGCACTCGCTACCTCCTTAGTTTTATCTGAGGTAATAAAAAAAGGTAATTACGATTTAGTTTTATGTGGCACCGAGAGCACAGATGCTCGAATGAGTGTTATTCCAGCGATGATCTCCCAACGTCTTGGTTGGGCGCAATTAACCTTTGCCGGCAAGGTAGCGGTTAATCCAGCTGCAAATACTGTTGAGATTGAGCGAGTGACTGAGTTTGGTAACCAAGTAATGAGTGCAAAGTTTCCAGCTGTGCTCTCCGTAGTTGAGAAGATAAATGAACCACGCTACCCATCATTTAAAGGAATTATGGCTGCTAAGAAAAAGCCAATTACAAATATGTCATTAGCAGATACTGGTGTTGGATCCTCCGATGTTGGCTCTGCTGCTGCTTGGAGTAATGTTAAAGAGGCACTTCCTCGGCCACCACGGGGTGCGGGTGTGAAATTAACTGATGAAGGTAATGGCGGGGAAAAGTTAGTTGAATTCCTAGTAGAGAAGAGATTGGCATGAGTGAGGTTATATTTTTAGTAGATCACTCTGCTGGCAAAATTACTAAGGCAGCTGGTGAGCTTGCCACCTATGCCAAATCAATTGGTGACTCAGTTGCGGTGGTTTTTGCAGATAATGCCCAACCAATTGTTGATCAGTTAAATACTTTTCCAGTAGATAAGGTAATTACTATCGCTGGTGAGTTTGATAAGTATGGCCCAGCAGCAATTGCCGATGGTCTTGCCCAACTTCTTACCGATAGAAAACCTGCAGCAGTATTAATCACCTCAACTGCCAATGGCAAAGAGATCGCTGCCAGAGCCTCGGTAATTACCGGTAGTGGAATTATCACCGATGCAGTAAATGTTGATAAGGATTTAATTACCACCCAATCTGTATTTGGTGGCTCAACAACTGTGCATGCAACAGTTACTAAAGGTGTTCCAATCATTACTTTACGAGCAAACTCAATTGAGGCAACAGGTGCCACATCATCTGCTGCGGTAGAAATCTTTGCTGCCACAATTTCAGAGGCGGCAAAACTTGCGCCAATTACCTCATCAACTCCAGTAGTAAAAGGTGGCAGACCAGATTTAACTGAAGCTTCAATTGTGGTTTCAGGTGGACGTGGAACTAATGGAGATTTCAAACCAGTTGAGGCGTTAGCTGATGCGCTAGGGGCAGCAGTTGGTGCATCCCGTGCTGCAACTGATGCTGGTTGGTATCCGCACTCAAATCAGGTTGGCCAAACTGGTAAAACTGTTTCACCACAACTCTATGTTGCAGCAGGTATCTCAGGTGCAATTCAACACCGTGCTGGTATGCAAACTAGTAAAACAATTGTGGCGATCAATAAGGATCCAGAGGCGCCAATCCTAGAAATCGCAGATTTTGCGGTGGTTGGTGATTTATTTAATGTTTTGCCACAAGCTACTGCTCAAATTATTGCTCGCAAGGGGTAATTACTCCGCTATCGGTAGCCCCCTTTAGACTTAGCAAGTGAGTATCTATTTTGATCATGCCGCAACTACTCCTATCTCAGATTTGTCACTTACTGCATTAACAAATCAGGCAAAGAAATTAGGCAATGCCTCATCCTTACACTCTGCCGGCAGATCTGTTCGAAAAGATTTAGAGGCTGCCAGGGAGGAGATAGCAAAGGCAATTGATTGTGCGCCAAGTGAGGTGATTTTTACCGCCACCGGTACTGAAGCAAATAACTTAGCAATTAAAGGTTTGTACTGGAAAGCGGTTAAAGAGGGTAAGAATCTAGTCATTACCTCAACCTTTGAACACCATGCGGTTATGGATCCGATTTTATGGTTAGCCGAGCATGAAGGTGCAAAGGTAATTGAGATTGATGTTGATAAAAATGGGATGGTTGATCTTGATAAGTTAAAGCAAGTAGTAATTGATAATAAAGGCAAGATTGCATTTATCTCAATTATGCATTCAAATAATGAGGTTGGAACTCTGCAAGATATTGCACAGATAGTAAAAGTAGCTGGTGATATTCCAGTTCATTCAGATTGTGTCCAAAGTTTTGGCAAGGTTGAGTTATCTTTTAAAGAGTTAGGTTTAACCGCTGCAACTATAAGTGCTCATAAAATTGGTGGACCATTAGGGGTGGCAGCTTTAATTTTAAAGCGAGGGTTAGATATTGAACCCATTTTGCATGGCGGCGGCCAAGAGCGAGATATTAGAAGCGGCACATTTAACGCACCCAGCATCTTAGCTTTTGCAGCTGCTGCTACGGAGAGTGCATCACAATTTAAAGATCGATCAGTTGTAGTCCGTAAGTTAAAGCAATCACTAATTGAGGTGGTTGAGAAAAATGTTTCAGATGCTTGGGTTAATGGTGATCAAACCAACTCCTTGCCTGGAATAGTTTCAATCACCTTTCCAAGGAGTGATTCAGAGGGATTACTACTTCTGCTAGATAGTGAAGGAATTGCCTGTTCAACTGGTTCAGCCTGCAGCGCTGGCGTGCAACGGCCAAGCCATGTTTTGCTTGCAATGGGATTGTCAGAGGATGAAACTACTTCAACATTAAGGTTTTCACTTAGCCACTCAAATACAATTGCAGAGATTGAAAAACTCGGTGCAGTAATTGCATCGGTGGTAGAGCGATCAAGGGCAGCATCAGGGAAAAAATGAAAAAATTAAAGGTAATTGCAGCTATGAGTGGTGGCGTGGACTCTGCCGTTGCTGCTGCCCGTGCAGTTGATGCAGGTTATGAGGTGGTTGGCGTTCACTTAGCGCTATCAAGTAACCCACAAAAGTATCGATCTGGCGCCCGGGGCTGTTGCACAATTGAAGATTCTCATGATGCCAGACGTGCTGCTGATGTAATTGGAATACCTTTTTATATTTGGGATATGGCAGAGGAGTTTCATAAGGGAGTAGTTGAGAATTTCTTATCTGAGTATCAATCTGGCCGCACCCCCAATCCATGTCTGCGGTGTAATGAGAAGATTAAATTTGAAGCGGTATTAGATCGAGCAAAGGCACTTGGCTTTGATGGGGTAGTTACTGGCCATTACGCAATTACTAAAGAGTCACCGACTGGAAAAACACTTCACCGCGCAGCTGATATTGATAAGGATCAATCATATGTATTAGCTGTTTTAAGAACTGATCAAATAGAGGGTGCAATATTTCCACTAGGAGATACGGTTAAGACTGATACTCGTAAAGAGGCTAAAGAGCGCGGGCTATTTGTCGCAAATAAACCAGATAGTCATGACATTTGCTTTGTGCCATCTGGAGATAATGCTGGTTGGCTGCGGGAGAGATTAGGTTCTGAAACTGGCGATATTGTTGATCAATCTGGAAAGAAACTTGGTGAACACAAAGGTGCCTACACATACACAATTGGTCAGCGAAGAGGTTTAGCTTTAACTGTGCCAGATCCAACTGGTGAGCCAAGGTATGTATTAAAGATTGAACCAAAAAGTAATACTGTGGTGGTTGGTAGCCATGACGCACTTGCTGTTTCAACCATCAGTGCAACCCCGCCTACCTGGTGTGGTGTGATTCCAGAGTTAAATAAAACTTTGCGAGGATTTGCTCAGGTTAGAGCACATGGGGCAGCACTTGCTTGTCATTATAAGTTTGATGGCACAAATTTGATTGCAAATTTAGATGAGCCAGTATTTGGATTAGCAACCGGTCAAGCATTGGTTATTTATGACAATGACCGGGTAGTTGGTTCTGGCACTATCTGCGAAACCATTTAACATGAGCGCTGAAATCCGCCACAAAATCCAAGAGCTGTGCGAGGAGATTGCCGATCATCAGTTTAAGTACTACGTATTAGATGCCCCATCTATCTCAGATGCAGCCTTTGATAAGTTATGGAAAGAGTTAGTTGAGTTAGAGAAAAAGCATCCGCAATATCGCTTAGAGAGCTCACCAACCTTGCAGGTTGGCGGTGGATTTTCCACCTCCTTTGCCCAGTTTGATCACATCGAGAAGATGATGAGCTTAGATAACGTCTTTGATGAATCAGAGTTAGCTACTTGGTTTGATCGAATTGAAAAGTCAGGGGTTAAAAACAGCTGGTTGTGTGAGGTAAAAGTTGATGGATTGGCTATTAATTTACTCTATGAAGATGGCAGATTAACTAGAGCATTAACCCGTGGAAATGGCACAACTGGTGAGGATGTAACTTTAAATATTAAAACAATTAAATCTGTACCAACAGAGCTTTCTGGAAAGAACTTACCAGCCACACTTGAGGTTCGAGGTGAGGTATTTTTCCCACTCCAATCATTTGATGAGTTAAATGATTCATTGGCGGAGGCAGGTAAACCAAGATTTGCGAATCCAAGAAATGCTGCGGCCGGCTCCTTAAGACAGAAAGATCCAAAAATTACCGCCTCTCGCCCCCTTGATGTTGTAGTTCATGGCATAGGCGCTGCAACTGGAGTTAGTTTTGAAAAACAATCAACTGCTTATGAGTTGTTAAAAGGCTGGGGATTGCCAACAAGTAAACGCTACAAAGTAGTTTCATCTCGCAATGAGGTTTTAGATTTCATAAAAGGTTATGAAAAAGATCGCCACAATGTTGAGCATGAGATTGATGGCGTAGTTATTAAGGTTAATGAGATCTCTGCGCAAAATTCACTTGGTTATACCTCTCGAGCCCCAAAGTGGGCGATTGCTTACAAGTACCCGCCAGAGGAGGTAGTAACTAAGTTATTAGATATAAAGGTAAGTGTTGGCAGAACTGGGCGAGTAACACCCTTTGCATTTATGGAGCCGGTAAAGGTTGCTGGCTCAACAGTTACGAATGCCACTCTTCACAACGCACAAGAGATTGTGCGAAAAGGCATTTTAATTGGCGACACAGTTCTGATTAGAAAAGCAGGGGATGTAATCCCAGAAGTTCTTGCACCAGTTCTTGAAAAACGAGATGGCAGTGAAAAAGCCTTTGTGATGCCAAGTAAATGTCCTGATTGCGCAAGTAAATTACGGGCGATGAGTGAAGGCGATGTTGATATTCGCTGTCCAAACTCTCAATCATGTCCTGCGCAAGTAGTAGAAAGACTTTTCTATATCGGCTCTCGCTCTGCGCTAGACATTGATGTCTTAGGTTATGAGGCAGCAGCTGCACTGCTGGCAGATAAGTTAGTAATTGATGAGGGTGACCTCTTTCTATTAACTGAAGAAAAACTCATAAAATCCAGATTCTTTCAAAAGTTTGTAAAAAAGGAGTTGACTGCAGGAAAAAATGTTCAAAAACTTTTAGATGGACTTGAACTTGCAAAAAGTAAACCACTTTGGCGGATTTTAGTTGCACTTTCAATTAGACATGTTGGACCAACTAGTGCACAAGCACTTGCAAATAAGTTTGGCTCAATTGCAAATATTCAAAAGGCAAGTGCGCAGGAGTTAGCAGATATTGATGGTGTGGGGCAGGTTATGGCAGAGGCGATTGTGGAGTGGTTTAGCATCGATTGGCATAAGCAAATTATTAAAAAATGGGAGAAGGCAGGAGTTGCCTTAGTTGATGCACCGAAAGAAAAAATCACCCAAACCCTTGCAGGGTTAACTCTTGTGGTCACAGGCTCATTAGTTGATTTCACCAGAGATGGCGCTGCTGAGGCGATCACATCTCGTGGTGGAAAGGCATCATCCTCAGTATCTTCAAAGACAGACTTTTTAGTTGCCGGAGATGCTGCTGGATCTAAGTTAGAAAAAGCACAAGAGCTAGGAATTACCATCCTTGATGAGGCGGGATTTAAAAAATTACTAGAGAAGGGGATAAACTAGGCGCATGATGTTCCTTAGTGAAGAGTTAAGAGCGCTTCCAATGCCACCAGTTGCCTTTGGCCTGGTCACCTTTGCAATTCTTTCATTACTGCTTTATTTAACACTTCGTATTGACCGGGATTAATTATTGTCGCGGTAAGTAAAGAGTTTGGGATAGTTGGCGGAACCTTTGATCCAATTCACCTTGGACATCTTCACCTGATTAAAGAGATCTCAAGTAGATTTGAAAAAGTACTAGTAATTCCATCTGGCACACCATGGCTAAAGGAAAATCCACCGGTGGCAAGTGCTGAACAAAGATTTCAAATGGCAGATCTTGCAGTTACCTCAATGGGGTTAAGTGAAAAGGTTGAGGTTCTACCAATTGAGGTACGAAGAGGCGGTAATAGTTACACCATTGATACCGTGGGAGAGTTAAAACAAATCTATCCAAATACTAATTTCACCTTAGTTCTAGGCTCTGATGCAGCTAGCAAGTTAGATAAGTGGCACAGATCAAAGGAGCTATTAGAGCAGATTAAGGTTTTGGTAGTTAAGCGACCAGGGGCTAAGCCCTCTGAGTTTGAGGAGATTTCGATAAAAGCTTTAGATATATCATCGACAATTGTTAGGCAATCAATCGCTAAGCGAGAAAATGTCAGTGCATTATTACCAGCAAAGGTAGTTACCTACATCAGAGAGTATGGTTTATATGGCAGTCGGTAAGCGCACCATTGAGTTAACAAAAATTGCAGCTAATGCACTTGCAGATAAGTTAGGTAGTGAGATTGTAGCGATTGATCTATCTGAGCAATTAGTTTTAAATCAGGTCTTTTTACTTGTGACTGGAAATAATGAGCCACAGCTACAGGCATTATCTGATGAGGTGCAAAAGAAACTTGCTGAGGCAGGTGAAAAGCCCGCCCGAAAAGAGGGAAGTGGTGCTTGGATTTTGCTTGATTACACAGATTTGGTTGTACACATCCAAAGTACCGAGCTTCGCAATTACTACATGTTAGATCGACTCTGGAATGATTGCCCAAAGATTGATTTAGGTTTAGTGAAGGTAGATAGGTAATGAGTAACTCACCATCACCACTTCAAGTAGTTCTCTGGCGTCATGGTCAAACTGATTGGAATGTTGAAAATCGCTTTCAAGGCCACTCCGATATCCCACTTAATAAGGTTGGTGAGTACCAAGTTACTCAAGCCGCGGAAGTTTTAGCCGGACTTAATCCAAATCGAATTATCTCTAGTGATTCAATCCGCGCCCAATCAACTGCAGCAGCACTTGCAAAATTAACCAATTTAACAGTTGAGATCAATCCTGGGCTTAGAGAGACAAATGGCGGAATGTGGGAGGGCAAGACTGGAAATGAGAATCGAGCCACACACGGAGAGTTATTTACTAATTGGTATGAAGGTGGCGATGAGCCAGCAGGAGTAACTGGTGAGCGGCGAAGTGAGGTAGCAAAGCGAGCGGTCTCAGTAATTGAAAAAGAAACTGCAAATTTCACCGGCACAATTGTTTTTGTTACTCATGGCGGAACGGTAAGAAGTATTTTAGGTTCCATACTTAAATTACCAATTGCGCAATGGGGTGTAATTGGTGGCTTATCAAATGCATGTTGGTCGGTATTGGAGTTAACAAAACATCGCACCGGATCTCGCTGGTATTTAGCAGAACACAATGCTGGCTCATTACCCGAGCCTGTCTTTGGTGATGATGCGGTTAATTAGATAAGGTTGGCCCTTACTTCAAATAGCGGGGCTGTGGCGCAGCTGGTAGCGCACTTGCATGGCATGCAAGGGGTCAGGGGTTCAAATCCCCTCAGCTCCACTTTATAAAAAGGAAATTTAAGGAGCAATGGTGCCAAAGGTATTAACGTTGCCAGATAAATGGAACGCATCTGATATTCCAGATTTAACTGGCAAGAGATTCTTAATAACTGGCGCCACCTCTGGCATTGGTTTATCAGCTGCAACTGAGCTTGCTCGTCGAAATGCCCATGTTGTAATTACTGCCCGTAGTGCAGATAAGGCACGGGATGCGATAAAGAAAATTGGGCCTGGTTTAGTTGATTACATACTTCTTGATTTAACCGATTTAGAGTCAGTCAAACGCTCCGCTGCTCGAGTTGATCGAGCCTTTGATGTGGTTGTACTTAATGCCGGCGTGATGGCAACACCATTTACAAAAACTGTTGATGGCTTTGAATTACAGATGGGTACTAACCATCTTGGCCACTTTGCCTTTGCTGGTTTGATTAAGGATCAAATCAAAGACCGCTTAGTTGTAGTTTCATCCTTTGCCCACAAACTAGGCAACTTTGGCGATAACAGCTTGGATGCAATTCGCAACATCTGCCTTGGAATTGGAAAGTATCAAAAGTGGCAGGTATATGGTGCTAGTAAATTAGCTAATCTTTTATTTGTATCTGAAATTGAACGGCTTAGAATTCAAAATAATTGGTCATTTATTCCAATTGCAGTTCACCCAGGTTATGCAGATACCAACCTGCAAGCTGTTGCCTCTCAGATGCGTGGGGCTAAAATTGAAGAGCAAATTACGATGCAGATAAACAAGATATTTGCCCAGCCATCATCCCAAGGAGCACTACCAACTCTTGCTGCATCTGTTTATCCAGAGTTGATTGGCGCTAGCTTTATCGGACCTAATGGGTTTTTAGAGATGCGTGGCACGCCAAAATTAACTCGCGCAAAAGCACTTGCCTATGATCAATCTTTGGCGAAAAACTTATGGCAGGTAAGCCAAGAGTTAACCAAGGTAAGTTGGTCCTAATGATTCATGAGGCGTATGACTTTAAAGCGGTGCAGGATAAGTGGCTGCCAATTTGGGACAAATTAGCACCATTTAAATCTGGCAAAGATGATGATAAACGTCCTAAAAAATATGTATTAGATATGTTCCCTTATCCATCTGGGGATCTGCACATGGGACATGCTGAGGCTTACGCATTAGGTGATGTGATTGCCAGATACTGGTTGCAAAAAGGATTTAATGTCATGCATCCAATTGGTTGGGATGCATTTGGTTTACCGGCGGAAAATGCTGCGATAAAGCGCAATGCTGATCCAAGAGCTTGGACCTATGAAAATATTGATGTTCAAAAAGCTTCAATGCGCAGATATGCCTGCTCATTTGATTGGGACCGAGTACTTCACACATGTGATCCTGAGTATTACAAATGGAATCAATGGTTGTTTTTACAGATGTTTGAAAAGGGTTTGGCATACCGAAAAGATTCAGCTGTTAATTGGTGCCCAGATTGCCAAACTGTATTAGCAAATGAACAGGTTGTAGCCGGACTTTGTGAAAGATGTGACAGCGCAGTAACAAAGAAGAAGTTAAATCAGTGGTATTTAAAGATTACCGATTACGCAGATCGCCTGCTCGATGATATGGATCAGCTAGAGGGCAAGTGGCCAGAAAAAGTCTTGCAAATGCAACGCAATTGGATTGGTAGATCAACAGGTGCCCAAGTTGATTTTGCAGTTGATGGATTAGAGCAAACCATCACTGTTTACACCACCAGGCCAGATACTTTGTATGGCGCAACATTTATGGTGGTGGCCGCTGACTCTGAGTTAGCTGCAAAGTTAGTTGCTGGCACCTCAGTGGAGGCAGAGTTTAAAAAGTATGTTGAAAGTGTCAAGGCCGCCTCTGATATTGATCGATTAGCAACAGATCGAGTGAAAAGTGGTGTCTTTTTAAATCGATATGCGATTAATCCAGTAAATGGAGAAAAGATTCCAATTTGGGCCTCTGATTATGTATTGGCTGATTATGGAACTGGTGCAATCATGGCAGTTCCAGCACATGATCAGCGAGATTTAGATTTTGCAAAAGCAATGAAACTGCCAGTAAGAGTTGTAATTGATACTGGCTTAGAAGATCCAAATACTTCAGGTATTGCTACTGATGGAGATGGCAAGGTAATTAACTCTGGATCTATCACTGGCTTAGCCAAGGATGAGGCAATAAGTAAAATCATTTCAGAGCTTGCAGCTAAAAAGCTTGGAAAAGCAACTAAGAATTACCGCCTTCGTGATTGGTTGATCTCCCGCCAGCGTTTTTGGGGAACGCCAATTCCAATTATTCATTGCGATAGTTGTGGTTTAGTTCCAGTTCCACAATCTCAATTACCAGTTGAGTTACCAGATGCTAAAGGTTTGGATTTAAAACCAAAGGGAACCTCACCATTAGGTGCAGCATCTGATTGGGTAAATGTTGCATGCCCTAAGTGCAACGCCCCTGCCAAACGAGATGCTGACACCATGGATACCTTTGTCGACTCCTCTTGGTACTTCCTGCGTTACACATCAGTTAACAATCATGATGTGGCCTTTGATAAAAAATCAGTTGAAACTTGGCTGCCAGTAGATCAATATGTTGGTGGTGTAACCCATGCAATCTTGCACCTTTTATACTCCCGTTTTTTCACCAAGGTATTACATGATCTTGGACTTCTAAACTTCACCGAACCATTTACTCGTCTTTTAAATCAAGGAATGGTGTTAATGGATGGCTCAGCAATGAGTAAGAGCCGGGGAAATCTGGTTAAGTTATCTGATGAGTTAGATAAGCATGGCGTGGATGCGATTCGAGTATCGATGGTATTTGCCGCACCCCCTGAGGATGATGTTGATTGGGCAGATGTTTCACCTGCTGGCTCATTAAAGTTTTTAAACCGGGCTTGGCGAATTAGCCAAGATGTAAGTAGCAAAGCTGGGGTTGATTTTAAAAGTGGCAATATTGAATTGAGGAAGGTAACTCATAAATCACTTTCTGATATTGAGTTAGCGGTTGAATCCTTTAGATTTAACGTAGCAATTGCCAGAGTTATGGAGTTGGTAAATGCCACGAGAAAAGCAATTGATTCCGGGTGTGGTCCAACAGATCCTGCAGTTCGTGAGGCAGCTGAGGCTATTGCTATCGCTCTTTCACTAGTTGCCCCTTACACCGCTGAAGATATGTGGGAAAAGCTTGGACACAAACCTGCAATTGCAAATGCTGGCTGGCCAGTAATTGATAAATCATTACTAGGTGTTGATAATGTGATTGCAATATTGCAGGTAAATGGCAAGATCAAAGATCGTATTGAGGTCTCACCTAATATCTCCAAAGAGGAGCTAGAAAAATTAGGCAGAGAAAATGCTGAGATTAAGAGTGCGCTAGCTGGATTGCAGGTAAGTAAGGTAATTACCGTTGCGCCTAAATTAGTAAATTTTGTAGTTTAAATTACACCTACCCATCTACTTATAACCTTTTTTCAAGGCTAATCTTTGCCTATGAAAAAGTTGGCGGTAATTTTCCTCTTCTCATTTATTGCGCCAAATGCCTATGCCGCAGACTCTGGCGGATCAGCTCCTGCCTCCACTCCAGCGCCAGTTGTAGCGACTACTCCAACGCCAACTCCCAAGTATGAGGTAGTAACTCCGGCTACAACTCCGATGCCATCTGCACCGACAAAAAATTTAACCACCGATTTAACCGCGATACGAAGTTTAATTGCTAGCAAAAATTTCTCATCAGCTCTTGCAGCATTAAAAATTGCCGATAGAAATTACCCAAATAATGCTGATATCAATAACTTATTGGGTTATAGCGCTAGAAATTTAAAGCAAAATAAGGCTGCCGCCACCTACTACACGAAAGCGTTGCGGATAAATCCAAATCACCTAGGCGCTCTTGAGTACCAGGGTGAGTTGTTTATGGTGACAAAGAAAATAAGTGCAGCAAAAAGTAATTTAGCTAAACTAAAGCGCCTATGCGGAGTTAACTGCGAAGAGTATTTAGATCTTAAGAAGGCAATAGGTAATAAGTAGCCTTGCTCTTTCTACTTAGAGCAAGTCATATAGGGCCAACTGCTGCAGTAACCTTTATTTCATTTTTATTAGCCACCTCATTATGGTGGGAGGGACCTGCCTATGTGATTGCCTTTGGCGTATTTCTAGGTCAACTTCTTGTTGGCTGGAGTAATGATTTAAATGATTATCAAGATGATTTAAAACATAATCGCACCTCAAAGCCACTAGTAAGTGGTGGGGTAAGTAGTAAGCAGTTGCTAATTGCAGTAAAGATCTGCGCACCCTTTGCAATAATCTTTAATCTCTTCGGACCCCTTGGTATTAAAGGTGGCTTAATTTATTTATTTGGCGTAGGTATGGGTGTGGCTTATAACTTCTACTTTAAATCCACACTCTTCTCACCCCTGCCATACGCACTAGCCTTTGCAGCCTTAGTTTCATCCATAGTTATCTCAACTGATCGAACCCCACCAATTTGGTTGATTACCTGCGGAGCACTCCTTGGTGTAGCAGCACACTTTGCAAATGTGCTTAAGGATATAGATCAAGATCTTGAATCAAAGATCAAGGGATTACCGCAGCGATTGGGCAAGAGAGCATCCCGCATAATCTGTGCCAGCTTATTAATTGGCACAACATTGATCCTGCACTCACTTGTTGGCAATACGCCATTATTAGTAATCGGGCTAATAGCAGCAGCAATTACTAGCATCGCACCTGACTCAGTAATCTTTAAGTCTTTGATTATTACCGTAATTATTGATCTAATCTTGTTGTTAAATGCAGTTGATTCTGAACTTGGTAGCTTAATTATTTAAATACTTGCCTTATTAAGGTATTACTAAGAGTATTGCCGTATGAGACAGATAGTAGTAATCACACTTCTACTCACACTCCTTTCACCTGCCAACACTCAAGCTGCTCCAATAGAAGCTCTTGTTGCATTAAATAATTTAGAGGTAAAGGGCAGAGCGCCTAAGACTGGGTATGCCAGATCCCAATTTCCACACTGGTCAGATCCAGATCGAAATGGTTGTGATGCCAGAAATGACACCCTAAAACGAGATCTTACAAATATTACTTACAAGGTAGGAACTAGAGATTGCAAGGTGATTGCTGGGCAATTACTAGATCCATTTAGTGGCAAGGTAATTACCTTCTCTACCACCAAGGTGGTAATTGATATTGATCATGTGGTGGCGCTATCTAATGCTTGGCAAACTGGGGCGGCCTACTTTGATAAAAATAAGCGCAGCCAAATTGCCAATGATCCACTTAATTTATTGGCAGTTGACTCAAAATTAAATCGTCAAAAAGGTGATGGGGATGCTGCTACCTGGCTGCCACCTTCTAAAGCATTTCGTTGTGAGTATGTGGCTAGGCAAGTTGCAGTCAAAGCAAAGTATGGGTTATGGGTAACAAAGCCAGAGAAGGTGGCAATAGACAAAATCTTATCAACCTGTGTTGGCCAAAAACTGCCGGCTTAATCTTTATCGGTAGAGTAAGAGCATGTGTGGAAGGTATGCGTTAAATATCTCAGGAGATGATTTAGCTCTTGAGTTTGCAGCAGGTAATGCCAATGTGGCGCTGATACCAAGTAATTGGAATATCTCACCCACCACACCAATTCCATTTATTGCTGCCGATAATCTGGCAGGAGATAGTCGAACTATTCAGATGGGAAGGTGGGGATTAATTCCATCCTGGGCAAAGGATGCCAGTAGGCAAGTGAATGCAATTAATGCCAGAGTGGAATCAATTGCACAAAAGCCAACCTTTAAGAGCGCCTTTAAATCAAGAAGATGTTTGATTCCAGCTACTGGATATTATGAGTGGGCAACTGAGCTTGGCCAATACAAACCAAAGCAGCCTTTTTATATCTCAAATAAGGATAAGAGCTCAATTGCAATCGCTGGTATTTATGAGCAATGGATTAATCCCCAGACATCATCTCCAATTACCACCGCTGCCATTATTACCAGAGAGGTAGTTGGGATATTAAAACCAATTCATCACCGGATGCCGGTGATCTTGCCAAAGAGTTTATGGAGTGACTGGCTTAGTAATAAATCTTTATCACCACAAGAGGTGGATGATTACTTAAAGATGATTGATATAAAGCAGGCAGATGCGGGCTTAACCTTTTGGCCAGTATCTGATGAGGTTAATAATGCAAGAAATACTGGGCAGGCGTTGGCAGCACAAATAGAGCTACCGCCCTCTGGCACACTTTTTTAACACCCGTCACCTTCAGTTGCCAACTTGCCACTGTCAGTGGGGTTTAGTATCTTATCGAACAAATGTTCGAACGCAAATCAAGTGATGATTTAAGCCAAAACCAGTTGGCCAAGATCTGCCTGACTACCCAAGGCGGGCAACCTGTTGAGTTTATTTACCAAGGGGTGCGCTTTCATATCAGTGAGGTATTAACCACCTGGCTGCAAAGTAATCCTTGGTGGCAAAAAATTAACTCTGATCAGATTAATGAAGAGGTAAGTAGGTATTGGCAGGTGGAGGCAGCTCCCATTGGCGCACTCACCACCTTTGAGATTGAGTTTAACCAAAGTGATAACTCTTGGCAGATCCGACCAAGCTCTAGAGGCAAATAAAAATGGTTACACCATTTACCCATCTATCTGTCTGCTCTAACTACTCCTTTAAGTATGGGGTTAACCACCCAGAGGATTTAGTAGCTAAAGCTGCCCAATTAAATATGAGCGCCTTAGCATTAACCGATATTGATAATTTAGCTGGCGCAGTTAGATTTGCCCAAAGTTGTGAGAGCTATGGGATTAACCCAATTCTTGGCATCAATATTGGCTTTATGCAAAAGCAATCTCGAATTACCTTACTTGCCAAAGGTGGCAAGTTATCATCTTTATATCGGTTAGTAACCGCCATTAATACCAACACCAGTGACGGGGTGTTAACTGTTGAGTTATTAGAAAGATTTAATCAATACTCATCTGATCTAATCGCACTCTTTGGCATAAACTCTGGGTTAATTACCAATCTAATTGGCAGAAAGGAGGGAGCAGCTTTAAGTATCTACCAGTTAGCAAAGAGCTACTTTGATCAGGTAGTAATTGAGTGCACTAGCCACCTTGAGCGGGCGGGAAATTTAAGATCAACTGCAAATGCGGCAAAATCCCTAACCTTTGCCAATAAACATCAAATACCTGCGGTAATTACCAATTCAGTTAGATTTTTAGATCGAACAGATGGGCCGGTGGCAGATCTACTAGATGCCAGTCGCAAACTATCCCTAATAAGTGATGCCACCACTGAGCGAAGCAATGGTGAGGCTTACCTAAAAGATAGCCAAGATATGAGTTATCTTGCAGATCAGATATCAAGACAGGCTGGGCTCTTTGATGGGTATCAATTAATAAAAACCACCCAAGATATTGCTCAAATCTGCCAATTAAAGCCAAGGGGTGAGATTGGCCTTGGCGGTGTTCATCTGCCTGAGCCAAAGTTATTTAATGCAAGTAACCAGGTGCAGTTATTGGCACAACTTGAGCAAAAGGCGGCAGCAAATATTGATTACTACTACCCAACTGATTTAAAGAAGGTTGCAGCTAGCAGGTTAGAGCAGGAGATAAACACAATTGGTCAATTAGGTTTTACCTCCTACTTTCTTACCGTCGCTGGCATTGTTGATTCAGCAAGATCACTTGGCATAAGAGTTGCCGCCCGGGGAAGTGCGGCGGGATCGCTAACTTGTCATCTACTTGGTATCTCTGAGGTTGATCCAATTAGTAATGGTTTGCTGATGGAGCGGTTTTGCTCATTAGAGCGAAATGAGTTACCAGATATTGATATTGATGTTGAGTCAGATCGAAGGTATGAGATCTATGACTTAATCTTTAAAAGGTATGGCGATAGCAATTGGGCAAAGGTTGGCAATCAAGGGCAGTGTGCCACAGTTTCAATGGTGGAGCGATACCGCGCTCGCCATGCAATCAGAGATGCTGGAAACGCGTTAGGTGCAGATCGAACCCAGATTGATCTACTAGCAAAATCTATGCCACATATCAGCGCTAGAAATATTGGCAATGCAATCAAGCAATTACCTGAGTTAAAAAGATTAGATCTTTCCTCCCCATTAATTAAAGCAACAATTAACTTGGCAATGCGGCTAGATAAGCTGCCTCGTCATCTATCGATGCATCCATGTGCAGTAGTAATCTCCGATGATCGGTTACTAGATTTTTCACCCATCTTAATTAACCAAAGTAATTACCCAATGCTCTCCTTTGATAAGGATGATGTGGAAGGGCTTGGCTTTTTAAAGTTAGATGTATTGGGGGTGCGAATGCAATCTGCAATTGCCTACACCATAAATGAGATTAAAGAGGTTGAAGATGAAAGCTTAGATATCAACAAGATTGCCTTAGATGACAAGTTAACCTTTGATCTAATTAAATCCACTAGAACGCTAGGTTTATTTCAGGTCGAAAGCCCAGGACAGCGGGAGTTAGTTGGCAAGTTAGTTCCTGATCAATTTAATGATTTAGTAATTGGTATCTCACTCTTTCGCCCAGGTCCAATTAAATCTGAGATGATCACACCCTTTTTAAATGCTAGATCTGGTGTGATAGAGGCAAATCTAATTCATGATGATTTAGCACCGATTCTTGCGCAAACCAAAGGAGTAGTGGTCTTTCATGAGCAGGTAATTGAAATAATTGCCAAGTTAACTGGCTCCACCTTTGGCGCAGCTGATCAGATGCGCAGAAATTTAGGCAGCAAAGAGGGGATGCAGGAGGTTTGTGATTGGTTTTACCAGCGAGCAGCAAAGTGTGGTTACTCAAAATCAGTTGTTGATTACACCTGGCAGATCTTGCGAGATTTTGCCTCCTTTGGTTTTTGTAAAGCACATGCATCTGCCTTTGCCATGACTACCTATCAATCAGCGTATTTAAAGACCCATCACACCGCAGCTTTTTTAGCGGCAGTTTTAACTCATGAACCTGGGATGTATCCAAAGCGATTGATAATTGATGAGGCTAGGCAGTGGGGGATAAAGATCTTGCCAGTTGATATTAATAAATCAGATACCAGTTATCGAGTTGAGAAAGTAGCAGCAGGTGAAAAAGAGAGCTACCTATACACCGCACCAGATACTAAAAGCACCGGTGAGAGATTAACTCTGCCAGATGCTTCTAGTTATGGAATTAGAGTATCCCTGGCAGATATTGCCGGCATATCTACTGGTGAGATTAAATCAATAATTGCCAATCGCCCCTATATCGATCTAGCTGATTTTACCTATCGCTCCGGTGCTCACTGGCCAACTACCCAGGTATTAGTTGAGATTGGCGCCTTTGATCTACTCCATGGAATTGGTAGGGAGAGTAAGTTAAATAGACGAGATCTTTATATTCATCTGCAGGAGTTAAAACAATTAAACTCTGGCAAAGCAGCTGCTGGTCAATTATCCCTTGCCTTATCACCAGGTGAGATAGATAGCTTAGGGCTTCCTGATATTACAAAAAGTGAACAAATTAGTAGTGAGTTACAAAATCTAGGCTTAGATATTACCGAGCACCTACTTAAACAGTACGCCCCATTTTTAGATGCCCTTAAGGTTTGCAAATCAAGTGATCTAATTAGGGTCAGATCAAATCAAGAAGTGTTAGTTGTTGGGGTAAAGGTGGCGCTGCAATCACCACCAATTAGAAGTGGCAAACGAGTTTTATTTCTAACCATAGATGATGGCTTTGGCTGTAGTGATCTAACTTTTTTTGAAGATACCCAACAAAGTTATGCCCATATTATTAAGGCAAATAACTTAATCCTGGCAAAGGGTGTAGTTAGAAGAACTGGGGCTAGGGGAGTATCAATTAGAGCATCTGCTGCTTGGCCACTTGAGCAGCTGTATGAGAAATGGGTATCAGATCAGATTTTAAGTCAGCGAAGTACTTCAACAACTTAGAGGATTTAACTCTCTATTAAAATTTAAAAATCCTCAATCAGTTCAAGATCATCTCTTTTTAAGCTGGGGTAAAAATTCACCCCTTATTTACCAAATTACCCAGTAAATATGCTCAAAGGTAGGCAACCTCACCCTTAATAGGGGGAAATCGCAGTCAGCACAGCCAGTGATTAATACCAACAACAGTTAAAATTGTCCTATCCCAGATCAGATAGATACTGGATAACAGATGGAGAAGTAAATGAGTGAGAAGGATCTAATCAAGCTTTGGAATCAAACACGTTCACAAATAATTTCTGCCCAAATGCAGCCAGTACTAGTACTTATCGCTGCCTTTGTTTTATCTACCCTTGGTTACTTTGATAAGGCAACAGATAGCGCTAAGTATTTTGCATTAGTGGTAATTGCTATCACCGGAATCTTGACCACAGTAAACCAATATGCAGCTATCCGTGAGGGTGAATCAATCTGCGAGGAGCTATCAAAGGTCGCAAAGACTGGTCCATTAGCTAAGAAGATTGCTGGTTCAAAGAACTTTGTCTCACTAACAGGTGCGGTAATTGTGGTTGCCGATATTGCAGTATTTGTCTTTGCATATATGGCAATCTTTGGGATGTAGTTGAACAACCTACTTATCTGGCTAGCACCCCTAGTTATAACTCTAGGGGTGTTTGTCTATGTCTATGAGCGGCCAAAAAAACCTAAGGCAAAGAGCACTGGCCGTGGTGGAGATTTCGCCGAGTAGTAATTGCAGCAGCTACAACTTAAGAGCTTAAAATGAGTGAATTAATTGTTATCTATGATGGTCAATGTGATCTATGCAAGAGATCAATCACCTGGGTTAAAAAGGGATTACCAATTGATGCCATCTCCTACCAAGATGGTGATTTAGCAAGCTTTGGTTTAACCACCACTCAATGCGCTAAATCGGTATATGTGATCGATGGTCAAAGTCAGTACAACGGCGCTGATGCAGTGGCGCTCCTTCTTAAAAAGCGTGGCAATAAAGTTTTAGCAAAGCTATTGAGCGCCTCTGGCCCAATTGGCAGGTGGGGCTACCTTTGGGTAGCAAACCACCGCTCCTCATTGCTAGTGCGCACACTTACTCGATTGATTAGGGTTTAACCTTTTTTCCAAGCGTGGCATCCTCAAAGAGCTTAAGTGGTGGATCTATATTTGATCATGGCTAATAACACAGATAAGAAATATGTTGAAACATCAATAATTCCAATTAAGTATGTTGACTTAGTTGAGGATATCTTTCACGCGATCTTGGCGCTCTCCCTATTTGTAATTGGCATTGGTGCTTTCTTCTACTCAATAAAGAGATTAATTGAGACCGCACCCTTTTTCCCAAATGGCATGATTCAAGGTGTTAATGACATCCTATTTATTGTAATTATTTTAGAGATCCTACGTACTGTTATCTCACGCTTTACCGATGGTGTTTATCAATTAGATAAGTTTTTAATTATTGGGGTAATTGCTGCGGTTCGACATATTTTAACTGTTGGCGCCTCATTAACCTTAACCGCCCAAAAAACAGATGAGGCCTTCAGACGTGCCCTATATGAGTTAGGCCTAAATGCCTTAGTTGTTATCGCCTTAGTATTTGCAATCTTTTTATCAAAGGCTGCCCACCGCAATAAAGGCTAATTTAACTTAGCGTAGTTATAACTTAAGTAGGTAGCGGTTATTACCCATACTTGGTAGATGGTTGTGGCAAAAAACAATGGCACAGATGCTTGATAGATAAAGTAGAGCATTGGCAGGGTTAATAAGGCAACGACTGCCAGTGCGATTGAGGCGGCGTATAAATTATGTGGCCGGTAGAACTGATACGCCCAGGTGAGAGCTGCTGCTACTGAAAGTGCAAAGATTGAAAGGTAAACAATTGCATTTGTGGTGCTTAATTTGTTGGCAACTGCAACTGAGGCAAATCCTAAAATCACAAAGTTATATGGCCAGATAAGACCAAAGATAAAATCAGGTGGCTGCCAAGGTGGTTGATTAAGTGAGCGATACCAATTATCACCTGTGTTAACCCAAAGACCTGAGCCAATGACATAGACAAACACAATTACTACACCAATTACTGAAAGTAGTGATTTCATATTGATTAGATTAGACCCTTATCTAATCCAGCAAGCACCTCTTTGGCCCGTTTCTTAACCTCAGCCATATCCTTTAATCTTTTAATCCCAAATAACTGTTGTGCCATCCGATGATTTCCCACAAACTCCTCATGATTGCGATCTAGAAAATCCCAATACAAGGTGGTGAAAGGGCAGGCGTTATCGCCAGTTCTAAGCTTTGGGTCATAAACACACCCTTTGCAGTAATTACTCATCTTTGAAATATAAGCACCCCCTGCTGCATATGGCTTGGTCATCATCACACCATTATCGGCGTGGACTCCCATGCCAATTACATTTGGCACCATTACCCAATCAGTTGCATCAATAAATACCCGCCGCATCCAGGATAAAAACTCTTGGGGATTTGTGCCAGTAATTAGGGCCAAGTTACTTAGCAACATAAGACGTGGAATGTGGTGAACCCATCCTCTGGTATTTATATCTTCTAGATTACTTTTAATGCAATTCATCTTTGTCTTATCTGCATCCTCAAATAGCGGAGGTAATTTTCGCTTTGCATTTAAGTTATTTAACTCTTTGTAGTCTTGACCCAAATGCCAGTACATCCCATTTACATACTCACGCCAGCCAATAATCTGCCTGATAAACCCTTCAGCAGAAGCGATTGGAATATCTCCTTTTTCAAATCTTTTAAGAGCTACATCAATTACCTCAGAGGGGTGAAGCAGCCCATTATTTAGATATGGACTTAGGAGTGAGTGGTGAAGTGACCAGTTATCAACCGTCATCGCATCCTCATATGGGCCAAAGAGTGCGAAGTGATTATCTAAGAAGTTTTTTAATACCCTCTTTGCACCATCCCTTGTGGTGGCAAAATCAGTTACTGGTTTTATACCTAAATCATTTGCAATCTTGGTATCAATCTCATCTGCTTTATGTTGTAGGTAGGGTGGGAAGATATAACCCTTAGGAAGTGGTGAGCGGTTCTCCTTATCAAAATTCCAGGCACCGCCAACTGGCTTACCCTTTTCAACTAAGATATTTAATCTAATCCGCTGAGCGCGATAAAAAGACTCCATTAAGTAACTCTTTTGCGAACCGGCCCACTGGGTAAAGAGCTTTTCAGGAGTTAAGAAGAAATCATTCTCAACAAAGGTAACGCCAAAATCGGAAAGTGATTGTTTTAATCTAAATGAGCTAGGTGTGGCAGCGATGATTGGCAGATTTGGATACTTTTTTAATACCTCTGTTAAACCATCAACTGTGGTGGCGCCCTTTTGATAAATAACGGTATAACCATCATCTTGTAATGATTTAACAAAGTGGGCAGCAGAAGATAGTAAAAAGTAGAGCCGCACCTTGCTACCAAACTCAGGGGTGAGCATTCGCTTACTCTCCACCAAAACAATTAGATCATCCCTAGAATTTGATTTCTTTAACGCACCATATCCAGCATTTAATTGATCATGGCTGACATAGATGATTCGCTTCACTTGCCACCACATCTTTTTGAGCAGTACTTAACATTTTCCCAATTTTTTGCCCACTTTTTTCGCCACTCAAACTCTAATTTGCAGGTAAGACAAACCTTTGGCTTAAAGCCATTTTTAATCTTTGCCCGCATGGGGTCAATGTTAGGCGCAAAGACTCAGTAATTTCTGACCTTAGTGTGGTTGAATCTGTGGATGTGGATGCCGATTTTAGTAGCAGCTTTTTTAGTTGCCTCAATCACACCGGCGTTAGCCCATCAACCAGTTGCCATTACCGATGCTCACACCTCAGCCAAGGCTGGTCCAATAATGGTAGATGGCACAATCTCCTTTGCAATGCGAGTTAACTTCACCAAAGCAAATCAAGAACGTGGTTTTCGTATCTCCTTAGCCGAGGATGAGTTATTAAATTTTGAGTATTTGATTATTGATCGCGCTCCAGAGAATAGATTAGCTACTAGTAAATTACCGGTAGTGACAATTACCGCACCAGATGGCACAAAGCAGGTTATTAAGTTAAATGAGCGAAGTAAGTTTTATGAGCCATATGGCAGAACCAATTACCTCTTCTTATCAAGATTTTCCGAAACTGCTAAAGCAGGAATATATGAGTTCTCAATTAAATCAAAGGGCAGGACTGGAATTACCGTATCTACTGGCAGTAAAGAGGAGCCAGGTGAGGTTTATCAACCAAAGCAGTGTCCGGTAGCTCAACTTACATCTCCAGTAGTAATTACTAATGCTCAAGCAGCTACCTTGGTTGGGATGAAAAAGCAGAGCGCGATCTCCTGCGTTCAATCACTTAATGGCATTACTCGAATCGCTCAAGAGGATGGTGAGTCCTTTCCACTCACTAGAGATTATCGAACTGAGCGAGTGGATTTAACAATTGCAAAAGGAGTAGTGACTAAAGTTTCAGTAGGTTAGAGCTTATTTGGCCAGGTATCACTTAACTTATAACCAAGTGGGTATGGATCAGTTGGATCCAAAGTGTGTTGATGATGTCCAGTAATCCAAGCTTGGCCTGCGATAGATGGAATTATTCCTGATTTATCACCAACGCTAATCTCCTGCTCAATCTTGCACTCAAATTGAGAATCAATAATTGATCGACCAATCATTAGATCATTAAGTTTTGCAACACCTTTTTTGTGTAAAAGTGCCAATCTAGCTGAGCAGCCAGTGCCAGTTGGTGAGCGATCTATTTTGCCTGGCTGAATCGCCACCGCATTTTTACTTATCGCCACTCCGTTTTCATAAAAGATAGGAAGTGCGATTTGGGTAAAGGAGAAGTGGCGCCAATCAGGATTTGTTGGATGTTCAAACTGTAATTGCTCATTGGCAGCAGCGGTGATCTTCATTCCCACCTTGGCTAAATCTGCCGCCTCATCTGCCTTTATTTCAAAACCTAATTTAACTGCATCGGTGATAACAAAACTATCCCCACCAAATGCGGTGTCAACTTCAATACTGCCCAAACCATCTACTTCAAGACGGGCATTTAATTGCCCAGCAAAGGATGCAATGTTTTTTACAACTACCTTAGTTACCTTCCCGGCTTTGCAGTGGGCAGTTACATAAACCAGACCACCTGGTGCCTGCATTACTAAGTTAGTAATTGGCTCAACCATCTTTACGATGCCCCGCTCTAAGACAACAGTTGCAACACAGATTGAGTTTGATCCAGACATTGGGGGAGTGTCCTCTGGCTCCATGATGATAAATGCAACCGCAGCTGCAGGATCTGTTGGTGGCACAAGAAGATTTACATGACGAAAAACTCCACCACGGGGTTCATTTAAAATAAATTTTCGAAGTGATTGATCATTTGCAATAAATCTAGATTGCTCCCAGATGTTTTTACCTGGGATCGCATCAACGCCACCAATGATTACATCCCCAACCTCACCTTCGGCGTGGGCTGAGATCACCTCAATCATTTTCCTATCCTAACCATTAACACCACCAATCAGTTCAACTACTGGCATATGATCTGACCTAAGGCTTTGCTAATAAGGGTGGTATTTCATGAAGTTTATTGTGGTTGGTTCAACTGGGTTAATTGGTTCATATGTGGCAAAGACATTAAGTAAATATGGCACAGTGGTTGGCGTATCTAGAACTACTGATATCAAAGTTGATGTTAAAAATCCTGCCTCCATTAAGGCGATGTATGAAAAGGTGGGAAAGGTTGATGCGGTGGCATCATGTATTGGCAAGGTTGTTTATAAGCCAATAACTGAGATCTCATATGATGATTATTTAATTAGTTTTAAAGATAAGGCACTTGGCCAGGTTGAATTAGTTCGAGTAGGGATTGATTACTTAATTGATGGCGGCTCATTTACCTTAATGACTGGGGTATTAGCCAGAGATCCAATTCCAGCAGCCTCTGCTGCTGCCTTAGCAAATGGCGCAGTTGAATCCTTTACCTTGGCTGCAGCAATTGATCTACCAAGAGGGTTGCGAATAAATACAGTTAGTCCAAATGTATTAACTGAGGCTACAAGTTATCATGCAAAATTTGCTGGCTACCACCAGGTGAGCGCGCAATCTGTGGCAGATGCCTACGTTAAATCAATCTTAGGAAAGCAGAGCGGTCAGATCTATAAATTAGATTGATTTTTCAGCCAAATTAGCTCTAACCATATCGCACAGTACTTTTTGATCAACCTTCCAATCATTAGGTAGTGCAATAGTTTTTTTAGTTACCCGATACTGCTTAAAGTGGGGGGCAAACTTTTTTAATACCTTCTCACTCCAAGGTGCGATTGAGATGTGGTTTTTTGATGAGGATACGCCAAATACATATTGATCCCCATTTTTTAACATCGGCTGATTCCAAGCGATCACCAACTTCAACTTGGGGTGTTTTTTCTTAATCGCAGCAAAGATTGCCTTGATTAACTTTGCCTGCTTTGGATCTAAGGATTTGTAGTAAGCAGCAACTGATTCATACCTAGCGGCTGATTTTGAACCCCTTGAGTACATAACTAAAGCATTGGCGTGGGCTTGCGAAAAACCGTAATTCTCTTTCAAATGTGCAATTTGTTCTGGATACTTTTTACCCTCTAGTTTTTTCATTACTGAATACCAGTAACTCATCTTCTCACCGTAGCGTTTTTCAATAAGCGGAAAATAAGAGGTGCGGTCGGTGTTAGTAATTGCCATCGAAATTACCTCTTCGCTAAATACTCTTCTAAACCAGAAATTAACCGATCAACATCATCCTTGGTTGAGTAGGGAGCAAGTCCTGCTCTGATTGCCCCAGCATCTCCTAAACCAAGGGCACGGGAAACCTCAAGGGCGTAGAAGTTATTTGCTGGCAGATTTATCTTTTTACCTGCCATAAATTTATAAAGATCAGCTGCTACAACATCTTTTAAATTAAAATAGGCAGTTGGTGTGTGATTTTTCGCCTTTGAGTAGATAGTTATGCCTGGTAATTTTGTAAGTCCAGCTAAAAGGTAATCAAAGAGTGATTGTTCATACTCTTCCAAAGCGTTAAGGGAGGTTACTAAACGCTCTCTTCTACTTCCTGATGCTGATTTATCAAAACTAGCTACATAATCAATTGCAGCACTAACCCCGGCCATTAACTCATAGGGCAAGGTGCCAAACTCAAACCGCTCCGGTACCACCATGCTGGAGGGGAGTAATTTGTCATTACTTAATGTTTCAAGAAGGGTGGGATCTGCTACAAATGATGCGCAGTGTGGACCAAGAAGTTTGTATGAGGAGAATCCATAGAAATCTATTGGCAGATTTTTAAAATCAATTACCGCATGGGGGGTCAGGTGAACACCATCTACTAAAAAGAGTGAACCATTTGCTCTAACCGCACTTCCAATTGCTTTGATATCAGGTCTAGTTCCTAAGGTATTTGAGGCTCCAGTTACCGCCACAAACTTTGTCTTATTACTTAGTAAATCTGTTACAGATTGGGTATCTAACTCACCTGTTTGGGTATTTACCTTCGCCCACCTAACAGCTACACCCTTTGCCTCTGCTGCTTGAATCCAGGGCCTGATATTTGAATCATGATCTAATTGCGAAACAATTATTTCATCCCCAGCACTCCAGCTTTTAGCTAATGTTCTTGAGAAGTCATAGGTTAATTGGGTCCAACTTCTGCCATAAACCACACCCTTTGGATCACAATTTAATAGATCAGCAACTGCATTTCGGTAACCAATTACACAATCTTCTGCATTTTGCTCAGAGATAGTGGTAGTTCCACGGTTTGATAATGGCTGCACAATCGCCTTTGCAATCGCATCTCCAACAATCTGTGGGGTTTGGGTGCCACCTGGGCCATCAAAGTAGGCAATACCTGAGTTTAAGGATGGAAAATCTTTGCGAACTTGATCTACCTGATAGGACATTGTTCAACCCTATCCCAACAACTGTGATCAAACCAGTAGTAAAGATAAGAAAGGTAGTATTTAGCCAAGATGAAAAATCATGGCTCACTGGCTTTAGTCGGTTCTGGCGAGTACCTGCCACAGATGAAGGAGTTTGAACAATCCTTAATCAATGATGGCTTGGCAAATAATAAAAAACCAATTTATATACAGATCCCAACCGCTGCAGCAAGAGAGAGTGAAAACCGAATTAATTACTGGAGATCACTTGGGGAGGTAGCTGCAAAATCCCTTGGCGTAACCCAATCTTTTTTGCCAATCTTCACAAGGGATGATGCTAATAACCCAGAGTTACTAAAAAATGTTGATGATGCAGCATTGATTTATCTATCTGGTGGAGATCCGCATTACTTAGCAGATGCCCTGCGGGATACCTTGTTATGGGATTTGATATTAAAAAATTGGCAATCAGGTGGCTCACTTGCTGGCTGCAGCGCAGGGGCGATGGCATTTAGTGGCTATGTGCCTCACTTTAGATTAAGTAGAGCACAGCCAACCCAAGGCTTTGGTTTATTGAAAGAGGTAAGAGTAATTCCACACTTTGATAAGTTTTTTAAATGGATTCCAGATTCAGCTGCTAAGCACCTACTTGATCTGCCAGGGGATTCAACCTTGATTGGCATTGATGAAGATACCGCTGTAGTAAGAAGAGCTAATCAAGATTGGCAGGTGTGGGGTAAAGGTAAGTTACATCTTTTAAAGGGGCAAACACCAGGACAGTTTGGCGCAGGTGAGTTTGTTAAATTAGGTGGAGATATCCTCTGATACATCGGTAACAGCTGCTGCTACCACCCCTAATTTTTCATCCTCCACACTTAATCGATAGGTCATTCGAAAATCATCATTTAAGCCAACTACCGTAATTTTCTGCACCAGTCGCTCATTTTCAATCTCACAACTATCAAAGGTGTAACCCTTATTGGTAATTAATAAAACATACTGCTGGGAAATAATCTCGGTAAAGCGATCTAAATCAATCGTCTCTTGAAATGATTTTGCAGCAAAGCTATACGCCTTTTGCCAATTTTGATCAGCGATTGCATCAATTTGGCCAGAGATATGATCCTTCGCTAATAACTGTTGAGATGGTGAACAAGAGCCATCCATTAAGTTGGAAAGTGCAGGTGAGCTAGCGCAGCCAGATAAGAGCAAGAGCAGGGTTAGCGCCAGTACTGCTTTCATACTTCTCCAATTAGGTAGTTAGAGTGTGAAAAAAAGGGAAGGTTAAAACACTCATTATTGTAATGCGCACTTTGTGCACAAGCTTGATGACAGCAGAAACCGCCGATGTGATAGGGAGACATCGGCGGTTGCTGATCAGATTCGCCCTAGGAGGCATTTTCATAACCGCATTGGCCACCCAACCTTGCGGTCAGGAGTCGATTGGCCCTGCAGGGATATCAAACAGGATGGCTAGAAACTCATTGGGTGGAACAGGTGAACGAGATAAGTCATAAAAGTTAATTTTATTTCGCAAAAACTCGTTAAGGATTTGTTCATGAAGTTGGTGGCTAAAGTTTTAATTCAATTAGCCAACCAGACACAAATACGAGGTTGACTCTCATCAAACCATTAAGGAGAAAAATGCGAAAAATAACCATCTTTTTTACCACAATCGCTCTACTTCTAACCCAACTGCTTGCGATAAATCTTCTTACCCCCGCAAATGCAGCTGAGCCAAGAAGTGCGGTGACCTTAACTTTGTTACACAACAATGATGGTGAATCATCATTAGCTGCAGATTCGATCTATAAAACTTCTGCCGGTGATCTAAGAGTTGGCAGCACAGCAGCATTTGCTTCAGTATTCAATCGCGAGATAGCTTCAGCAAGGACTGCTGGAAATGCAGTTCTATCTGTTTATGCCGGTGACTCTTTCCTACCCAGCAAAAACCTGATCTGCAGTGAGCCAGGAAGTGCTACATCCACCAAGCCAGTACTGGATGCGGTTGCGCAGGCAAAGATGCCTTATGACGTGCATGTATTAGGAAATCATGAGTTTGATTATGGCACCCCATTTCTAGCTAGATATATCAAAGCATTTGGTGCAAATGGGAAGCCATCCCACCCATTTATCTCAGCTAACTTAGATTTCAAACAAAATACAGATTTAAAATCAATGGTTGGCCGTTCAACTATGACCAAAGGATCAATTGCCAAAGGCAAAGTGCTTGGCAAGAGTTACATTCACATCGATCCAGTGACTAAGCATCGATTTGGCGTTGTCTCAGCTGTTACCTGGTCACTTAGAACCATCTCAAGTCCAGGGACTGTCAAACTAACCTCAAGTGACTTAGAGTCAACTGCCAAGGTGGTACAAAAAGAGATTAATGCCTTACAAAAAATGGGTGTTAACAAAATTATCCTAGTAAGCCACCTACAAGCTGCAGCAAATGATCGTGCATTAGTTGCGCTGCTAAAAGGTGTTGATGTGGCAGTAGCAGGCGGTGGCGATGAGCTACTAGAAAACTCTGGTATTGAGGATCGCTTAGAGTTAATTCCAGGTGAGTCAAAGCCAGTAGGTGAGTACCCACTCTCCCTAACTGATATCAACGGCGAAGAGGTGCCATTAGTAACCACCAGCGGTAACTACAAATACCTTGGCCGGGTCGATTTAGTATTTGATGAACGCGGAAACTTAGATGGCATTAACCCATTAACCTCTTATCCACGCAGAGTTGTTCCAGCAAGTGCGGTAGCAACCGCTGCTGGTATATCTGATGCGGTAACACCAGATGCGAGCATTACTAATTTAGTAGACACGCCATTAACTACCTGTCTAGCCGGCTTTACTACTCCAATTGCAGCAAGCAACACTGTATTTAATACCGATCGTGGAAGTGCAACTGTGTTGGGAGTAAGAACTGGTGAAACTAATGGCGGTAACTTAGTAGCAGATGCCTTTGCCTACAGTTACAACCAACGGTATGAGAAAGCTGGATTACCTAAGCCATCTACCTCCGCACCACTTATTGCAATTCAAAATGGTGGCGGTATTAGACAAAACCCAGCAATTACATTGCCAGAAAATGGCAAGGTTGGTGAGATTACTCGAGGAAACACCTTTGATCTACTGCCATTTGGAAATACCTTGGTAGCAATGACTGGTGTTACGCCAAGCCAACTTAAGTCAATCTTTGAACGATCCTGTTCAATCTCAACCTCAGGTGGTGGACAATTCTTGCAAGTCGCAGGTATCAAAGTAGTCTGCTTGCGAAGTGGCACCGCGCAGGTTGTCTCCAATCCGTCAGCAGGTGCTTCAGTTGGTGAGATTACAACTGAGGGAACTAGAGTTAAATCAATTACATTATCTGATGGTCGAGCGTTAGTTACAGCAGGAACACCAGTTGCTGGCGCTCCAAATGTAACTATTGTTACCAACAACTTCACTGCAGATGGTGGGGATAATTACCCAACATTGGCAGCGTTGAAAAAGTCAGCCTTTGGTATTGATTATGAGGTTGCACTTTACGATTACCTAAGATCCTTCCCAGCCTCAAGCTCTGGATTACCAACCATTCCTGATTCAGATGCCAGGTATAAATCCCTAACAGGTGAGGGCCGTATCACCTGGGAGTGATTTAAAGCAAGACCCTGACTAAAGGCGCTAGCTACAGAAAATGTAGTTAGCGCCTTTCTAATCCTATTTTCAGCAAAGATTAGTAATATCTACACAACTTAAGTTTATTTAAGAGAGGTAGATACCAGCAATGAAGCCAAGGGTGCAAGCTATTGCAGCAATCACATTGGTATTTGCCATGAACACATCCCTTGCCTCTGCTCAGTTAATTGCGCCAAAGTTATCGATATCAACTATTGCAACTGAAAATCTACAAGTAGTTGGCTCAAATGGTGTTCGAGGCGCAGCAGCTGCGGTATTGGATGAGAATCAATTGCTACTTGGTGGTGGTCAAAAAGGCTCACACCTTTACTTATTTAATCTATCCACAAAAAGTGATCAATTACTTGGACGGGTTATTCCAGCAAGTGAGCGAATAAATGATGCCAGATTTGCAATAACCGATATTGCAGTTTTATCAAAGAGTGCAACCTCAGCCAATCTTCTTATCTCCTACCCTTCACTTCGCAAAAATGGCAACTGCGTAGTGGTTAAGTTAGATTCCTATCAATTAACACTTGGTAGTAAGCCAACGATCACCAAGGGTAAAAATTGGTTTACCTCCAAACCATGTGTGCCCATCTCTGCAGTTCAACATGCAGCTGGCAGGCTAGCTGTGATTGATAACAAAACAACATATTTAACCGTTGGAGATCTTGGCTATCCCAAAATTGGTAGCAAGAGTGCTAGAGGAGATTTAGGAAGTATATTTAAGGTAAGTGCAAGTAAAATAGAGAAGATCTCAACTGGTCATCGCAATCAACAGGGAATTGAATTGATCAGCAATGATCTTTACATCTCAGAGCATGGACCACGTGGCGGGGATGAGTTGAATTTAATTAAAAAGGGTGCAGATTATGGCTGGCCAATTGTTACCTATGGCCAGGCTTACTCATCTGGTGATTATGTAAGACCGACTAGAGCTGGAACGCATGATGGTTTTCAATTGCCACTTTATAACTGGGTGCCATCGGTTGCACCAACTGAGTTGGTGCAACTGCCAGCAACAGGAAAATGGGGGGCTTGGTCATCCCAATTAGTTATGGCGACATTAAAAGAGCAGGCTTTAATCTTTATTCAATTAAGTAGCAAAGATAAAGTAGGACAGGTGGCATCGGTAGATGTGGGAGATCGCATCCGAGATTTAGAGTTACTGCCAGATGGCAGATTGGTAGCCACCACTGATAGTGGCAATCTGCTACTTATCAGTGGCGGTCAGTAATTTAATTTAAACTGGTGGTATCAGGGTATTGGCAAAGATCTGCCAAGAAAGAGCAGATTTTGCTACCAAAGATAAGGTTATGTAGGTTGCCTCACCACGAAGGTAATTACTCCACTTACCAATCTTTTTGTACTGCAAAAATTGCACAAGTGCAAAGGAGTTAAAGAACAAAAAGATAGTTAGCACAATTACATAGACAAATGCTGGTGCCTTAGTCTCACCAGCCCCTCCTATGCCAAATACATAAAAGCAAAGTGCTAGCCAAGGAATGATTCCAGTAATGCAACCAAAGATATATGGCAGCCAGCCGCCACTTCCTGGGTTCTCATACTTCTCCTGTAACCAGCCAAATAGAATCATTGAGGCGTTAACCCCAAAGATTGAGATAATTGCGGTGATATCTGCAACTCCAGTTACCTGAGCAATTAAAACGATCATTACCGATGAGCTAATTGAGTACTCAACCCATCTAAAGTAATTTCGTTGTAAGCCAAGTCCTGCCTTATATCTTGGATAAAACTTAGGGGAGGCAACAATAAAATGAGCCAGCGCAGATAAGCCAAGGAAGATGGCAACTGTTAATCCAATTGGGGTTTCAAATAAGGTAACTGGATCGGCATATGTAGTTCCTGGTGGACCTGACATATAGGTAGCAGTTATTGGTAGTGAGAAATCACTACTTAGGGCAAGGACTGCAATCATTTGAGCTAGATGTAATAGCCCAGCGTAGATATTGGTTTTACGTAATCTTTCAACTGTTAATGGTTTACTCATAGTAAGAGCATACCGATCACAAAGGCTTAAATCAGCGCTGACGGTGAGGTTTCCACAATTTAATTTTGGCTGTGGATAGCCAAACTACCCTCCAAACTTTTTTACTAGCCTCGGTGTTTCTTAAAAAAATAAAAGAAGAGTAGGTAGATGCGGTAATTGACAGATAATTTTGTGGCGCATAATATACTGCCTAGCCAGGTTAGATTTACCCAATCAGCCAGGAAGCATCGAATTGGAAGAGCGCGAGCACTCTACGTGTTGGAGCACTACCTGCCGATGGCAGTAATAGATGGAAAAAAATCAGATCAAAGTTTTCGCTGGATTGGCAAAGATGATCGAGGTATTGAGTTAGAGGTTATCGCGGTAGCAACACCGCAATACCTGCTGGTGATTCATGTTATGCCTTACCAATATAGGAGGAAGTGATGGCAAGAGGTAGTAAGTATCGCCTTGGTAAAGATGTAGATCTTAAGAAGGAGGTGGTTCGCGACCTATCTGGTCGACGCATTACCGATCGACGGGTTAAACAAATTGTTAAAGAGGTTAGACGCAAAAGCGCAGGTAGACCATCATTGAGTAAACCAAATGTGATCTCTCCAGAGGTAAAGGCTCGAGTTCCAATTCAATTAAAGAGGGCATTAGATCGAAAAGCTTTGCAAAGCGGCAGAAGTACATCAGAACTTATAAGAACAGCACTTGAGAGGTATCTACTTTGATTAAGAGGTTACTGCAGTTAACTCTGGGTGCTTTTCTAACCTCAGCTGGTGCCTCCCACCTTGATTCAAATAGGCAAGAGTTTTTAGCCCAGGTTCCTACTTATCTGCCACTTGATCCTGATTTTGTAGTTGTCGCCTCTGGTGTGGTTGAGATAGCACTGGGTATCGCCTTAATTACCACCACCTTTTTTCTCACCCAATACCGCAAGGTAATTGGTTTATTAGTTGGCTTATTTTTCATACTTATCTTTGCCGGAAATATAAATCAGTATCTTAATCAGATAGATGCCTTTGGCTTAGATACAGATCAAAAGCGATTACTTAGATTGTTTTTTCAACCACCCTTAGTTATCTGGGCCTTATGGAGCACCGGGGCAGGTACTTACTTAAGAAAAGCTTTTAAAAGATAGGGCCTTACTTCTTTTCTTTATTTTTCTTAGTAGCAAAGGCAAAGAGGGCAAGGGCGGCAACTAGCGCTCCTGCTCCCACGCCGTATTCAATAATCTCATCTGCTCGATTGGCATCAACAAAGATTCCAACAAAGACCACCGCAATAATGGCAACTACTACCCCAATTAGCTTTGATTTTAAATCATCTAGATCATCAACTCTAAGCCAGGCCGGCACCTTAATCTCCGTATCAATAAATAACTCATACAAGCCGTAACCAATAACTAACAAAACGGTGCCAAGCAAAATGGCATCAACCGCTGTTAGCACATCAACAATGCTTTGCTTTAAGGATGATCCATCAAAGATCGCCTCACTTACCACCACCACCATCTCAATTGAGCCCTGCACCATCAAAAGTAGGGCGCCTAAGATCGCAGCAAATGATGGAATGACCACCGCATACCGGGTTACCTCTAAAGCTCTTTTAATCATAAGGATGATGGTAGCGCTGATTTTGGCAAAGTGTGGGGTAGTTTTATGTAGTGGAACAAAATCAACCAGCATTTTGGCTGGCATTAAAGGATGGCTTAAACCGTTACGCCGATTTTTCTGGGGTATCTACTAGATCCCAGTACTGGTACTTTATTTTAACTACCAATATCGCAGCAATAATTGGCCAGTTATCCTTTGGCGATCTTGCTGGCAACATCATCGCCTTTGGCACATTAATTCCAACCCTGGCAGTTGCGGTAAGACGGGTTCATGATGTTGGCAAGAGTGGTTGGTTTATCCTGGTTCCGATCTATAACATCATCTTGTTTGTTACCCCAAGTGCGCCAAGAGAGTTCAATCTCTAAGTAAGGCCAACGCCTTTATCTAACGCTTAGATTTACCAATCCCAACTCCCCTGGAGTAAGATCTGCACTGTTGTATTTCGGGGTCGGTGTAATTCCGAACCGGCAGTTAAAGTCTGCGACCCAACCAAAGCCATTGGTTGGTGGATTGGGTGAAATTCCTAAACCGACGGTTAAAGTCCGGATGAGAGAGATTCAACATCGATTTGGGCATGCGTAATTTGCGCATTTAGCCCAAAGCCTTGCCATCCCGAAAAACGCAACATCAAGTTTTTCATTCGGGAGAGGCAGTAACTAACAGTGTTAGCTACAAAAGGTGTTAGCTCAATCCACCAAGAGTGGATACACCATGCCATCACCATCTCAAAGCAAGGCCTATCTCACACCTATCCAAACCCAATAGTTGGCGCAGTTTTAGTTGATCAAGATAATAAATTAATCTCTCAAGGAGTTCACCTAGGGGCAGAGCATGCTGAGGTGATCGCTCTTAACAATGCCAGAGATACTTTCACGGGTGATCTATCAAAGGCAACCTTGTATCTATCCCTTGAGCCATGTAATCACATTGGTAAAAATCCAGCTTGTAGCCAGGTAATAATTAAAAGTGGAATAAAGAAGGTTTACTTCGCACTCTTTGATCCAAACCCAATCGCCCAAGGTGGGGCAAAGGCATTGCAAGATGCTGGTATTGAAGTTGAGGCCGGCATACTTACTGAGTATGCATCCGATACCAACCGTGATTGGTTAACCAAGATTAAATTAAATCGGCCAAGGATTATCTTAAAAATAGCAGCCACCTTAGATGGCAAGATTGCAGCAGCAGATCAATCATCAAAATGGATAACCTCTGAGCAATCAAGGGATGATGTGGCAAAGCTGCGCTCGCAAGTTGATGCAATTATTACCTCAACTGGAACTGTATTAGCAGATGACCCAGAGTTAACAAGTAAGGGGATTGGAAAAGATCCTGCGATCTTTGTTGTTGGACAACGCGCAATCTCACCTACCTCTAAATTAATAAAAAGAGGAGCTGATCTAACCCTGATTAAAGATTACGAAGTAGATAACTTAATAACAGCGCTAAATAAGCGCGGCTTTAATCGTGTAATGGTTGAGGCAGGTCCTGTCCTAATCTCTGCCCTTCTTAAAGCAAATGTTGTGGATGAGGTAATTTTCTATCAAGCACCAACTGTGTTAGGGGATGGAGTTAGCTTTGTTTCTCCTCTTGGTATCAACACAATTAATGATCGAATAGATTTTGAGGTTCAAGAGGTTGAAAAGATTGGCAGTGATATCAAGACCACCCTTTATGCAAAGGTGGTTAAGTAATGTTTACCGGCTTAATTTCATCCCTCGGGGTAGTAGAGGCGATTACTAAGGGCGATGAGTATGCAAAATTAACCATTAAAGATGCCAATATCTGTGGGCAGATACAAATTGGCGACTCTGTATCGGTAAATGGCACCTGTCTATCTGTAACTGAGTTTGATAATCAATTTTTTAGCGTTGATGTGATGGTGCAGAGCTTAAAGCTCACTGCAATTGGCTCATTAAGTAAAGGTGATCTAGTAAATCTAGAGCTAGCAACAAAGGCGGGTGAGCCCCTAGGTGGTCATATTGTGCAGGGACATGTTGATTGCATTGGCAAGGTAGTTGAGATCAAAGAGGCTGAAAAGTGGTTAGCACTTACCGTAACAATTCCAGAAGAGAAAATGCGTTATGTAGTTCCCCAAGGATCAATTGCAATTGATGGGGTGTCCCTGACCGTAGGTGAGATTGATGATAGTAAAAACACAATTACTGTTTGGTTAATCCCACAAACTCTAGAGTTAACAAATTTAGGGAAAAAATCTCCAGCAGATGTAGTAAATATTGAGGTTGATATCTTGGCTAAGTATGTGGAGCGGTTAGTAAATAAAGCACCAGCAGGTGATAAATGAGTGATTTTAAAGATGCGCTAGCTGATTTTAAGGCGGGTAAATTTGTAATTGTTACCGACTCTAAGGATCGAGAGGATGAGGGTGATCTAATTGCGCAAGCAAGTGGTATTACAACGGAGCAGATTGCATTTATGGTCCGTCACACCTCAGGGGTGATCTGTGCTGCCCTAACAGGAGATATTGCTAGGCAGTTAAAGCTGCCGATGATGGTGGCAAATAATGAGGATAACCACAACACCGCATTTACCGTATCTGTTGATTTAAAAGAGAATCGCACAACAGGAATTAGTGCAAAGGAGCGAGCAAATACCTTGCGGGCACTAGCAAGTGAGTATGCAAGAAGTGATCAATTCTTACGCCCAGGACATATTTTTCCACTAGTTGCAGTAGATGGTGGGGTAAGTGAGCGGGCAGGACATACTGAAGCAGGAGTTGCACTTTGTAATTTAACCAACACATATCCAGTTGCTGTGATCTGTGAGTTGGTAAATGATGATGGCACAATGATGCGTGGTGATTTACTAACCCAATTTGCAAAAGAACATGGCATTAAGAAGATCTCAATTGAGGAGATTATTGAAAACTCACCAAAGATTGAGATTAAAAAAGCACCTTCTGGCTTTACCTGGGCAAAGCTGCCAATGGCAGATAAGGATTGGCAGATTACTACCTACCGCTCAAAGAGCGGAGCAGATCATGCAGTCTTATCCTTTGGAAAAATCACTGGTGAGAATCTATTAACCCGTATTCACTCTGAGTGTTTAACAGGTGATGTATTTGGCTCAGATCGATGTGATTGTGGGGCTCAGTTAGCACTATCAATTGATCAGATTGAAAGAGCAGGCTCAGGTTTGATTATCTACCTAAAAGATCATGAGGGGCGTGGAATTGGGCTAGCAGAAAAGGTTAAGGCGTATGGCTTACAAGATTCTGGTCTTGATACGGTGGCGGCAAATATATCCCTAGGACATTTAGCAGATGAGAGAAGTTACATTGATGCAGTTGCAATCATTAAATCACTCGGCATAAATAGCATTTGCCTGCTTACAAACAACCCAGCAAAGACAGAGGCCTTAGATCAGGCAGGGATTAAGTACTCAAGGGTTGAGTTAATCACCACGCCAAATATTCATAATCAAGCTTATTTAAATAGCAAAGCGCAATTACTTAAACACAAATTAGGAGGATCAGTTGATGTTAAATAATGCACCCAAGATTGAGATTGGTAATCACCCAAAGCTTGTTGCCCAAGTTATATCATCCTCCTGGCACCCAGAGATTTGCCAATTATTAATCGATGGCGCAGTTAAGGGATTAAAAAGTGGTGGTATTGAAAAGATAAAGATCTCCTACGTTGCCGGCTCCTTTGAATTACCACTTGCTGCTCAATTAGCATTAGATAAGGGTGCTGATCTTGTAGTAGTTGTTGGTTTAGTTTTAAGGGGTGAGACCCCACACTTTGATTACATCTGCCAGGGTGTAACCCAAGGTGTTATGGATGTGTCATTAAGTAGATCAAAACCAGTTGGCTTTGGTGTTTTAATGTGTGATGATTTATCTCAAGCAGTTGCCCGTGCTGGGGGAGAAAACTCTAAAGAGGATAAAGGATTTGATGCAGCGATCGCTGCCCTCACCCTCTTAAACAATTAAGCTCTAAAGGATTACCTACCAAGCTTTGGGGTTAAACCAACAACAGTAATCTTTCCCTTGCTATCTGCTTTGACCAGCACACCTTCACCTGAATCAACCCCAACCCCTGTAACTGCGCCAATATTTATAAAATGTCCAACTAAAACTAACAACCCAGATTTATCTCGCCAATCAACAATCTGCCTTTTAACCCTGACAGTTTGAATTGCTTTAGCAGGATCAGCCGATTCAAATAAGGAATCTAGATTGGAATTTAACCTTACCCTGCCAATATCTAGTAATTGCGCAGTCTGCTTTGCCCGGCACCACCTAGAGGATTCAACCCGGGTGATCTTTATATCCCGCCGCTTAAGCCAATCACCAACAGCTTTGGCATCCTCCCTTCCTACGGAGGAGAGATTTCGCTGGGTTGAGCAATCATTTAATTTAAAGTTCTCAGGATCTCCAACCCCAGGAGCTAATGTATGGCGAAGCAGTAATACATAACCCTTTGGATTTGTCCCTTGCAACCTATCCCAGATCGCCAACTCATTTGCATAGACATTTTGGGATAAAAGGCAGCTCAGTAATATCAAGATCACCGAGTGCTTAAGCTGTTTCATTATCTGGCCTAGTTTACTTTGTTGCTACTCTTTCTGACATGAAAAGGTTGTTGATTGGATTACTAGTGGCCTGCCTCACCGCTCTAATTAATCCATCCCCAGCAAGTGCTGCCATCAAGGCAGGTGGTAGCTGTAAAAAAGTTGGCCAAATCACAATCTCCTCTGGTGTTACATACAGCTGCACTAAAAGTGGTAAAAAATCTGTGTGGCGAAAATCTGCACCAAAGGCTGCGGCTGTAGTCAATTTTGAGCCATGGAGCACAAATATTGACTCTAAAACTTTAAGTGATCAAGCACAACGTAACTTTTTAAGTTGGGCAAAGGATAGGGTTGCAGTAGCAACAAATCACACCCAAATTATTCAAGCAAATCCCAATACCAACCGGGTATCAATACTTAAAAAATCTGATGATTTAGGCGCCCGCTTATTTGGTAGCTACTTTGCGCAAGGCTCAAAGACAATTATTGGCGCCACCGAGAGTTGGACTAATGAACAACTAGCCAACAGTGGTTGGCAAACAAAGTGCAATGTACCTTCAATGCCAGGAGTAACTTATTGTTTAGACCGCAGTAAACACCAGGGTTATGTGGTTAGTACAGAGTTAACCTACAATCCAAGAAATCCTGGCAGTGATGGTGGAGCCTTACTAGCCCATGAGTATTTTCACCTAGTTCAAGCAAATCTCTCTGCCACCAGTACTGGGGTGCAAATAAAAAGTGATCAATCTGATTCTGTAAATGCATTTCCAGCCTGGTTTATTGAGGGCACAGCAGATTTTGTAGGTTTTGCAGTGGGTGCACTTTCCCAAAATGCTAGTTACTGGGATGGCAGAGCCGCCATGCTCTCATATGCACCACCAAGGGAGTCGACAAATAGGAATTCAATAGCAGATTATGAGCTGCGCACCTGCTGCGGCAACGACACCCCAACCTATCCTTACAACATTGGGCAGGTAGCATCTGAGTACATCATTGCCTCAGTTGGTTTTCAAAAAATGTTAGATATTTTCACCGATTATGCCAGCTCTAGAAACTTTGAAAAAAGCTTTGAGAAGGTAACTGGGATATCAAAAATTAGCTTTTATGAAAAGTTTGATCAGATCAGAACCAAGGTTGGGCTGCCAGCTATTTCCTGGCGATTAGATGGGTTAACTAACAAAAAAATTACTGGGTAGTTTTAGTAACCAATCGCCCACAGAATGCTGTGTTTATGCTGAGTATTTATCTTTTATCTCTATTGAAATTGAATCCAAGGGGTTTTTAACCTTAAATCTTGTGAAAGTGATTGAACTCATCTCAGTAACTGGTCAGTATTATCAATGGCTGCATTAAGGTTTTGCTACAAGGGTAAGACTTATCTAAGGAGAGAATAAATGAAGGTTATGCGTAAAGGCATATTAGCCTCACTAGCGGTTGTAACAGCATTAGCGCTTGCAGCTTGCAGTAGTGATTCTGATACCTCAGCTGAAGATAGCGCACCAGAAACAGCGGTTGGAACAATTGTTGAGGTTGCAACAGGTGCTGGTGGTTTTGACACATTAGTAGCAGCGGTTATCGCAGCTGATCTTGTGGATACATTAAATAGCGCAGGTCCATTTACCGTTTTTGCACCAACAAATGATGCCTTCGCAGCCCTACCAGAGGGAGTTTTAGATGCACTATTGCTGCCAAAAAATAAAGCAGTATTAGCAAAGATCCTTACCTACCATGTTGTATCTGGCCAGGTAATGGCAGCAGATGTAACAGATGGTGATGTTGCAACTGTTGAGGGTCAAACAGTAAAACTATCCACAATGGGTGGAGTAACTGTTAATGGCGCACCTGTAGTTTCTGCAGATGTAATGGCATCAAATGGTGTTATTCATGCAATTGATGGCGTACTTCTGCCAGCAGATATTGATCTAAGTAAGCTTCCAAGGAAGTAGATCAAGGGGTAAGTAAATAAAAGCAGCTCCCCGCCTAGCTTTCCTGTAGGCGGTGAGCTGCTTTTGCTTTTGTCAAAGTAATAACAGATTGAAACGTACCCCGTGACCCAACCTTAGGAATGAGACCAATCATCTGGGTTATCAGAATTATTCGGAGATAATCCAATTATGTCGCCATCAGTTGAACAACCAAGCCCAAGAACGGTTCGATTGGCATAAGCGAAGTAAGAGACCACTTGATTTATTTCAAGTATTTCACCATCCTCATAGCCTGCGTTTCTAAGTTCAATCACCATCGATTGAGTTGCCTTTGGCGGTGCGGCCGTCAAAGCCTGTGCGTAAACCATGGCAAGTTTTTCTCTTGCAGATAATGGCGCCTTATTAATATCACGTCCAATGATTGCCGCCTTGATTGCCTCTGATTTTGCATCATCAGCTACTAAACGCTTCATCCCCGCAAAGTGATGTTGGAAGCAGTAATCACAATCATTAAGTGCACTGACCCACACGCCAAGTGCTTCCAGGAACCATTTTGGGATTGTGTTACCTGAATGATGCAATACATACTTATAGATGGCCATATGGCCCTCCATGGAGTGCGGGCGAAGTGAATGCATCATCATAATATTGTCAACGTTGTTATCAGGACCTTTTATGCGCTCGTAAAGTTCCTTCAAGCGCCCACTGGCCTCTTCATATGGGACGGTATCAATCCAAGACATAAAAGCTCCTAAAATTTATTCAAGTTGAAGAGTTTAATAAAACAGTAAGTGCTCACTGATGCAGAGTCACCTGGACGGTTGTTCATTATCTGCAACCTTGCTCAGTAAGACACATCGTGCGTACTAATCACCATAAAGATACCGCCCCGGACTACCTTAATCAAGGGGTGAAGATGATTTTTTCATAGAACTGCTTACTAATTTCTCACTAAAAACCACTAAGACTCAATAACTCTATAAAGCTATATAAACGAAAGATTGCTTACTAATTGCAACTGATAATAATTTAAGATGCTTCTAGAACGATCATGATCTGGCGGAGCTAGCAACTGGGTTAGCCGATTGACTAACCTAGTTGCTAACATTTAGCCATAGAGATTAAACAGCTTGTTAATTTTTGATCCGCTTTGGATCATGTCTTAAGCTTTTATCTCTACTAATGCTCGGGGTCTGTCCCCGGCACACTATTAGTTTAATTATTCGTTTTGTTCCAATATGTCCGATTTAAAATGAGAGTGTTTTCTAGGGATTATAAATGTTTCTAATCGAACGAATGTTCGAATTATGTGCTAACCTCCATCTTCTCAAAACTGCCCCTTCATTTGGACCAGCAAATGTCAGGAGCAGATAGTAATTTAATCGCCCCTACGAAGCACCCTGCTTCACGAAAGGACGTGGTGAGTAAAGAGAGCAAAACCAATGAAAATGAGTTATGGGAAAACATCCCGAACTCAAGTGGCGTAGATAGAGCTGAAAAATTAATTTCGCTAAGCCATATTGCATATGATCGTGGAGATTATAGATCTGCTTTAGCACTTTGTGAAAGTGCAAAAGATATTTATATTTCTCATAAAAACGAGGTCACGACCGGCACCATGTTACATGTTTATGAAGGTATCACCTGGTCATTAAAAAAATTAAATCGTGATGGTGAGGCCGCTGAGGCTGCGCTAATCGCTGCAAAAAGCTTTGTAGATGATGATAGATCAGCTGCTGCTTCAATGTTGAGAGATGCGGGACGGTCATTTTTTAACGCAGGAGATTTTGAAAACTCCTTAGAGTGCTACAAACAGATTTTTAGCAAGGTAGATCCGGAAATAACAGAGTGGTTAATTGGATCTGATCACTACAATTGCGCAACCGCCAGTATTGAATTAAGAAAATACGAGGAAGCAATCTCTGATTTACTTAAAGCACGCCAGTGCTTCAAAGAGGAGAAACAACCAGAAAATGTCTATATCTGCGATGAATACCTGTCTAGGGTTTACACAGACCTTGGGAATGGCGTGGAAGCTGTGATGTATGGACAACGAGCGCTCGATTTTGCGGTATTGTCAAAAAATCCTATTCATGAAAGCACAGCTAACTATCAATTGGGTTGTGCAAAAGTATTGATGGGCGAGACTGATTTGGCACTTGAGCTCTTGAATACAGCACTTACAATTAATGCTAACCAAGCTGAGCCAGATTGGGATCTGACAGTACGAGCCAATAAGCAGATTGCTCAGGTTTTAACTATTAAAGGCAAGACAAGCGCTGCTGAGGATATTCTGCGAAGAATTAGAACTTTAGAAGAGACAATTTGTGACAATTAAGACCAAGGCGATTATTGGCGTAAGTGCCATAATGATGTTTATTGCAATTGCGGCAGTACTTCCTAATCAACTTATTAATAAAGCAGTGAATAATGGCAATTTTAGGGAAGCTGTTATTTCGGATGAAGTTTCAACATTTGATTGTGAAATTCCGGTTCACAAGCCCAACTACATTTCTCTTACCTGCGCTGATGGTGGAATTGCGGTAAAGGAGATCCGATGGCAAAGTTGGAATCCAAAAGAAGCAATTGGTACTGGGGTATACATGGAAAATGACTGCCTGCCTGATTGTGCCAGCGGAAAGTTTCAGCAAACTGCGGTAGAGATTTCTCTCAGGAGTTTAATTCAGTATAAATCAGATTTTTACCTAAAAGATCTGGTGATTAATACAACAAACGGCAACACTTTCCCTAGTGGCACTACTTCAATTAAGGTGGACTTAATGGAATATTTGCTTTCAGTAGAAAGTTAGGGCTAACTTGTGAGCGAGATTGAACATGCAAATTCTAAGCTTCAATTCTTATTAACTGAGAGTCAATTAGCTGACATTTACTCATCGATTAACTCTGCAATTGGAGCGTATACACTAAGAACTCAGTTACTCCTTTCTAAGCCAGAAAAGAAGTTTATTTCCTTAGATGAAGTCTATGAAGATTGCTTTGTTCTTTCACTAAGTAAAAAAGATGTGGGATTTTTAATTGGAACAATTTCAACTAATAGGGACATTAATGGGAGCCTGTGCGCAGAAAAGGTTCGTGACGGTCTTGAGCGGGGCTCGGCAAAACGAAAAGGTAAATAGGTCCTGTTCGACGTATTGTCACGGCCTAGCTTTAAATGTAAGGTCTGAGAATGAGCGACATGACTGACCAGGATCTCTCTGAGGTGAGTTACACGCGACATGCAGCATTCTGGATCAATGGGAATGTCCCCGTTGAACAGCAAAGCGAAGTCAGCGGTGCAATTCAAGAGTTTTTCTATCCGCATTTTAGAGATTACATACATGCAAACCCCAGCAATAGAGAGAACATAAGACTGGCGATTGAAAAGTATTTATATGAGGAAGATCCGATGGGCATTTGCTTAAAAGACGCTAAGAATGTTGATGAATACCGCCCGGAGGCAGATTTAATTGCTTGGCTGCTTTTGACGGGCTCATTAAATCCTAAAACTCTCTGGGCGCTTTGGATACTGCAATTTCATGAGGGTATATCACCATATAAAGGCGAGCAGGATCCAAAAATTCTCGCCATGATTGAATCACTAAATCAAATTTACATAGCCAGTAAAAGTAAGGATTTTAGGTAGAGTATTTGAGTAAGTTAGTGGTTACGAAGCACATACTTGATTATGGAATTTACACCACGTAATTGCATCACTACTACTTTGGCCTTGTAAATATTCACCACACTGTTGGCATAAACAGTGATAGTTATACATACCTAGACCACCTACATGTGTGTAGTCGTAGATAAATGCAGCAACCTGACCTTTAAAGGTGGGAAGTTGCCTATGTCCTGTACTTTTTTGTACCAGGTCTAAATTTAAAACTCCAAGTTTTTCTAATACTTCTGGCTTCATATCACTTTTATTCTTAATGGGTACTGCTAGGCCACAGGTACAGCGCATCTCTTCACCGCAGTAATTAACATACGCAAAATGCCACTGCTGGCCTTGCCAGCTTTTTAGATTTGCATAATGTAGCCAGGCTTTAAACTTATAGTAAGCATTTGGTGATTTTTCCTCATCCTGTGCTTTTTTCAGTTTTTCCAATACAGAATCAGTTACAGATGTGTCCACATACTTTTTTTTAGACATAGTTAAATAAGTCCTAACTGGACCAGTGTTTGATTGGCCCGCACTTCTAGCGGTGACTTTCATCGCTAGCAGGTCTTCCTCTAGGACCACCGTGCGCGGTTAGCGCGGTTGGTGCCAAACTAGCTAAAGGGCTAGAGCATCTGGCTTCTTTGACCTATCCGTAATTATATATCAACACAATGTCGGTGGTATGGAGTAACCTCAAATAACTAAGAAAAGAGGTGAAGTAAAAAAGTCTTGAATCAACATACTAAGTACTTTGTCCAGACTCATGTTTATGGCAGCTGTTATCAAAGTAAAGAAACACTTTCCAAAATTGCCAATCTTGTTTGGAGGGGCTGGTGGCTTCATTCCTGACACTATAGCTCCACAAGTTTGGCCTAAGACGGCAGTTACACTTGCTCAGATTTGAATCTGATGCTCGTATACCCATAATCCTCGAGCTAACTTATGCAACACTTTAGACAACATTTCAAATAAGATGGTGATCTAGCCTGACAGGAAAATTTCTTATGCCTAGACCACAAACAGTATTCTCAGAATTACAAATTGCATTAGCCATTGTAGATGAAGACTGGTCTCGCATTAAAAATGTAGATCGTGAATCTAAAAGCCTCTACCAAGAAGAGCTTCGCCGCCGGCTCTCTTCAGACAAAAAATCTGTTGACGAGTTGAAGAGAACTGGCGGGAAAATTAAAAAGTGGCTTTCAACTCGTAAAGCTCCCAGTAACTTTTCGGTGACCTGGACCGGTAAAGAAAAACTCAAAGAGTATGGCGCAGTAGGACATGATTTACATGTTGATTCACTGGATTTAAGAATTTCGGTAAAAGAGAACGCTCAACTATTTCAAAACCCCTCGCCATTTAAAGTTTTTGAAAAATGGCCAAAGGGAATTTTTGAGCAGTCTCGGGATAGTGATTGGTTTATCCACACCGCACCAGAGGAGTTAAACAACTACTACTTAAAGTGTTCAGGGGCTAAATTCTCTGGTTACAAAGACATTACCTCTTATTATCAAAATGTGGGAGGAAAGGGGGAGCGAAAGAAATTTTCAACTTATGTTGCAGATCTGCATTCATCTTCTAATTCTGTAGTTTTGTCTGCCTATGATCTATTATGTCGAAAAGTCAGTAACAAATCTGCTGAGATATTTAATTCAAATATAGCTTCATCACTCACCGGCGGTAATAAACAGCTTTCAAACAATAAGTCGTTAGCTAAGTTGTTTGCTTTTTACTTCAGGTTGGATAGTAATCGCTACACATTGTGTGGGACTGAGAACTCCACGAGTTTTGCTGTTGAGGTGAGTGACCTGAAAAACTGGGAGGAACATTTTGA
>CAMCVO010000011.1 GCA_945881945.1 Bifidobacterium breve
GAGGTATAGGAAAAACCGTCACGCTTAATGGCGCTGGATTTATTCAAGAAGTTGGTGCTATTACCTAAAGATGGAGCGGGTGACCGGGATTGAACCGGCACAGCTAGCTTGGAAGGCTAGAACTCTACCATTGAGCTACACCCGCAAAATTGTTGCGTGATCTGCTACTACGTTACCAAGTTTAACTTGATATGCGGTAGCAGGTCATACCTTATTACTTCGGTTAGGAGAAGGGAAAATCACCCTCTAGACTTTCAGCCTTCGGGGCGTAGCGTAGTGGCTAGCGCGCCTGCTTTGGGAGCAGGAGACCGTGGGTTCGAATCCCTCCGCCCCGACCAAAACGTTGTAATTGAAATTAATTTAAAGGAGAGATTTAATTGAAAAGCGCAGTTGAGAAACTTTCACCAACTCGAGTAAAGCTTTCAATTGAGGTGCCCTTTACTGAATTAGCACCACACATCTCTGGGGCATATAAAAGCTTGAGCGAAAAGGTAAATATTCCAGGATTTAGAAAAGGTAAAGTTCCAGCTGCCATGATCGATCAACGATTTGGCCGTGGTGCGGTATTGGACGAGGCAATCAACGCTGCCTTGCCAACCTTGTACTCACAAGCTGCAAAAGAAAATGATGTATTGGTAATTGGCCGGCCAAATGTGGAAATTACTGAGCTTAAAGATAATGAGAGCTTAGCCTTCACCGTTGAGGTTGATATTAGGCCAGAGATAAAGCTGCCTAACTTTTCTGAGATCAAGATCGAAGTAGATGATGTAAAAGTCTCTGATGCTGATGTGGATGAGCAGATTAAATCACTGAGCACAAGATTTGGCACATTAACCACAGTTGAAAAAACTGTTGCAACAGGTGATTTCGTAACAATTGATTTAGTGGCAACAAAAGATGGCGAAGCCTTAGATGGTGGAACTGCAAATGATCTCTCCTATGAGGTTGGCTCTGCCTCGATGATCGATGGATTAGATGAAGCATTGGTTGGACTTTCAACTGGGGGTGAGAAAAGTTTTGAAACCTCTTTGGTGGGAATGCCAGTGGGTGAAAAGGGAAGTGTGAAGGTAAGTGTTAAAGCGGTGAAGGAGCGAGAGCTACCCCCGATTGATGATGCATTTGCAAAGCTTGCCTCTGAGTTTGAAACCTTAGCTGAGTTAAAGGCTGATTTAACAAATCGATTAACTCGCTTAAAGCAAATGGAGCAAGGAGCGCAAGCAAGAGATTTATTGGTTGAGAAATTAACTAGCAGTATTGATATTCCACTTCCTGCTGAAATTATTGAAGAAGAGGTAAATACCCATCTTGAAAAAGAGGGCAGATTAGATGATGACAAACATCGCGCTGAGGTTAATGATGAGGTTAAAGCCACAATTACTAGAGAGTTCTTGCTGGATTCAATTGTGAAGGCAGAATCTGTTGCCGTAAACGAATCTGAGTTAACTGAGTATTTAGTCCGGGCAGCATCTCGTTATGGCATGACACCCGATCAATTTATAAAAGAGGTTTCCCAAGCAGGCCAAGTCACCACCATGGTGGCGGAGGTGGCGCGGGCAAAAGCATTAGCTCAGGTACTAGGCCGAGTGCAGGTAGTTGATAAATCTGGCAAAAAGGTTGATCTTGAGGCTCTTGCCCCAAAGAGTGAACCGGCAAAAAAAGAGTGAATAATCGCTAACGGCGAACAACTGCAAGCGGGATAGCGGGAAGCATTTTTGCTAAAAGATTGTTAAGGTCATGACAGTATTTTTTCAAGGAGAATCAAACGAGGAGATAAAAGTGGAGCTAAGTAATTCCCCACGAAATGCAACTAGTGGTGCTGGTGGATTAGATGATCAGGTTTATCAGCGATTACTAAAGGAGCGAATCATCTTCTTGGGCTCAGTTGTGGAAGATTCCATGGCAAATGCTATTTGTGCCCAGATGCTCCTACTTGCAGCAGAAGATCCAGAGAAGGACATTTATCTTTATATTAATTCACCAGGTGGTTCCATCTCAGCTGTCATGGCAATTTATGACACCATGCAATACATAAAAAATGATGTGGCAACTGTAGCAATGGGACTTGCAGCTTCTATGGGACAGTTTTTACTTTGCGCTGGAACTGCTGGCAAAAGATACGCCCTTCCTCATGCTCGCATCATGATGCATCAACCATCAGGTGGAATTGGTGGTACAGCCTCTGATATTAAAATTCAAGCAGAGCAAATGAGTTTTACTAAGAAAAGCATGGCTGACTTAATTGCATTTCACACCGGTCAAAAAGCTGAGATTATTACTGAAGATTCAGATCGTGATCGTTGGTTTACCGCCGCTGAAGCCAAGGAGTATGGTTTTGTTGATCATGTTGTTAAATCTGCTGGACAGGTATCTGGAAGCGGAGGAACATCACGATGAACTCAGATATGAATAAGGTAAATGAGATTACCTCTCGTTATATTCTGCCAACAATTGAAGAGCGCACCAGTTATGGTTATAAGCGACTAGATCCATATACAAAGTTATTTGAAGAGCGAATTATCTTCTTAGGCCAGGCTATTGATGACACAGTTGCAAATGATGTAATGGCGCAATTGCTCACCCTAGAGTCGATGGATCCAGATCGAGACATCATGATGTATATCAACTCCCCAGGTGGCTCCTTCACAGCACTGACTGCAATTTATGACACGATGCAATTTGTTCGCCCAGATGTAATGACAATTTGTTTGGGTCAAGCTGCATCTGCAGCTGCGGTATTGCTTGCCGGTGGTGCTGCTGGAAAAAGATATGCACTAGAGCATGCCCGAATTTTGATTCACCAGCCGTACTCTGAAGGTGGCGGACAAGGATCTGATATTGAGATTCAAGCAAAAGAGATTTTGCGAATGCGCACATTATTAGAGGAGATGTTGGCTCGTCACTCAAAGAAGAGCCAATCTGATATTGCTAAAGATATTGAGCGCGACAAGATCCTTACCTCGGCCGAAGCAGTTGAGTACGGATTAATTGACCAAGTATTAGCAACTCGTAAGGCAAAGGCTAAGTCTTAACTCTTAACTGCTTTTAATCCTTACCTTTCAAAGATCTAATTCGGCTATAGGCGAACAGATTTACCATCAAATTCACAACTAGCACCTGCCTGCTGGTTCTACCCTTATCCATGTCGAAAAGGAGTAATAACAGGTGACAACACGTATTGGTGAATCAGGTGACCTACTTAAGTGTTCCTTTTGCGGCAAAACTCAAAAGCAGGTTAAGAAGTTAATTGCCGGTCCTGGCGTTTATATCTGTGATGAGTGCATTGATTTATGTAATGAAATTATTATTGATGAGCTCAATGAAACCTCATCTTTAGGATTAGCTGAATTACCAAAGCCTCAGGAGATCTTTGAATTTTTAGATCAGTATGTGATTGGTCAGGATAAGGCAAAGAAGTCTCTATCAGTTGCGGTCTATAACCACTACAAGCGGGTGCAATCTGGTGATTCAAAGCGTGATGATGCAATTGAGTTATCCAAGAGCAATATCTTAATTTTAGGACCAACAGGTTGTGGCAAAACATTATTGGCGCAAACTCTTGCCCGAATGCTCAATGTGCCATTTGCTATTGCAGATGCAACTGCATTAACTGAAGCTGGTTATGTGGGTGAGGATGTTGAGAATATTTTGTTAAAGCTAATCCAAGCAGCTGATTTTGATGTTAAAAAGGCTGAGACTGGAATTATCTATATTGATGAGATCGACAAGGTGGCTAGAAAGGCTGAGAACCCATCTATTACTAGAGATGTCTCTGGTGAGGGAGTACAGCAAGCATTATTAAAAATATTAGAGGGTACTACCGCATCTGTACCACCACAGGGTGGGCGTAAACATCCACATCAAGAGTTTTTACAAATTGATACCACCAATATTTTATTTATTGTCGGTGGTGCATTCTCTGGCTTAGAAAAAATCATTGAAAGCCGAAAGGGCAAGGCTGGCGTGGGCTTTAATGCCAAGCTTCAAACAATTGATGATTTAGTCAAAACAGATATCTTTGGTGATGCAATGCCTGAGGATCTACTTAAGTTTGGCATGATTCCAGAGTTTATTGGCCGGCTACCAATTATGACTAGCGTAGAAAGTCTTGATCAGAAAGCATTGATGCAGATATTAACTGAGCCAAAAAATGCGCTAGTAAAGCAGTATCAAAAACTATTTGATTTAGATGAGGTTGAGTTGGAGTTTAGCCATGAGGCACTTGAGGTAGTTGCAGATCTAGCAATTAAGCGTGGTACTGGTGCTAGAGGACTTCGTGCAATTATGGAGGAGACTTTGTTAGCGGTTATGTATGAAGTACCAAGTAAGAAAGAGATTGGCAAGGTTGTGATTACCCCAGCTGTGGTAAGAAAAGAAGAGGCGCCAACTTATCTACCTCGAGCTGCCGGTGGACCAAAGCGTGCAGTTAAGGGTGAAAAGGGCTCTGAGGAAAAAAGCGCATAAGATCATCCCTTATGAGTGGTGATAATAGAAAAGAGTTAGCTGCCACATTCTCCCCTGCCGAGATAGAAGCACCGCTATATAAAAAATGGCAGGATGCTGGTTACTTTAAAGCAGATGCTAAATCTAAGAAGCCGCCATTTACCATCGTTATTCCGCCACCTAATGTCACCGGCTCTCTTCACATTGGCCACGCGTTAGATCACACAATTCAAGATCTGCTAATTCGCATGAAGCGAATGAAGGGCTTTGAAGCTTTATGGCTTCCGGGAATGGATCACGCTGGAATTGCAACTCAGAATGTGGTGGAAAAACAATTAGCAGCTCAAGGTAAATCTCGCCATGATCTAGGCCGGGATGCATTTATTGAAAAGGTATGGCAGTGGAAGGCTGAATCAGGTGGAGCAATTTTAGATCAAATGAAGCGCTTGGGAGATTCTGTTGATTGGGATCGGGAAGCCTTCACTATGGATGCAAATTTAAGTAAAGCTGTTTTAACAATATTTAAACAGTTATATGACCAAGGTTTAATCTATCGGGCAGAGCGAATCATTAACTGGTGTCCAAGATGTTTGACCGCACTTTCAGATATCGAGGTGGAACATAAGGATGATTCTGGTGAGTTTGTCTCCATTAAATATGGTGATGAAAATATAAATATCACCGTTGCAACCACAAGAGCTGAGACCATGTTGGGCGATGGCGCAGTTGCGGTAAACCCAAATGATGAAAGATATAAGCATCTAGTAGGTAAGCAGGTATTGCTACCGCTAGTTGATCGAATGATTCCAATTATTGCCGATGAGTTAGTTGATCCTGAGTTTGGAACCGGCGCAGTTAAGGTAACGGCAGCTCATGATCCAAATGATTTTGAGATGGGTATGCGTCACGGTGTTGAGTTAGTAATAATTATGAATGAACACGGCGTAATGGCTGGTACTGGTACCAAGTTTGATGGCATGGATCGCTTTGAAGCTAGAAAAGCTGTGGTGGATGAGTTAAGAAAACTAGGCAGAGTGGTTGCGGAAAAGCGGCCATATGTTCACGCAGTTGGACATTGCCAGCGTTGTGATACAACTATTGAGCCACGTCTTTCAAAACAATGGTTTGTAAAGGTTGCACCCCTTGCTAAAGCTGCCGCAGATGCGGTGCGCGATGGTCGGGTAAAGATTGAACCAGAGCAGATGTCAGCTAGATATTTTGAGTGGGTAGATAACATGCATGATTGGTGTATCTCTCGCCAACTTTGGTGGGGACATCGAATTCCAGTTTTCTACGGACCAAATGATGAGGTTGTAGTTTGTGGACCAAATGAAACACCTCCTGCTGGCTACACCCAAGATCCAGATGTATTAGATACCTGGTTTTCCTCTGCACTTTGGCCATTTTCAACATTGGGTTGGCCAAATGAGAGTGAGGATTTAAAGAAGTTTTATCCAACCTCAGTTTTGGTAACTGGGTATGACATTTTATTTTTCTGGGTAGCTCGAATGATGATCATGGGATTGTTTGCAATGGATGGCAAACAACCATTTGATGTGATTGTTTTGCATGGTTTGGTGAGAGATCAATTTGGTAAGAAGATGAGTAAGAGCCGGGGCAACACCATTGATCCAATTGAGTTTATGGATAAATACGGCTCAGATGCATTGCGCTTTACCTTAGCTAGAGGAGCTAATCCAGGAACTGATCAGGCATTAGCTGAAGATTGGGTGGCTGGCTCTAGAAACTTTGCGACAAAACTTTGGAATGCCACCAGATTTGCAATGTTAAATGGCGCAACAGTAAGTGGTGAGCTGCCAAAGAGTCAGGTGTTAGGTGCAATAGATAATTGGATTCTGACTCGCTTAGATCAAACAATCTCTGAGGCGGATGAGTTATTTGAAAAGTTTGAGTTTGCTAAAGCATGTGAGTTGATTTATCACTTTGCCTGGGATGATCTTTGTGATTGGTATTTGGAGTTATCTAAATCAACCTTTACCGCAGGTGGCGCTGAGGCGGAAAAGAGTAAGCGAGTATTAGGAGAGGTCCTAGATCAACTATTTCGCCTTATGCATCCGGTGATGCCATTTATTACAGAACAGATGTGGTGCACGCTAACTAATGGAAAATCTCTAATGATCACCCAGTGGCCAACCTCTGATCTTTCAAGCCAAGATCAGGATTCGGTAAAGCTGGTTGAGCAGATGCAGCAGATAATTACTGAGGTTAGAAGATTTAGAAATGATCAAGGTATTAAAAGCACTGCAAAGGTGGCAGCGAGATTTACCGGACTTTCCAAGGTTGGACTTGAATCGTATGAGGCGGCGATTAAACATGTGATCAAGGCTGATACCGCTGATGCAAACTTCACTGCCAAGCTTCAGATTGGTGAAGTTTTAATTGAGTTTGATTTAACTGGCGCAGTTGATTTGGTTGCAGAGCGCGCTAGGTTAACAAAGGATTTACAAACTGCTATCAAAGATCGAGATACGGCCAAAGTTAAGTTAGATAACCAAGGCTTTATGGCCAAGGCACCTATGGAGGTTGTGACTGAAATTCGAGAAAGGCTTGCTCAAACTTCAGCAGATATTGAACGAATTACCGCTCTTCTTGAAAAACTTTCTAAGTAAATGAGTTATTTGCCAGAGATTACCCAGTTATCTCAGGTTGAAGCAGCGCTAATTAAGCGCTGGCCGGAGAGTCGAATTGAGCCAACTTTAGATCGAATAAGTGCCTTACTAGATGCACTGGGTTCACCACAGTTGTCATATCCAACAATTCATTTAGCTGGCACTAATGGCAAGACCACAACCTCGCGAATGATTGACCAACTGCTTACCAATCTTGGTTATCGGGTTGGTCGCTACACATCCCCACACCTTGAATCCTTTACTGAGCGAATCAGCATTAAGGGTTCACCGATTAATCCAGCACAGATGATCGCTACCTATAAAGATATTGCGTTGTATTTAGATTTAATTGACTCGCGCCAACCACATCCCATCTCATTTTTTGAGGCGATGACTGCTATGGCATTTGTTGCATTTGCCGAACATCCAGTAGATGTGGGAGTTATTGAGGCGGGTATGGGTGGGCAGTGGGATGCCACAAATATGTTAGCTTCTCAGGTTGCGGTTATGACGCCAATTGGTTTTGATCACATGGAGTATCTCGGTGACACATTAACCAAGATTGCTCAGACTAAATCTGGAATCTTTAAACCTGAATCAAATGTAGTAATGGCAGCCCAACCTGCAGAGGCAGCAAAGGTATTAATGGCGCAGGTGGCAAAGGTTTCTGCTATTCCGTTTAGAGAAGGAGTTGAGTTCTCCGTAAAATCTCGAGCATTAGCTGTTGGTGGTCAATTAATTTCCTTGCAAGGTTTACATGGTGAGATTGATGATATTTATCTGCCACTTTATGGCCATTACCAAGCAAACAATGCTGCGGTAGCACTAGCAGCAGTTGAGGCCTTTACCTCAGTTGCATTAGATAAAGAGTTGGTAAGGGATGCTTTTAGCAAAGTTGCTTCACCTGGTAGGTGTGAAATTGTTTATAAAGATCCAACTGTAATTATCGATGCAGCTCATAATCCTCATGGCGCAGCTGCAATTTCTAGAACTATAAATGATGAGTTTGATTTTGAATTGGTTGTGGGTGTGGTCGCAGTGTTTGCAGATAAAGATGTGGCTGGAATCTTAGAGGCGTTATCTACCTGTCTTGATTACATCATAATTTCCCAAAGTAGCTCGCCCCGAGCGCTGCCAGCACAGGCACTTGCAGAGATTGCTGGGAGATACTTCAGAGCCGAGCAGATTGAGGTTATTTCAGATTTAGCAGCTGCCATAACTTATGCAGTTGAGAAGGTATCGTTGGCTAATCAGGTAAATGATGGTGTTGGCGCTGTGCTAGTTACTGGCTCAGTGGTCACAGCTGGATTTGCTCGCACAAAACTAAAGGAGTTAGGAGGAAGCAAATGAGAGTAATGGCCGCAGCAGTATTGAGTATGGAATCAATTTTGATGGGCTTTGCGCTCTTAATTGCCAAGGATTCAGCAAATAACTCTCAGCTTTGGCTGGGCGCTGCTTTGGCGATCGCTTTCTTGTTGTGTGCTGGGATGTTAAAGCGAAAGTATGGTTATTTTCTGGGAAGTTTTTTGCAAATCTGCTTGGTTTTATACGGCTTAGTGATCACGTTAATGTATTACTTGGGCGCCTTGTTTTTGGTTTTATGGGTGTTTGCAATACTGCTTGGTCGCAGGGGTGAGGCAATAAAGGCGAGGTTAATCGCACAGCAGGATGAAGATGGGGCAAAATAGCCATAATTTTCTGCTTGAGGCAAAGGTGCGTAGAATAAGAAAGTGAGTTCAGAGCAAACATTAATTTTGATTAAGCCAGATGGCGTAAAACGTGGTCTGGTTGGTGAAGTTATTGCTCGCATTGAACGCAAAGGTTATGTAGTTACTAATTTAAAAATGTTAACTGCAGATAAAAATCTTCTTGCTAAGCATTACGCCGAGCATGAAGGAAAACCTTTTTATGAACCACTGCTTGAATTTATGCAATCTGGTCCAATCGTGGCGATGATTGCACAAGGTGAGCGAGTGATCGAAGGGTTTAGAAAGATGGCAGGAGCGACAGATCCAACTGTTGCCGAAGCTGGCACAATTCGAGGGGATCTAGCTAGGGATATGGGAACAAAGGTTGTTCAAAATATTGTCCATGGCTCAGACTCAGTTGAATCAGCACAACGGGAAATAAAGATTTTTTTCGGTAATTAAGAGTTTATAAATACAAGGTAAGAAGGAGAAGCGCATATGGCAAAAGGAAGCAATCGGATGTCTTGGATTGGCCGAGATATGGCGGTAGATCTAGGAACAGCTAACACCTTGGTATATGTGCGCGGTCGTGGCATTGTGCTTAATGAACCATCAGTGGTTGCAGTCAACCAAGACACTGGTGCGATCTTGGCGGTTGGTTTAGAGGCCAAGCGAATGATTGGTAGAACTCCAGGAAATATTGTGGCGATTCGCCCACTTAAAGACGGTGTAATTGCAGACTTTGATACTACCGAGCGAATGCTTAAGTATTTTATTCAAAAAGTTCACAAACGACGTTACTTAGCAAAGCCAAGAATTGTTGTTTGCGTGCCATCTGGAATTACTGGTGTTGAACAGCGTGCGGTAAAGGATGCAGGTTACGCAGCTGGTGCTCGCAAGGTTTACATTATTGAAGAGCCAATGGCGGCTGCAATTGGTGCTGATCTGCCAATTCATGAGCCAACTGGAAACATGGTGGTTGATATTGGCGGTGGAACTACTGAGGTTGCGGTTATTTCACTTGGTGGAATAGTTGCAGCGCTTTCAATTCGAGTTGGTGGCGATGAGTTAGATCAGTCAATTATTAATTGGGTTAAGCGCGAGTACTCATTACTGCTAGGTGAGCGCACGGCTGAAGAGATTAAAATGGCTATTGGATCAGCATTTCCATTACCAGGTGAGCCAGATGCTGAAATTCGCGGTCGTGATTTAGCTACTGGATTACCAAAGACAATCTTGGTTACCTCAGCAGATATTCGAAAAGCGCTGGAGGAGCCAGTGGCAGCAATTGTTAATGCTGTGAAAAATACCCTAGATAAGACCCCGCCTGAGTTAGCCAGTGATCTAATGGATCGCGGAATTGTTTTAACAGGTGGAGGGGCACTTCTTCGTGGTCTAGATGAGAGATTACGTCATGAGACTGGAATGCCAATTCATATCTCAGAGCGTCCGCTGCAAGCAGTTGCAGAAGGTTCTGGAAAATGTATTGAAGAGTTTGAAGCCTTGGAGAAGGTTTTAATCTCTGAACCTCGTCGTTAATCAAATTGTAAGGGAGTTCATTTGTGGCAAGAGGCGGCGGTAACCGTTCGCGGCTACTTCTAGTCCTCTTACTCGTATCCTCATTATTTTTAATCACCTTAGATCTTCGTGGGGTAAATCTTGCTGGCACCTTTAGATCTGGTGTATCCACAGCGGTCTCACCAGTTGAAAATCTCTTTTCTAGATTGTTTTCACCCATTGGCAACTTTGCTTCAGATATCCGTAACTTTGGACAATCTAAATCAAAAATTAGCGAGCTTGAAAAACAGGTTGACCTACTAAAATCCAAAGAGGTGTTGGATGAGGATGTAATTGGACAGTTGGCTCAACTAAAAAGTGTTTTGGATTTAGCTGGACGTGGTGGTTACAAAGTTGTAGCAGCGAAGGTAATAAATCGAGGATCTTCTTCCTCTTTTAACCAAACTATAACTATTGATGTTGGAAGTAGCGATGGCATCTCTCGAAATATGACTGTTATTTCAGATGGTGGTCTAGTTGGTGTAGTTAAGTCCGTAAGTAGTAACTCAGCCATTGTGTTACTAATGAGTGATCCAACCTTTAAAATTGGTGTTCGAATCACCGGCACGCAAAGTATCGGTGTGGTTTCGGGTCAAGGTGGAAATAAGTATTTGCTTCAGTTACTAGATGCAACTGGTGAGATCAAAGTTGGCGATACATTGGTGGCGCGAGGCAGTGAAGAGGGTAGGCCATTTGTGCCGGGAGTACCTGTTGGCACTGTTACAACTGTACAAAGCAATGCCTCATCAATTACCCAGAATGCAGATGTTGAGGGCCTAAGCAATCTTGATCGAGTTGGTTTAGTTGCTGTGGTTGTTTCAGGTCCAAAGCAGGATCCACGAGATTCTCTGATTCCAAAACCAGCACCAACGGTTACCGTCTTTGTTACACCAACGCCAACGCCTTCTGCAACGAATTAGTAATTATGAGTGGCCTAAGAGTTTTAAATACATCAATATTCTTATTTATAGTTTTCTTGATTCAAGAGACAGTTATCGCACGAATTAAATTTCCAATAGATGGTTTCTCCCTTTATCTCGCAGCTCTAATGGTTCTGCTTTCCCTGGAGGATCGAAGTGGTTCCATCGTATTTGGCTTTATTGGCGGCTTAATAATGGATCTATCGATCGCAGCTGATACCCCATTTGGGCAGTGGGCATTGATTTTAACTTTAATCGGTTATTTATTCTCACTTAATAAGGAGAGTATTGGTGACTTCACCCAATCACCAATAATTTTTATCATGTTCATTAGCTTGGCATCGGCATTTGCGTTGATTGTTTATTTAGCTATTGGTGCGCTCTTGGGTCAAAACAATGGCACCTTGTCTCACTTGATTTCAATTGTATTTGCTAACTCATTTTGGACTTTCTTGATAACACCTCTATTTCTACCTTTGATTATTAAAACTAGAACAGCCTTATTAAGTAATCGAGAGCGCATATGAGTATTCGCTCTCGAATAAATCTGATTATCTTTCAAACCTTAGTTTTCTCCTTGATGTTTGCATTATTTGGCCGCCTCTTTTATCTACAAATTTTAGAAAGTGATAAGTACCAAGATGCCGCAATCAGTATTCAAAGCCGAGATGTTGTCACACCTGCTGTACGAGGTGCGATCACCGATATAAATGGTGTGCCAATGGTGGTTGATCTGCCAGGACTTGTAGTTTCAATTAATCGTATTGAACTAGATAAACAGCAAGATAAAGGGGTATTGGTATTATCAAAAGTGGCCAATCTATTTGGACTAGAGTATTCAGACATATACCAGCGAACTAGATTATGTGGTGAACTGCCTAGAAATAACCGAGCAGGATGCTGGAACGGCACGCGATATCAACCAATCCCACTTATTGGAAGTGCTTCGCAGGATTTGGCGCTTAAGATTATGGAAAATGCTGATCTCTACTCTGGTGTTGAGGTGCAATCGGTTCCAATTCGTAGCTATCCATCACTTGCAAATGAGAATGTGGCCCATGTTTTAGGTTATGTAGGCGCAGTAACTGATGAGGATTTAAAAAATCCTCAGGTTAATTACTACCGAAATGAAGTGGTTGGAAAATCAGGATTGGAGGTGCAGTACAACGAGTACTTACGGGGAACACCTGGTGTTAGAACTTTTCTTGTTAATCGCAAAGAGGTTGTAACAAAACAAAATAAGAATATTCAGGCGATTGCAGGAAATAATCTAATTACAAATATTGATGCCAAACTTCAATCTGGTGTTGAAAAGTCACTTGCAGCAGCGGTTCAGCGAGCCAGGGCTTCAGGTTATCGAGGTGATTCAGGTGCTGCAATAGTTCTTGAAATCAAAACTGGACGGGTATTAGCAATGGCTTCATACCCAACCTATGACCCAACTATTTGGCAAAAAGGTCTAACAGTTAAGCAGGCTGAGGATTTATTTAGTGAGGCAAAAGGCGTACCCGCACTATCTCGACCATTGCAGGGATTGTTTGCACCTGCCTCCACTTTTAAGGCAATCTCAGTTGTGGCAGCAGCTGATGCTGGCTACTCACTTAACGCAAGCTATAACTGCCCAGCCTTTGTTGAGATTGGAACTAGAACTTTTAAGAATTTTGGAAGTGTTGGCGCAGGTCGCATACCACTTGATCTTGGCCTTGCAATCTCATGCGACTCACTTTGGTATCAAATGGCATATGACGAGTGGGTTAGAGATGGTGGATTAAAACCAAAATCATCGCCAAGTGATTACTTTTTCAAAGCTGCAAAAGCATTTAGCGTAGGCATTTTAACTGGGATCGATCTACCAAGTGAGTTAAAGGGTAGATTGCCAGATCGCCAGTGGAAGCAAAATTGGTATGAGCAAAACAAGGATTTTTACTGCAACTACAAAGATAAGGCGAAGAAAGCTGATCTAACTCCATATTTGATTGAGATTGCCAGAGAGAATTGTTTAGATGGAAACAAAATTAGAGCAGGAGATGCAGTCAACTTTTCGATAGGCCAAGGTGACACCTTGGTTACCCCACTTCGACTTGCCCAAATCTATGCTGCCATTGCCAATGATGGTGTTTACTACAAACCTCAGGTGGCTCGAGCAATTGTTGATGCTGACGGAAAGATTATTAAAGAGTTTAAACCTGAGATTGCTGACACAATTAAAATTGAACAAAGTACCTGGGATTTTCTCCATCGCGGATTGCGCATGGTGGTTACTAAAGGAACTGCTGCTGGCGTCTTTGCAGGTTTTCCAGTTGAGGTAAGTGGAAAAACTGGAACTGCCCAGGTATTTGGTAGAAATCCAAATGGTTCACCAAAAGATGACACCTCTTGGTTTGCAGCTTACGGACCAACAGATGATCCACAATATGCAGTGGTAATGATGGTTAGCCAAGGTGGTTTTGGTGCATCAACCTCAGGTCTTGGAGTTAGAAATATATTTGAAACATTATTTGGTGTAACCGGTGGCCGGGTTGATCCTGAGAAAGCAATATTTCCAAATGGCGTACCAACTACAATTGCAAAGGTTGATTTGAAAAAAGTTGCAGCAAAAGTTGATCTAACAGATGTAAATGGTGGCGGGGTGAAGAAAAAATGAGTCAAAGTATTAAGTACCGCAGCGCTAATCGAGGAGTCTTTGGTGGTTTTGATAAATTGCTCTTGCTGGCAGTTGGTGGTCTTTTAGTAATCGGTACCTTATTGGTCTATGCCGGAACGAGGGAGTGGTTTCGCTCTTATGGTTTAGATCCAGAGTATTACTTAAAACGCCACAGCTTAAACATTATTATTGGCGGCTTACTTGCCTATGGCACAACATTAATTGACTACCGTTTACTTCGGGCTTATACGCCAATCGTTTGGCTTGCTGCGGTAATTGGTTTAGTAATTGTGTTAATTCCAGGTTTTGGCACAGAGATTAATGGCGCAAGGGCCTGGATTTCACTACCTGGAGGTTTTCAACTACAACCTGCTGAGTTAGCTAAGATTGCAATTATTGTTGGTATGTCGATGGTGCTAGCAGATCGAGATCAAACTGATAAGGATCCAACTGATTTAGATGTAGTAAAAGCTTTAGCCATTGCTGCAGTACCTATTCTACTAATTGTTGCCCAACCAGATTTAGGAACAGTATTAATCATCTCAGCTGCAGTTGTAGCGATGATTGGTGCTTCCGGAGCACCAGCAAGATGGGTTGTTGGATTACTCCTTGCAGCAATTGTGGGGGTATTTGCTGCGGTGCAAACTGGTGCGGTAAGCCAGTATCAGGTAGCACGCCTGCAATCCTTTGTTGATCCATCAGCAGATCCGCAGGCAACTGGATATCAACTTCGACAATCGAGAATCACGATTGGATCAGGTGGCGTGCTTGGTAAAGGTTTATTTGAAGGACCACAAACAAATGGTCGATTTGTACCAGAGCAACAAACAGATTTTATCTTTACTGTAGCTGGAGAAGAGCTTGGTTTTATCGGTAGTTCATTAATTTTAGCTCTCTACTTCTTACTATTTATTAGAGCCTTTTCTATCTGTCGGCGAAGTAGTGATTTATTTGGTCGATTAGTTTGTATTGGTGTTATCGCTTGGTTTGCTTTTCAAACCTTTGAAAATATTGGCATGACCATGGGGTTGATGCCTATGACGGGTGTGCCATTACCATTTTTGTCATATGGTGGCTCATCTATGTTTGCTAATTTAATTGGTGTGGGCTTGCTACAAAATGTCCATGCTAGGAGCCGATAACACGCTTAATTTGCGCTAAGTTGGCAGATTACCTGCCAATCTGCGATACTTTCCTCACGCAATCAGCGCGAGGATAAAGATCCAACGCCGCGATCGCGTCGATATTTTTAGCAAGTTAATTAACCAGATTAATTAAAAAAAGTATTGAAAGAGATACTGCAAAACTGCAGTAATTATTTTTTGAAAAGGATTTGATTTATATGGCCGATGAGCCTAAAGCACCACGTAAGCGCGCTGCCAAAAAGGCAGTAGATGGCGAAACTAAGAAAGTAAGCAAGAAATCTGCAGCAATTCCGGTTCCGCTATTTCAAGCAGCACCAGTTACTAAAACCCCAAAGGTGGCAAAGGTTACCAAGGTTGAAAAGCCAGATATGGCAGTTGCTGTTGGCAGTGATGAGAGCGAGAAAGAGGAGTTTCGTCGCCGTCGCCGCAGAGGTGGCCGAGGCAGAAGGCGAAATGGCAAAGAGAGTGAGGGTGCAGATGATGCAACCTCAACTGAAGCATTAGATGAGAGCACAGATAGTGATGGCACAACCCACAAACGCCGCCGACGTCGTAGAGCACGTGGTGAGGGTGTAACACCTGGTGAAACCATTGAAGAGGATGGCGTATTAACTGTTGTAAAGGTTAGACCGGTACGGGTGCGTGAGCCAAGAAATGAAAATAAGAAGTTTGAAAGACGTGATCGAAATCGTTTTGATAGATCAGATCGTGGCGAACGCAGAGAGCGACGAGATTTCACTCGCAAGCGCGGCACTGTAATCACCGAATCAGAGTTTTTAGCTCGCCGAGAAGCGGTTGAGCGAAGCATGTTGGTTCGTCAGATTGCAGATCGAACCCAGATTGCCATTATTGAAGATGATGTAATGGTTGAGCATTATGTAAATAGAAATAGCAATATCTCTTATGTAGGAAATGTCTATTTAGGTAAGGTTCAAAATGTTCTGCCATCCATGGAGGCAGCATTTGTTGATATTGGTAAGGGACGAAACGCAGTTCTCTACGCTGGTGAGGTTAATTGGGATGCTCATGGCTTATCTGATACTGCACCCCGAAAAATTGAGCAAGTATTAAAGAGTGGTCAATCAGTATTAGTTCAGGTAACTAAAGATCCAATTGGTCAAAAGGGTGCCAGATTAACTAGCCAGATTTCACTTCCTGGTCGCTACTTAGTTTATGTGCCAGGTGGTGGCATGAGTGGTATCTCTAGAAGGTTGCCAGATAATGAACGAAATCGGTTAAAGGGAATTTTAAAGAATTTAATTCCAGAGCAAGCTGGGGTAATTATTAGAACAGCAGCTGAAGGTGCGCCAGAGGCTGAATTAGAAAGAGATGTCACCCGACTTAAAGCACAATGGGATGATATTGAAAAGCAAGCCAAGAATTCTTCAACCTCTGCACCATCACTTTTATATGGTGAGCCAGATCTAACTGTTCGAGTTATCCGAGATATTTTCAATGAAGATTTCAACAAGATGTTAGTCCAGGGTGATCAAGCTTGGGATGACATTCAAAACTACATTGGACATATCGCACCAGAGCTAGCCACCAAGATTGAAAAGTGGACCGGCCCAAGAGATGTGTTTGCTGAAAATCGAGTAGAGGAGCAGTTGGCAAAGGCATTTGATCGCAAGGTTTATCTACCATCTGGTGGCTCACTTGTTATTGATCGCACTGAAGCGATGATTGTGATCGATGTTAATACGGGTAAATTTATTGGTAAGGGTGGAAACCTGGAAGAGACTGTTACCAAGAACAACTTAGAGGCAGCTGAAGAGATTGCCCGACAATTGCGCCTGCGGGATATGGGCGGAATTATTGTGATCGACTTTATTGATATGACCTTGGAATCAAACCGTGAGTTAGTGCTTCGCAGATTAGTTGAGTGTTTAGGACGCGATCGCACTAAACACCAGGTTGCCGAAGTTACCTCACTTGGTTTAGTGCAAATGACTAGAAAACGAGTTGGTCAGGGATTAATAGAAGCTTTCTCAACAACTTGTGAAAGTTGTGGTGGTCGAGGAATTCATATTCATGCTGAGCCGGTTAAAAAAGTGGCTTTAGAAAAAGATATGGAACAGCGTTTTTCAAAGACAAGTAAGGCAAACGCCGATGAAGATTTATCAGAAGATGATGACAAATCAGATGATGAAGATTCAGATAATGAACCAATTAACAATTCAAATGAAAGTGAGCAAGAGGTTGAAGCACCTGCACCAGCTGCAAGGCGAAAAGGTCGTCGGGCTGTGAGCACTGGGGTTATTTCAACCAATTAATCAAGTGAATTTGACCAGGGGTGGATCAATCTCTACCCTTATCTACCTAGCCAGATTGGTAGTAATCGATCTAGGTTAATAACTAGAAGGAGCAGATGGTGTACGCGATTGTTAAAGCAGGCGGACGACAAGAGAAGGTTTCAGTTGGTGAAACACTTGTGGTCGATCGCATTGATGCAGCCGTTGGTGCTTCAGTAACTTTTCCAGCAGTACTACTAGTTGATGGCGCAGATGTAATGGCTGATCCAAAAGCACTTGCCGCCGTGAAGGTAACTGGTGAGATATTAGCTGAGCAAAAAGGTCCAAAGATTGCCATCCTTCGTTACAAGAGCAAAACTGGATATCGTCGTCGTCAAGGATTTCGTTCAAAGTTAACTCGCGTAAAAATAACTGGAATTAACAAGTAACTACTACTTAAGGCAGGTGAAAGCAGATGGCAAGTAAAAAGGGTGTCTCCTCCACACGTAATGGTCGCGATTCAAATCCTCAATACCTTGGTATTAAAAGATTTGCTGGCCAGGTAGTTAAGGGCGGAGAGATTTTGGTTCGCCAACGCGGAACCTACTTCCACCCAGGAAAGAATGTTGGCATCGGAAAAGATGACACATTATTTGCTCTACAAGGTGGTTCAGTTGAGTTTGGTCGTGCTCGCGGTCGTCGTGTAGTGAACATCGTTACGGTCTCTTAATTTCAGCGGATTTAAATTTATGGGTCCGCTAACTGCGGGCCCATTTTTATTTGTTCAAAAAGGTGTATGAAAGGAGAACTGATGGCAACCTTTGTTGACCGGGTTACCTTGCATGCCGATGCTGGCAAAGGTGGTGATGGTTGCGTCTCAGTTCACCGGGAAAAATTCAAACCATTAGGTGGACCAGATGGTGGTAACGGTGGCCGTGGTGGAGATATTGTCTTAATAGTTGATCCAGATGTAACAACCTTGCTGGATTTTCACCACTCTCCACATCGTAAATCTACTGATGGCAAAAAAGGGGCTGGTGATTTTTGTAATGGCGCAGATGGGAAAGATTTAATTCTTTCTGTTCCAAATGGCACAGTGGTTAAAGATGTAAGCGGTGGCACTATCGCAGATCTAGTTGGTTTTGGAACAAGATTTATGGCAGCCCAAGGTGGCAAAGGTGGCCTAGGAAATGCTGGACTTGCAAACTCAAAACGTCGAGCACCAGGTTTTGCACTCCTCGGTGAGCCAGGTGAGATTCGTACATTATTTTTAGAATTAAAGAGTGTGGCCGATATTGGTTTAGTTGGTTACCCAAGTGCGGGTAAATCTTCATTAATTGCAGCGATGTCAGCTGCTCGGCCAAAGATTGCTGATTATCCATTTACTACTTTGGTCCCTAACCTTGGTGTAGTTCAGGCAGGAGAGACCAGATTTACTGCAGCAGATGTTCCAGGATTAATCCCAGGTGCAAGCCAAGGTAAAGGATTGGGCCATGAGTTTTTACGCCATGTGGAACGGTGTGCAGCATTAGTACATGTTTTAGATTGTGCAACTTTAGAAACTGATAGAGATCCAATAAAGGATTTTGATGTTATTGAAGAGGAGTTAGAACAGTATGGCGGTCTAGCAGATAGACCAAGAATTATTGCCTTAAACAAGATTGATATTCCAGATGGTAAAGCGATGGCAGATATGGTTCAAAAAACTCTTGAGGCCCGTGGTTTTCCAGTTTTTCAAGTATCAGCTGCCTCCCGCGAAGGCATGCAAGAGTTAATTTATGCAATGGCACAGATTATTCAAAAGGTGCGCAAGGACCAAAAAGAGGATCAAGTAGCAAGAATTGTGCTGCGCCCAATTGCAGTAGATGATGCCGGCTTTGAAGTTATTGCAAATGAAGATGGCACATTTAACATCTCAGGTGATAAACCTGAGCGATGGGTTAAACAAACTGACTTCGCTAATGCTGAAGCAATTGGCTATCTAGCAGATCGACTTGCCTCATATGGAATTGAAAAAGAGTTGTATAAAAAAGGTGCGAAGGCAGGAGATGAGGTTCGCATCGGCTTAGGTGATGAAGCAGTTATCTTTGATTGGGAGCCAAGCATTGAAGCTGGTGCTGAATTATTAGCTGGCGGCCCTAGAGGAGAAGATCTTCGCCTTTCAACACCCTGGCGAATGGATTTGCTGGAGGATGACATTGATCAATTAAGTGATGATGAGATCGAGATGCAATGGGAGTACAACGTTGTCAATCCTAGAAGTCCTCGGATTGATGAGGATGTTAAGTAAGCAGTTCTAATTCTTTAGATTTGAGATCTCAAGTAATGCTTTAGCGGTATCTGATTCATGATCAGAATCAGTTGGATTATCACTTAACTTAACAATTACAGTTCGGGTGGCAGGATTGATGAATATAAATTGGCCATGTAGGCCTAGCGCCAAACTGGTATTTGGATAAGGATGCCAAACTTGAGCTCCATATCCCCAGTCTCGATCCAGTGTGGTTACTGGAGTTGTTAAACGCTTTAACCAATTGTTATCAATAACCTTAGTTGGACCAGCGTACCCCCCATTTAAAAACAACATTCCAATTCGTCCATAATCAATTGCAGAGGCGTTAAAACAGCAGAATGTTTTCTCAGTTCCACCAATACGATCAACATTCCAGGTTGCAGGATATTTGGCACCAACGGCTTGCCAAACATTCGTACTAAAGTAATCTGCAACTCTTTTTCCAGTAACTTTTTTAATAATCATTCCCAGCATCTGCGTATCAACACTTCTATATTCAGATGTAGAGCCTGGTTCAAAGGACATCTTTCTATTATTTTTGAGAAACCAGTTTAAATCTGTAGTGGCATACATCTGAGCGATTGCAACACCCCAGCCAGTAGGCCCTGATGGATAGTTATCACTGACGCCAACTCCTGCTTGCATATCAAGTAAATGTTGAATAGTTACTAGGTCAAAACTTGTACCAGCCTTGAGATTTGGAAAGTAATCAACAAACTTGTCACTCTCATTAATTTTGCCTTGATTGATTAATTGACCAATCATTATTGAAGTCATGGTTTTAGCAACTGAATAAGATGGTAATTGGGTGCTTTGTGTAACACCATCTTTATACCACTCATATGTCATTACGCCATTTCTAATTACTAGAAAGGCGTTGGTATCGGTTTGTTTCAAAAATTCATTAAATGCTAAAGAGCTTCCTTTATACATAATCTCAGCTGGCATTTTTTCTGCTGCTACTGGTAATGCAATCGGCTTATTGGAGGGATCAATAACATGCCACGGCATTAAAGTGGGCGTCTTTGAAGCAGGGGCTAGTCCTAATTTAATTGTGGCAATTGGCTCTGGATAATGAATAACTTTGGTAAAGATAAATACTGCCCCGTATATAACTAATAAAGTAATGACTGTGTTTCTGATTATTCTAAGGAAACGCACCATTGCCAAAGCCTATTTCACAGTAGGCTCTTAAATAGTCCGCCACTTCGTTAAAGCAGGATTTTCAAAAGGAAATTGGCTAGTTTTTCACCAAACTTATTGCTGAATTCGCCACTGAAATAACACCAGTTATACTCACTAGTTATGGCCACAATCTCCCGCGAGGAAGTCGCAAATTTAGCTCGTCTTGCCCGTATCTCCATGAGTGATGCTGAATTAGATCACTTAGCTGGGGAAATGGATGTAATTCTGGGCGCAGTTGCCAGAGTTCAAGAAGTGGCCCGCGCCGATGTACCACCAACATCTCACCCACTAGCATTTAGTAATGTAACTCGAGAAGATGTTGTGAAGCCAAGCTTAACGCCAGAGCAAGCATTGTCTGGCGCACCTGCATCAGCTGAACAGAGATTTAAAGTGCCACAAATTTTGGGCGAAGAGTAAATGAGTATTAGAGATAACGCCTGGCAGATGGCATCTGCTCTAAGCAATAAAGAGATATCAGCAGTTGAATTAGCCAACCAACATTATGAGCAAATCAATGCGGTAGATAAAGATGTCCACGCTTTCTTGTATTTAGATAAAGAGGGCGCACTTGCGCAAGCACAAGAGGTTGATAAAAAACGAGCATCCGGTGAGAAATTATCCCCACTTGCTGGTGTACCACTTGCATTAAAAGATGTAATGACACAAAAAGATGTTCCAACAACATGTGGCTCTAAAATTTTAGAGAATTGGCGCCCACCATATGACTCAACTGTGGTTACAAAGTTGAAAGAGGCTGGCGTAATTATTTTAGGTAAAACAAATATGGATGAGTTTGCGATGGGCTCATCAACTGAAAACTCAGCTTATGGACCAACTCATAACCCATGGGATTTAACACGAATTCCTGGTGGATCAGGTGGCGGCTCCTCTGCATCTCTTGCAGCCTTTGAAGCACCACTTGCAATTGGTACCGATACTGGTGGATCAATTCGCCAACCTGCTGCAGTAACTGGAACTGTTGGTGTTAAGCCAACCTATGGCGGAGTTTCAAGATATGGCTTAGTTGCATTCTCATCCTCCTTAGATCAAGCAGGACCATGTGCTCGAACAGTTTTAGATGCTGCACTGTTGCATCAAGTAATTGCTGGCTTTGATCCAAAGGATTCCACCAGTATTAATCAAGTCGTCCCTGATGTTGTTGCAGCTGCTAAGAAATTAGATATCAAGGGAATGAAGATTGGTGTTGTAAAACAATTAGCTGGTGAGGGATATCAAAAGGGGGTTGAGAATAAATTTAATGAGGCGATTGCTGAGTTAGTTAAGTTAGGCGCTGAGATTATTGAAGTCTCTTGCCCAAACTTTGAGTACGCCTTAGCTGCTTATTACCTAATTGCCCCAAGTGAGTGCTCATCAAACTTAGCAAGATTTGATTCCATTCGATTTGGCTTAAGAGTTGGCGATGATGGAGTTAAAAGCGCTGAAGAGGTAATGAATTTAAGTAGGCAGGCAGGCTTTGGCCGTGAGGTTAAACGTCGAATAATTCTTGGAACTTATGCGCTCTCATCCGGTTATTACGATGCTTATTATGGTTCAGCACAAAAGGTGCGCACACTTATTAAGCAAGATTTTGATAATGCCTTTGCTAAATGTGATGTTTTAGTCTCACCGACTGCGCCAACTACGGCATTTAAAATAGGCGAGAAAAGTAATGATCCACTTGCTATGTATTTAAATGATATTGCAACTATTCCAGTAAATATGGCTGGCATTGGTGGCATGAGTCTGCCATGTGGTCTGGCTGAGGAAGATAAATTGCCAGTTGGTTTTCAAATCATGTCACCTGCCATGAAAGATGATCGAATGTATTTAGTTGGCGGGGCATTAGAGGCAGCACTGCTTGCAAAGTGGGGTAAGCCAATTTTAGATTTTGCACCAAAGTTGGCAGGTTCAAAATGAGTTTAAATTACGATCGGGCACTTGAAATTTATGAGCCAACCCTTGGCCTTGAGGTTCATGTTGAGTTAAATACAAATTCAAAGATGTTTTGTGGGTGTGCAACTGAATTTGGCGCTCAACCTAATACCCAAACCTGCCCAGTATGTCTTGGACTTCCTGGCTCACTACCAGTGGTTAATGAGCGAGCGATCGAGAGCACAATTTTGATTGGCTTAGCTCTTAATTGTTCAATTGCACCATTTTCTAGATTTGCTCGTAAGAATTACTTTTATCCCGATATGCCAAAGAATTTTCAAACCTCTCAATATGATGAGCCAATCTGTGTTAATGGCTTCCTTGATGTCGAGGTAGAGACAGATGATGGAAATGAAATATTTAGAGTTGAGATTGAACGTGTCCATATGGAGGAGGACACCGGTAAGTCATTACATGTGGGTGGTGCAACTGGCCGTATTCATGGCGCTGATTACTCACTCTTAGATTACAACCGAGCTGGTATTCCATTAGTTGAAATTGTCACCAAGATTGTGCCAAACACTGGCAAGTACGCACCCGCTGTTGCTCGGGGGTATGTGGCAGCCCTACGAGATATTTTGCGCTCTCTTAAAGTCTCTGATGTAAAGATGGAGCAAGGCTCACTTAGATGTGATGTAAACCTTTCACTTAGTAAAAAAGGTAGTGGTGAATTAGGAACAAGGAGTGAGACTAAAAATGTTAACTCATTACGCTCTGTTGAACGTGCAGTAACGGGTGAAATTATTAGACATGCAAATAGATTGCAAAGTGGTGAAAAGATTGTGCAGGAGACTCGTCACTTCTTAGAGGAGAGTGGCCAAACCCGTCCTGGAAGATCTAAAGAACAGGCAGAGGATTACCGATACTTCCCAGAGCCAGATTTAGTTCCAGTTGTCCCTGATGCAAAGTGGATTGAAGAGCTTAGAAATAGCTTGCCAGAAAAACCTGCAGAGCGTAGAAAGCGATTACAACAGGCTTGGAGTGTGCCAGATAAAGAGATGAGTGCGATGGTAAATGCTGAGCTACTAGATACAGTTGAGCAAACTGTTCTGCTTGGCGCTGATCCAACAAAGGCTAGATCTTGGTGGTTAGGTGAGATCTCTCGAATTGCAAATGATAAATCTGTTGCACCAACTGAGTTAATAACTGTAAAAGATGTTGCCCAGATTATTGAGTTAATAGCAAAGGGTGAGTTAACTGACAAATTAGCCCGTCAGGTGGTTGAGGGAGTAATTGCTAAAGAGGGTGAACCAAGTGAGGTAATTGCAAAGCGTGGACTTAAGGTTGTCTCAGATGATTCAGAGCTTATGAAGGCGATTGAAGCTGCGATTGCAGCAACACCTGAGACTGCGCAAAAGGTTCGGGATGGCAATATTCCAGCAGCCGGAGCCTTAATTGGTGCGGTAATGAAATCAACTGGTGGCCAAGCAGATGCAGCTAGAGTGCGTGAACTTCTACTTAAGCATTTAGGGCAATAAACTAATCTTATGAGTGATCAAAAGCCGATAAATAAGATGAAGCCAAGATCTGGCTTAGTCACCGATGGCTTAGAGCGGGCACCGGCGCGAGGAATGTTGCGTGCAGTTGGATTTAAAGATGAGGATTTTGCAAAGGCTCAGATTGGTATTGCATCCTCTTGGAATGAAATCACTCCTTGTAATTTATCCTTAGATAGATTGGCAAAGGCATCAAAAAAAGGTGTAATTGAAGCTGGTGGTTTTCCGATGCAATTTGGAACTATCTCAGTCTCAGATGGCATCTCAATGGGACATGAAGGAATGCACTTTTCCTTAGTATCACGTGAGGTAATTGCTGACTCAGTTGAGGCGGTGATGCAGGCAGAGCGTTTAGATGGCATGGTCACATTTGCCGGATGCGATAAATCATTACCAGGCATGATGATGGCTGCCGCTCGATTGGATGTAGCCTCGGTATTTGTTTATGCCGGATCAATTATGCCGGGCAAGGTTGATGGACGAGATGTAACAATTATTGATGCCTTTGAAGCGGTGGGTGCATGCGCTCGCGGATTAATCTCAGAGGCTGAGGTCGACAAAATTGAGAGAGCTATTTGTCCAGGTGAGGGCGCTTGTGGTGGCATGTACACCGCAAACACAATGGCAGCAATTGGTGAGGCGATCGGATTATCACTTCCAGGTTCTGCATCACCACCATCAATTGATCGACGTCGTGATGATTATGCAATCAAATCTGGTGCAGCAGTAGTTGAGTTAATCCGTAAAGGAATTACTACCAGACAAATCTTGACTAAAAAAGCATTTGAAAACGCGATTACAATTTTGATGGCGTTAGGTGGCTCAACCAATGCCGTACTTCACTTATTAGCAATTGCCCACGAGGCAGAGGTTGATTTAACTCTTGAGGATTTTGAACGAGTTGGTTCAAAGGTGCCACTACTTGGCGACTTAAAACCATTTGGTAAGTATGTAATGACTGATGTTGATAAGGTCGGTGGAATTCCAGTAATACTAAGAGCTTTACTTGATGCCGGTCTTTTACATGGTGAGTGTTTGACTGTAACTGGAAAAACCATGGCTGAAAATCTAAAAGATATAACACCACCAGATCCAGATGGTGAGATTCTTAAAGCGGTTAAAAACCCAATCTCTATCGGTGGTGGCATAACAATCCTTAACGGTTCATTAACGCCAGAGGGTGCAGTTTGTAAAACTGCTGGTATTGGAGTTGATCTTTTTGAAGGACCAGCCAAAGTATTTGAAAGAGAACAAGCTGCTATGGATGCATTGGAGAATGGATCTATTGTGGCTGGAGATGTTGTAGTTATCAGATATGAAGGACCAAAGGGTGGGCCTGGCATGCGAGAGATGTTAATGATTACCGGTGCAATTAAAGGGGCGGGCCTTGGTAAATCAGTCTTGTTACTAACTGATGGCAGATTCTCTGGTGGCACAACTGGTTTATGTGTTGGCCATGTTTCACCAGAAGCGGTAGATGGTGGACCAATTGCATTTGTTAAAAATGGTGATCGAGTAAGAATTGATATAAAAGCACGAACTTTAGACTTACTGGTGGATAAAGATGAGATGATTCAGCGCAGAAAAAACTTTAAACCACTAACCCATAAGTACCGCCGTGGCGTATTAGCCAAGTACTCAAAACTAGTTGGCAGTGCATCAAAGGGTGCAGTCTGCGATTAGCACTTTTTTGTTATCTGCCTAGGCTCAAATACTGAGATTGCTATCTCAGGAGTTGACTACGCCATCTAACACCTGCGAAACTAAGGCCATGAAGAAGAGCTCACTTATCTCACAAATCGTGATCACATCAGTGGTCGTGGTGATTATTGAGCGTGCGCGCTAACTAGAAAAAGTTAGTTCGCACCCCTCAGATAAAACTGAGGGGTTTTGCTTTAGATGGGCACAACTTAAGAAGGGAAGCGATGAGCAAGATCAACGGTGCGCAGAGTTTGGTTAACGCACTTGAGGCCGCTGGTGTCGAAGTTATGTTCGGCATTCCAGGTGGAGCGATCCTGCCTGCTTATGACCCTATTTTTGATTCCAAGATTAGACACATATTAGTTAGACATGAACAAGGTGCAGGTCATGCTGCAACAGGTTATGCCCAAGCAACTGGTCGGGTTGGTGTTTGCATCGCTACCTCAGGTCCTGGTGCAACAAATTTAGTAACACCACTTGCTGATGCGCAGATGGATTCAGTTCCAATTGTTGCCATCACAGGTCAGGTACCATCCCTTGCAATTGGTACTGATGCATTCCAAGAAGCTGATATTCGTGGCGTGACTATGCCAGTTACAAAACACAATTACTTAATCACCGATCCAAAGGATATTCCGCGGGCTATTGCTGAAGCATTTCATATTGCAAGTACTGGTCGGCCAGGTGCGGTGTTAGTTGATATAGCAAAAGATGCTTTGCAAAAAGAGACCACCTTTGATTACCCACACACAGTCTCACTTGCTGGTTATAACCCAGTAATTGAGCCAAAGATTGAGGCGGTAAGAGATGCCGCAGCTTTGATTGCCCAATCAAAAAAGCCAGTTTTATATGTTGGTGGTGGAGTAATTAAGGCAGAGGCAGCAGCTGAGTTAATGCAATTGGCACAGGTAACAGGTATACCAGTTGTGACTACCTTAATGGCACGTGGTGCCTTCCCAGATTCACATCAACAACACCTTGGTATGCCAGGAATGCATGGCACGGTCGCAGCGGTAACTGCATTACAAAAAGCAGATCTATTAATTACCTTAGGTGCAAGATTTGATGATCGAGTAACTGGCAAACTCTCTACCTTTGCGCCAAATGCAAAGATTATCCACGCCGATATTGATCCAGCTGAAATCGGTAAGAATCGTCATGCTGATGTGGCATTAATTGGAGATTTAAAGAACACGCTTCGGGCATTAGTACCTGCAACCAAGGTGGCTCTTGCAAAATCTGCACCAGATTTAACCCCTTGGCTTAATGAGGTTTATGGCTGGCGAAAAAAGTTTCCACTAGGTTATGACAAGCCAGCAGATGGTTCTGTCTCACCACAATATGTGATTGAAAGAATTGGCAAGATCTCCGGCCCAGATACAATATTTGCAGCAGGTGTTGGTCAACATCAGATGTGGGCATCACAATTTATTGGGTATGAAAAGCCAAGAACCTGGCTTAACTCAGGTGGCTTGGGAACCATGGGATACGCAGTTCCAGCTGCCATGGGCGCAAAGGTTGGGGCGCCTGATGCAACGGTGTGGGCAATTGATGGTGATGGTTGTTTTCAAATGACAAATCAAGAGTTAGTAACTTGTGCGTTAAATAATATTCCAATCAAGGTTGCGGTAATTAATAATGAGTCTCTTGGCATGGTGCGCCAATGGCAGACACTGTTTTATAACCAACGGTATTCAAATACCGATCTACACTCAAAGCGGATTCCAGATTTCAAATTATTAGCCGAGGCAATGGGTTGTGTTGGATTACGGTGTGAAACCCCAGGGGATGTGGATAAAACAATTGAGGCTGCAATGGCAATTAATGATCGACCGGTAGTAGTTGATTTTAATGTTCACCGTGATGCGATGGTTTGGCCGATGGTGGCAGCTGGAACTTCAAATGATGAGATAACTGTTGCCAGATCTATGGCCCCAGTTTGGGATTCACAGGAGTTGTAATGGCGATTCACACCTTGGCAGTTTTAGTTGAGAACTCACCCGGCGTACTTGCACGTGTTGCATCATTATTTTCTCGTCGTGGGTACAACATCGATTCACTGGCGGTTGGGCCAACTGAGAATCCAAAGGTCTCTCGAATGACTATTGTGCTTAATTTAGAGGGCCATGCTTTGGATCAAGTTAGTGCGCAACTTTTTAAGTTGGTAAATGTAATTGGCATCTCGGAGATGAAGGACTCTGATTCCTTAAAGCGAGAGATTTTACTAGTTAAGGTGGCAAATACTTCAGCCACTAAAGATATCGTGAAGAAACATAATGCTGTTATTGCAGATGAATCAACCACCACACTATCTATCGAGGCGGTAGGTCAATCAGCTGCAATTGAAAGCTTGCTAAATGAATTAAGACCGCAAGGAATTCGAGAGCTAGTGCAATCTGGCTTAGTGGCGTTGGAACGTGGCGATAAGACGCTAGCTGACAGAACCTTAAGCACCATGGGAACTGCTAACGAATCAGATTCAAATAGTTCAACTGCTGATTACCAGAATTAACAAACCAACCAACATAAGGAGAAATAAAGTGGCAACGATGTATCACGATGAAGATGCAGATCTAGCAATTATTCAATCTAAAAAGGTTGTAGTAGTTGGCTACGGATCACAAGGTCATGCACACGCACTGTCCCTACGCGATAGCGGCGTTGATGTGGTGGTTGGCTTGGCCGAGGGTTCAAAATCAAGAGCCAAGGCGGAGTCCGAAGGACTCAAAGTGGCTTCAGTTGCTGATGCGGTAAAAGGTGCTGATGTAATTATGTTACTAGCTCCTGATCATGTGCAGCGACATATCTACAATGATTCAATCGCACCAAATATTAAAGATGGCGCAGCGCTGTTCTTTGGCCATGGATTTAATATCCGATTTGGTTATATCAAGCCACCAGCAAATATTGATGTTTGTATGGTTGCACCGAAGGGTCCAGGACATTTAGTAAGACGAGAGTACTCAGCAGGACGTGGCGTTCCAGTAATTGTTGCAGTAGAACAAGATGCAACTGGTAATGCTTGGCCGTTAACTCTTTCTTATGCTAAAGCAATTGGTGGATTACGGGCTGGTGGAATTTTGACTACCTTTACCGAAGAGTGTGAGACAGATTTATTTGGTGAACAGTCAGTACTTTGTGGCGGCGCATCTCAATTAGTTATGTATGGATTTGAGACCCTAATTGAAGCTGGCTACCAACCAGAGGTTGCATATTTTGAGTGCCTACATGAGCTTAAGCTAATTGTTGATCTGATGTATGAGGGTGGAATTGCAAAGCAGCGCTGGTCAGTTTCTGACACAGCTGAGTATGGTGATTACATATCAGGTCCAAGAGTTATTGATCCAAGCGTAAAAGAAAACATGAAGGCAGTACTTGCTGATGTGCAATCTGGTGCCTTTGCTAAGCGATTTATCGATGATCAAGATGCTGGCGCTCCTGAATTTAAGGCGCTGCGCGCAAAGGGTGAAGCCCATCCAATTGAGCAGGTAGGTCGAGATCTGCGCAAGATGATGTCTTGGGTTAAGTCTGCAAACAATGATGATTACAAAGAGGGAAATGTAGCGCGTGGCTAAACCAGTCGTTTTAATTGCTGAAGAGTTAAGTCCAGCCACCTTAGAGGCGTTAGGACCTGACTTTGAGGTGCGCAATTGCAATGGTGCAGATCGTGCAGAGTTACTGACTGCTCTTGGTAAAGGAGTAGATGCAGTATTAATTCGCTCTGCCACCAAGATGGATGCCGAAGCAATTGCTGCAGCAAAGGGTTTAAAGGTAATCGCAAGAGCTGGTGTTGGTTTAGATAATGTTGAAATTCCAGCTGCTACAGCAGCTGGTGTTATGGTAGTTAATGCACCAACTTCAAACATTGTCTCAGCTGCCGAACTTGCAATTGCATTACTGCTAGCCAGCGCACGGTTTATCTCACCAGCGCACACAGCTTTACAGAATGGTAAGTGGGCTCGCTCGAAATACACCGGTTCTGAGTTGTTCGAAAAAACTTTAGGAGTAGTTGGTTTTGGCCGAATTGGCCAATTAGTAACCTCTAGAATGCAATCCTTTGGTATGGAAGTTGTTGCTTATGATCCATATTTACAGCCGGCACGAGCTGCCCAATTAAATGTTAGGTTAGTTGAATTAGAGGAGTTATTAAGAGTAAGTGATTTCATCACGATCCATTTACCAAAAACAAAAGAGACAGCAAATCTAATTGGTACCGAAGCCTTAAAGCTAGTAAAGCCAACGGTGAGAATTATTAATGCCGCTCGTGGTGGCGTACTAGATGAGCAAGCCCTATATCAAGCACTCAAAGATGGTAAAATTGCTGGTGCTGGCCTTGATGTTTTTGCCACTGAACCATGCACCGATTCACCACTTTTTACATTGGATAATGTAGTTGCTACGCCTCACCTTGGTGCCTCTACTGATGAAGCCCAAGAGCGAGCTGGAATTGCAGTTGCAATCTCAGTAAGAAAAGCATTGTCTGGTGAATTAGTGCCAGACGCAGTTAATGTCAAAGGCGGCGCAATTGATGAAGAAGTGCGACCAGTACTGCCATTGGTTGAAAAATTAGCTCAAGTTGCAACCGCCTTAGCAAATGATGTGATTTCTGCAATCAATGTTGAAGTAAGGGGTGAAATATCATCTCTTGATGTTTCGGTACTGGCCACAAGTGCTTTAAAAGGAGCCTTAATTGCAATGGGATCTGAGGATGTAACTTATGTAAATGCACCAGCGTTAGCCGCTGAGCGTTCCTTAACCTCAACTGTTTCAACAGATGCCGAAAGCCCAGATCATCGAAATTTAGTTTCAGTTCGAGCAGCATGCGCTGACGGCACGCAAGTTTTTGTAAGTGGTACTTTGATGGGTATTAAGCAGACTCAAAAGATTGTTGCAATAGATAAATTAGATTTAGATCTAAAGCCGACAAATAATTTGCTCTTCCTGCGCTACATTGATCGACCAGGTGTTGTTGGTGTGGTTGGAAATGCGCTAGGAAAATTGCAGATCAATATTGCAGATATGCAGGTTGGTCGTACTCAAGAAGGCGGTCAAGCTTTAATGGCATTAACAGTTGACTCTGTAATTCCAAAAGAGACAATTGATGTAATTGCTAAAGAAACCGGTGCAGCACTGGTTCGATTCGTAAGCTTGGTTAATGAATGAAAACTTATAATTTAGCCACAATACCTGGGGATGGCATCGGTCCTGAGGTAGTAACCCAAGGCTTGCGGGTATTAGATGCTGTTGCTAAAAAGTATGACTTAGAATTTATAAAAACTAACTATGAGTTGGGTGCTGCATATTGGCACAAGACCAAGGAAACTTTGCCTGATTCAGTCATGGCGGAGTTAGCAAAAGCTGATGTAATTTTACTGGGCGCAGTTGGGGATCCGACTGTACCAAGTGGAGTATTAGAGCGAGGGTTGTTGCTTAAGATTCGATTTGCCTTCGAACATTACATAAATCTACGTCCAGCAAAATTATTTCCAGGAGTTACCTCACCAATCATCAATAACAAGGGCATTGATTTTGTTGTAGTCCGTGAGGGAACCGAAGGGTTGTACGTTGGTGCTGGATCCTTAAAAGATGAGGGAACAAATAATGAATTGGCGATTGAAGAATCCATTAATACTTATAAGGGTGTTGAAAGGGTTATCAGAGATGCTTTTAATCGAGCAGCCACTCGTCCTCGCAAAAAACTCACACTTGTACATAAAAATAATGTGCTGGCTAGAGCTGGCGGACTTTGGACTCGAGTATTTAACGAGGTGGCTAAAGATTTCCCCCAGGTAACAACAGATTATTTGCATGTTGATGCCGCTTCGATGTTTTTTGTAACAAACCCAGATCGATTTGATGTAGTCGTTACCGACAACTTATTTGGTGACATAATTACTGATATCGCAGCTGCAGTATGTGGTGGCATTGGATTAGCAGCCAGTGGAAATATCAATCCGACTGGAGCTTTTCCATCCATGTTTGAGCCAGTACATGGCTCAGCTCCGGATATCGCTGGTAAAAATATAGCTGATCCAACTGCAACTGTTTTATCAATTGCCATGATGTTGAATCATTTAGGGCAAACTCAAGCGGCAAATGAAGTTGAAGAAGCTGTAGCAAAAGATTTGCTAAATCGGGGAGAAAAAAAGCGATCTACATCTGAAATTGGTGATGCATTAGTGATGGGAATTTTATGAAAGTACGTATAAATTCAAATCAAAATCCAGTTCCGGTTAGCGAACGAGAAAAGCTTGTTGCAGAGCCAGGATTTGGAAAGTACTACACCGACAATATGGTGAGCGCTGAATGGAGCGAAGCAAATGGTTGGGCTGATGCCCAATTGCAACCATATGGGCCAATTTCCTTAGATCCTGCTGCCATGGTTTTCCATTACGGCCAAGAGATCTTTGAAGGTTTAAAAGCATACTCACAACCAGATGGTGGTATTTCATTATTTAGGCCAGAGGCAAACGCAAAGCGGTTTGCAAAATCAGCTGCTCGCATAGCTTTACCTGAAATGCCAATTGAGTTTTTTGTTCAAACAGTTGAGGAGCTGGTAAAAGCTGATTCTGGTTGGGTGCCAAAGAAAGTTGGCGAATCTTTGTATCTTCGGCCATTTATGATCGCAACTGAGGTTGGTTTGGGAGTAAGACCTTCAAACCATGCCACCTATTTTTTAATTGCCACACCCGCTGGCGCATACTTTAACTCAGCCAAGGCGGTAACTGTTTGGATTTCAACTGAGTATGTACGCGCAGTATTGGGTGGCACAGGAGAGGCTAAGTGCGGTGGAAATTACGCAGCATCCCTTCTTGCGCAAAAACAAGCTGCGAAAGAAGGCTGTGATCAGGTTGCTTATATAGATGCGGTGGAGCGCAAGTGGGTTGAGGAGATGGGCGGTATGAATCTCTACTTTATTAAGGGAAGTGGGAAAGATGCCAAGATTATTACTCCAAAATTAACTGGCACATTACTTCCTGGAATAACTCGCGACTCGATACTAACTTTGGCAAATGATTTGGGTTATAAAACTGAAGAAGCAATGATCTCCATTGATGATTGGCGAGATGGCGTTAAATCAGGAGAGATAACTGAGATATTTGCCTGCGGCACGGCAGCGGTTGTCTCAGCAGTAGGAGCTGCAAAAAGTATTCATGGCACCTGGCAAACAGGTGATGGCCAACCAGGTCCAATTACAAATCAAATCAGAGCGGCCCTGCTTGCAATTCAGCATGGCACAGCAGAGGATAAACATGGTTGGAATAAACGGGTTATCTAATGCCAATTAATGATTCATTTCATATCTATGACACCACACTTCGTGATGGCGCCCAACAAGAGGGGTTGAATTTATCGGTCCACGATAAGTTAACTATTGCTCGCCACCTTGATGATTTAGGTGTTGGCTTTATTGAAGGTGGTTGGCCAGGTGCTAACCCTAAGGACACTGAATTTTTCAAATTAGCCCAAACAGAGTTAAAGCTTAAGAATGCAACCTTTGTTGCATTTGGCGCAACCAGGCGTCCGGGCGTAAAAGCCGCAGATGATCTGCTACTTCGTGCATTACAAGATTCAAAGGCACCGGTTGTAACCCTGGTAGCAAAGAGTCATGATCGCCATGTTGATCTAGCATTAAAAACTCATCTTGATGAAAATCTGGCGATGATTACCGATTCAATTAAGTTTTTAAAAGCAGGTGGACAAAGAGTTTTCTTAGATGCGGAGCACTTCTTTGATGGCTACCTTTCAAATAAAGCCTACGCACTTGAGGTGGTTAAAGCTGCTGTTGAGGCAGGTGCTGATGTTGTCGCTCTTTGTGACACAAATGGCGGAATGCTGCCTGATCAATTATCAAATATTGTCCATGAGGTATTAATTTCCTCAAAGGCTCGCCTTGGCATTCATTGCCATAATGACACAGGATGCGCAGTTGCTAACTCACTTGCGGCAGTATCTGCAGGAGTAACCCATGTACAGGGAACATTAAATGGTTATGGTGAGCGAACTGGCAATGCTGACCTAGTAAATATTATTGCAAATTTAGAGTTAAAAAAAGAAAAAATCGTATTACCTGCTGGCAAATTACAAGAGGCATTTCGTATCTCACATGCAGTAGCTGAGATTACAAATGTGGCGCCAAGTGCTCGCCAGCCATATGTTGGCACCTCTGCCTTTGCTCACAAAGCAGGGCTTCATGCATCTGCAATCAAGGTTGATCCAATGATGTATCAACACGAAACACCAGAGTCTGTTGGAAATGACATGCGCATGTTGGTCTCTGAGATGGCAGGAAGAGCTTCAATTGAGTTGAAATCTGTTGAGTTAGGAATTGATTTAGGTGGGGATAAGGATTTAATTGGCAGAGTAGTTGAGAAGGTTAAAGATTTAGAGGGAAGGGGTTTCACCTTTGAAGCAGCAGATGCATCCTTTGAATTACTTCTTCGCACTGAGGTACTTGGAAAGCGACCAAGCTTTTTTACAATCCTAGATTGGCAAACCACAGTTCACCAAGATGATTCAGGTAAGGTAACTAGTAAGGCAACGGTGAAGATAACTGCAAAGGGTGAGTCAATATCGGCATCTGGTGTTGGAAATGGTCCAGTTAATGCAATTGATAACGCACTTCGTAGTGGCTTAGAGAAATTTTACCCAGAGTTATCAAAGCTTGAGTTAACTGATTACAAAGTTCGTATTTTGGAAGGTCGCCTAGGCACCGGTGCGATAACTAGAGTTTTGGTTGAAACCAGTGATGGCAACGGCGAGTGGAGCACAATTGGCGTGCATGAGAATGTGATTGCAGCCTCAGCGATGGCATTAGATGACGCAGTTACCTATGGCTTACTAAGGCAGGGGCGCAAACCCGAGTAATCTGCTATTCATGTCCGCAGCCCTGATTACCCAGTATGAGGAGCATTTGGCGCTGGTTAGAAATTTATCTGATAACTCAATTAAAGGTTATGTGACAGATTTAGAGTCATTTCTAAAACATATGGAAAGACTAGGAATCGTTGAGTTTAATCAATTAGAGATTGAGCACATCAGATCATGGCTTGCCAATCTGCAAAGCACAGGTGTTGCAAGAGCTACTTTGACTAGACGAATTGTTTCAATCCGTGCCTTCACAAATTGGGCAGCGGCTAATGGTTGGTTAACCTCAGATTTGGGAGCAAATCTGGCAATTCCAAAACCACAACGGGTCTTGCCTGAGATTTTAAATGTTGATGAGGCAGCAACTGTTTTAAAATCTTTAGAGGTAAGGTCAGTTGAAGAACCAACGGCAGTAAATTTAAGAGACTTAGCTTTGGTGGAAGTCTTATATGGATCTGGGATTCGAGTCTCTGAGCTTTGCGGATTAAATCTGATCGATGTTGATCGATCAAGAAATACCTTAAATGTAATTGGCAAAGGAGATAGACAGCGGGTTGTGCCACTGGGATTGCCGGCACTTCGTGCGATTGATCATTACTTAAAAAATGGCAGAGGTGAGTTTGTTAAAACTTCATCAGCTGATGCTTTGTTTTTAGGTTCTCGTGGCAAGAGAATTGATCAACGAACTGTGCGAGAGGTTGTATATGAAGCGATGAAGGCGGTTGGTGCCAAGATGGGGCCACATGGACTTCGCCACTCTGCGGCAACTCATTTGTTGGAAGGTGGGGCAGATTTGCGAACTGTTCAAGAAATTCTCGGACATGCATCTTTATCTACCACCCAGATTTACACCCATGTTTCCCCAGAGCGTTTGCAGAGTGCTTATAAGCAAGCACACCCAAGGGCGTAGTTTGTGAAGATTGAATTACCCTCTGCCTTTGTTGAATTAGATAACCGGATAAGGTCGGAAAAGTTTGTTAGGGCAGTCCTTTCTGGCCGACGCCGTAATATGCAGAGTGAGTATGAACGGATTGATATTAAACCTGTGTTGATAAAAGATGAGATCAAGTGGCAGGTGATCTCAAGTGATGGCAAGAAAGATATAACTAAGAATGTGGCAGCTGATTTTAATTTTACCCAATTATTTGAAAGTGGCTACGCCAATTTATTAGTAGATACTCAAGATGAGTCCTACCAGGTGAGGATCTCTAAAAAAGATGAGGCACTAGTTGCAATAAGTAAGGTGAAGTTAACTCGGGATCTTTCCCATGATCGCCAAAAGATGAGAATGTTGCCGGAGAACAATCAGGTATTTAAAGCACTTGAACTATCTGACATTTTGGGGCGAATTAAGCCCAGCAAAATGGATAAGTACAAGCAGGTGGATGAGTTTTTAAGATTAATTAGCCAAACATTGGATCCAGAGTTAAGTAAGCAGGATGAGATTTCGGTAGTTGATTTAGGTTGTGGTCATGCTTACTTAACCTTTGCCGTTCAAGAGTTTTTAACTGATAAGTATCAAAAGGTTTCAATCTTAGGAGTAGATGAGCGAGTAGATTCAAAGGAGCACAATGAAAAAGTGGCAGCCAAATTAAAAGTTGATGCCAAATTCATTGCTGCAAAAATAGCTGATACCCCTGATCAAAGGGTAGATATTGCGATCGCACTTCATGCTTGTGATACTGCAACAGATGATGCTCTTTACTGGGCGGTTAAAAACAAAGCCAAGGTAGTAATGGCAGCTCCTTGTTGCATGCATGAGCTGCAAACTCAGATTAAAGATTCACCTGAGCCATGGGGTTTATTAACTAAGTATGGTTTGGTTAAAGAGCGGTTAGTTGATCTAATGACTGATTCACTTAGAGCCCAAATTTTAAAACTACTTGGGTATCGGGTAGATATTGTGGAGTTTATTGGTGGTGAGCACACAGCTCGTAATATTTTAATTAGAGCTGTCTTTACCGGGGCAAAGCCTTCTCAGATTGAGATTACAAGATATGAAGAGTTACTAACGCAGTGGCAGATAGAGCCATATCTGGCAAAGTTGTTAGCGGATGAGTTAAAAGCTGCGGCGGCTCTTTGAATCTACTGGAGATAAACAGTAAGAGCTAAAACTTAACTCACAATTAATACTTTTATAATCATCAAAGCCAACCCCAATCACCATCCCCACCACCAGGGCGGTAATTACTACAGCAGCTCTCATGCCCTGATTTTGGATTAGTGGTGCACTTTTGCGCATAGCTGGGGGATGAGATTGTGGATTTTGAAGGTAAAAAGCTCAGGTAGGATTTGCCTCAGCACAAGACCTTAAAAAAGTTTTGTGACTTCACGCATCTTAAAGTGATTAATTGATTACTAATTAAGAGCTTAAGAACCTGTTCGGTGTAGTTAGCAGTAACTACTCGGTTCGAAGATGCTAGGGATTTAGCAAATTGCTAGATCACAAACCGAGTGCTCTTTCTTTACCGTGCGTAAATAAAGAGTGAAAAAAGGAGTGTGCCTAAATGGCAGTTGTAACAATGCGAGAGCTTCTCGACAGCGGTGTTCACTTTGGACATCAGACTCGTCGATGGAATCCAAAGATGAAGCGCTATATCTTCACTGAGCGCAATGGCATCTACATCAT
>CAMCVO010000012.1 GCA_945881945.1 Bifidobacterium breve
GCACTAGTTAGCGCTCCTAATTGGCTAGGCAGCTCCTCTTTAGAAAATCCCTCAACAGGGCCTGCTTGTAGGTATTTAACACTTACCCCATCTGCAATCTCAATACTCTCTGGCAGATCTGGTTTATTTGCTCTGGTAAAAATATCTACGCCAACCCCAGCTTGTGCCATCTTCTTAGCAGTCTCCACCACATAAACATTCATGCCACCAGCATCTCCTGTGCCTGCTTGATCAAGGGGTGAGGTGTGAACCATCAAGGTGGCAATCTTTGAGGTGCGTGGGGATTTCATATGATCAATTCTAACTTAAGTTAGGTGATTTAAATATTGGCAATTACCTCACCAATTACGCTAGCACCACCATAAATCTTCACACTCTCATCTGGCATCTGAACCGCCCACCTCTTAAAAATCTCCATCATGATTGGTGCAACTGGCCGCCAAGAGCCATCAATAATTTTCATCGCAATTACTCGTCCATCACTTAGCGCACATACCTGTACACCCTCTGCCCCCTCTTTCATAAACAATCCAGGAACAGCTTGCATTAACCTGGTGGTTAATCGCCCCTCACCTGCTACCAACTCAGGATATTTTGTGCAGGCGGTGACTATTTGTTTGTAAATAGGATCATTTGATTTAACAAGAGCTGAAATCGCTTTAGCAAAACCAGTTAATGAAATAGCAAAAAGAGGAGCACCACAACCATCAAAGGTTGATGCAGCGAGCTTCTCTGCTGCTAATAATTCAATCTCATTTTTTATTGCAATCTGCAACGGATGCTCCATCTCTAAATAGGTATTCATATCCCAGCCATTTTGTTGGCAGGTAATTAACATTCCAGCATGTTTGCCGCTGCAGTTCTGCGTTAATTGTGTGCCAGGCTTATCACCCCAGGAGATCTTCTCTTTCTCGCCAAGTGGTTTATCGGTGGCATTTTTCATTGCAGAAAGTGGAATATTTCTCTTTGTCAGCATCGCTGTTACTAAGTCAATATGGTTTTGACTACCAGAGTGGGAGGCGCAAACAATCGCTAACTCTTCATCACTTACAGTTAATCCTGCCTTAAGCATTGCTGATGCCTGCAAAGATTTAACCGCTGATCTTGGATAAAAAGCTAACTCAGGGCTTCCTTTAGAAAGATAGGTTGTGCCATCTGCATTTAAAACAATTAAATGTCCAAGGTGAAGTGATTCAACTAGATCACCCCGCACTACCTTGGCTAAAATCTGCCCAGAGAATTTATCGTTAATTATCAGATTGTCTTTCCAGTGAGGACCAAAGATGTGCTTGCAAAGTTTGTCCTTGGGCTGCCATATCGTAGGAGGTGAAGAGTTCACCCTCTACTAATCCATACAATCTAGAGCCGGCGGTAACTATCTTTGCTGAAGGGGATGAGTAACCCTGATCCATCTCAAGTTGAATCTTGGCCCCTTTAACCACACCAACCCAACCCTCTGCAATTCCAGTGTTGTGTGCAAGTAAAACTTCCAGCACATTACTCTCCTTCACCCGCCAAAAGCCAACCTCGGAGGCTGCTGGCCGGATAATCTCATCATTTTCATCAATGATCCAAGAGCGGGAGAAGTACTTTAAAAAGGCCCGGCCATCATGATTAAAGGAGATCTCTTGGGCAAATTGAAAGCTGGGCAGATTTGGATACTCACCCCGCCCCTTTCCCCGCCAGGTACCAATCAACCAGGCAAGTGGCATTAGATCAGGATGGAGATTGCCTGGGATAGTAAATGCCATTTTTTTATTTTCCTTTATTTATCTTCACTTAAACTTTTCTTAACTCCAATAACCCCTTTATATATTAAAAACAGTGAGAAGCTAAAGCTGGTGATGATTAATAAAATGGTGGTTAGAGTTTGCATTAGATAAGCCTAACTCCTTACCGAAGTGCTAACTCCTCTTGGGATGCGTTAACACCCTCACAACTTAAGGTGGCATCCAATGCAATATTGCGCTTAATTACTGCAAGTGCGATTGGCCCTAACTCATAGTGGCGGGCAACTGTGCCAAGGTAGCCAACCTCTTTACCATCAAGTGTTACCTTCCCACCATGCTCAGGCAGAGCCACCATGGAGCCATCTAAATGCAGTAATACCAGTCTTCTTGGTGGCTTACCTAAGTTAAATACCTTTGCCACCGTCTCCTGCCCCCGGTAGCAACCCTTATTCATATGCACCGCTTTATTTAAAAAGCCAAGCTCATTTGGAATTGATTTGTGATCGGTTTCAAATAACAATCTAGCTCGACCCTGACAAACCCGCTCTGCCTCAAGTGCCCACATACCAACTTGCATATGAGATTTTCCAAAAGCCTGCATAGTTTGGACAAGCTCATCCTTTGGCACAAGTGCGTATGGCCCACCAATGCCATCAGCCTTACCAGGAGCACGTAGCACTGCGTAGTCATTTGATTGATCTTTCACTAAAACCTCAAGCATAAATTTCATCTTCTCTAAGTACTCAATAACGGGGGCAACCCGCTCTTTTTCTAAATGCATCCAAGTTATTTCACCATCATCTACCAAAAACAGTTGATCAAGCACATGTCCTTGGGCATCTAAGATCAAAGCATCAACCCAGCTGGCAACAGGTAGTTGCTCTAAGTGTTGGGTGGTTAAGGCATGTAACCAGGTAAGGCGATCCTTACCAGCAACTGAGATAACACCACGGTGGGATAGATCAGCCCAGCCCATACCTTTTACTAAAGCTTTTTGTTCATTATTTGGCTCACCAAAGTGCCAGATCGCACCCTGATCAGGCCCAGATTCAACTAATACCGCACTCATTACTTACCAGCTTTAGCTGCGCACTTACTGCATAACCCATAAACAGCAAAGTGGGTAACATCTGTTTTAAATCCATAATCATCTGACAAGGTGTTAACAAAATTTGCTGCACTCTCAATTGGAGCATCTCCAATATCTCCACAATCTGAGCAAACTAGATGCAGATGGGTAAGCTCCTCCGCTGCATGGTATGTCGCACCACCATGACCTAGGTGAGTGTGAAGAACTAGGCCAACATTTTCAAGAGTTTCAAGATTTCGATAAACAGTTGAAAGATTTATCCCAGGATGGGTGGATCGAACCTTCTCCGCCACCTCCTCTGGGGTGGCATGACCTAACTGCCTCACCGCTTGCAACACCAACTCACGTTGTGGTGTTAGGCGAAGCCCTTTTTCCCGCAGCTCATTTGGTTTGATCATGGGGTTAAGTCTAACTGCCCCTGGCTTAACCCACCTTAAACCTTTGCGCTGATACGAGCTTTAAAGCGAAAAATCAGCAGATAAAATTGGCAACCAAGGCAAAAGCCAAAGGCGGCATTTAAAAAGGCAGCGCCTAATGCAAAGCTGGTGGCGATGAAAAATACTGCGCTATTTCCACTTACACCACCAAGTAATGCGACAAATGCAAAGAGTGCGCCAATTAATTGCGCAAATCTTGGAGCTGCCTCACCCTCACTTGGCACCGGCCCTGACAAACGTGGCTGAATCAGATTGCGATAGATCAAGCCATAGATTGATCTTCTAAGACCAAATATGACAGCGGTTAAAAAGACTGCAAGTTGAAAGCCAATAATTAAACTTGACTCAGTGACTAAAGCTATTGATAAGACAATTGATGTTAAAGCTGCGCTATACCTTGGCCCTCTGGCATCAATTAAAACCTGCGGTTTACTTTGAATACTATCTGACACTTTTCTCTCCTTTGTAATTGGTTTAAAAGATTAATTAAATAAAAAAACTAATTAATTACTTAAACCAACACATACAACCCTTAGCACGGGAGAAATCAATTACCCGTCGCTTGGTGAAGAACACCGGCTGTATTGAGAACATAGGTTAGATTTTAGATTACTTTTTCAAATACTTCCTGCGAGCCCTTTGCAAGAGAATGGGTGGGGTTAGAGAGCTGTGATTACCTTCACTAATTGATCACGCTTAGGCGCACCCTTTGCCCGGGCAATCTCAAACCCTGCTTTATCTAAAAAGATGGTGGTGGGGGTGGATCTAATATCAACTCTTCTTACCAACTCAAGATTTGATTCAGCATCAATCTCAAGATAGTTAACACCTGCTAGATCTGCCACCACACTTTTAACAATCGCCTTTGCCGCCCGACACTCAGAGCAGAAGGTGGTGGAAAATTGCAAAATAGTAAGCCGATCACCATAAGTACCTGCAATCTCCTGCTGGGTAATCTGTAATCTCTTGCCCTTTCTAATTACACCTTTTTTGGTGCGATAGATAAAGCCTGCGATCGAGGTGATCGATAGCAGTAAAAGAAGTGGCAGCAAAGATTCCATAGCGGTATTCTTGCACTCTTATGGCAAACCTATTACTGCTAACAAACTCATCTGGGGCAAGTGCGCAGGTGCTGCCCGCCCTTGGTTTGTTGCAACATAATGTGAAGATCTCACCCGCTGAGGTTTCATTGCTCCTTGATCTGCCACCAGTTGATTGTCTGCTAATTGATGCCAGACAGGAGCTAGTTGCAAGTAAATCCTTTACCAAATTACTTATTGCAACTGGGGTGGGTGTGCCAATTATTGTGATCACAACTGAGGGCGGCTTATCTGCGATCAATGCTGATTGGGCAGTTGCTGATGTAATCCTAGATACAGCAGGACCGGCAGAGCTTGATGCCAGGATTAGAGTGGTGATTGGTAAAGAGGTGATTGCAGCCCTTGCCAAAAACCCCTCCCTTAAAGAGATTAGAAGTGGTGAGTTGGTAATTGATGAGGACTCCTACACCGCGAAGATAAAGGGTCGCTCATTAGATTTAACCTATAAGGAGTTTGAATTACTTAAGTATCTAACCCAACACCCAGGCAGAGTTTTTTCAAGATCACAACTTTTGCAGGAGATCTGGGGATATGACTACTTTGGCGGAACTAGAACTGTTGATGTTCATATCCGACGTCTTCGCTCAAAGCTTGGCCCTGAGTTTGAATCAATTATCGACACAGTGCGAAATGTTGGTTACCGCTTTTCAGCTAGCAATCTTGGCCAAGATCTGCAGAGTGATCTAAAGATTTAAAGGCTGGCAGGAGAGTTTGTTTTTAAAAAACAATCTGGTGGCTTGGGCCGGGATCGAACCGGCGACCTAACGATTTTCAGTCGTTCGCTCGTACCAACTGAGCTACCAAGCCAACTTCATACTTACCCATCTTATTTTTCTCCTCCGCCAATGGCGGATTTAAAAAAGAAAATAAATAAGTAGCGACCCAGACGGGACTTGAACCCGCGACCTCCGCCGTGACAGGGCGGCGCGCTAACCAACTGCGCTACTGGGCCAGCTTTTAAAAGAATTGAAATCTCTTCCAATTCTTTTGCGTCCCCAACGGGATTTGAACCCGTGTTAACGCCGTGAAAGGGCGACGTCCTAGGCCACTAGACGATGGGGACAAGTGGAAGGCCAAGGGTATCTTGGATTATTACCTGATCAAAACTGAATAACGCGCTCAAGAATGCACTCCTCATAAAGGTGGGAGAATTACCGCATGTCCTTTATCGCAAGCTGCACAGCCGCTGCCATCAAAGATGCTGCCACCTCTTTGATCAATGGTGATCTAGTTGCCTTTCCAACTGAAACTGTTTATGGCCTTGGCGCTGATGCTGCCAATGAGATTGCTGTAAAAAAGATCTATCAAGTAAAGGGCAGACCTTCTGATCACCCATTGATTGTTCACATCTCCAATCTAAAGCAGCTAGATAAGTGGGCCCGTGAAATACCAGAGTATGCAATCAAACTTGCAAGATCCTTTTGGCCAGGGCCAATGACATTGATCCTGCCAAGAACGGCATTAGCAAAGGATTTCATTACAGGTGGTCAAGATAATGTTGGTATTCGTATTCCTGATCAAACACTTGCCCTTGCTCTTTTGTCTGAGTTTGAACAACAAGGAGGTGCGGGCGTTGCAGCCCCCAGCGCAAATAGGTTTGGCAAGGTTTCACCAACAACAGCAAAGGCGGTTGAGGCAGAGCTTGGCGCCTTTTTAGATAGCAAGGATTTGATATTAGATGGTGGCTCTTGTGAGGTTGGGGTTGAGTCGACAATCATCGACTGCACAACCCAAACTCCAATTATCTTGCGCCCTGGTGCTATCACTCATTTAATGATTAAAGATGCAACGGGGATTGAGCCGGATGCAACTAAGAAAGTTGATACCAAAGCATCTGGTTTACTTGAGTCACACTACTCACCATCTGCCAAAGTTATTCTTGATCAAACACCTAAGCCTGGTGATGGCTTTATTGCGCTTAGTGATATCAAAACACCTGAGGGTGTAATTAGATTAGCAAGCCCAAAAAATAATATTGAGTATGCAAAGCTTTTATATCAAGCGCTAAGAGAGGCAGATAACCTTGAATTAAGTACTGTCTTTGTAATCCAACCACAAGGTGATGGGATCGCCGATGCCATCAATGATCGCTTAAAAAAGGCATCTGCTTAGAAATTAGTTGCCATTACTGATCATCTTCCGCATACTTCTTAGATGATACTTACTGACTTAGCTAACACAATTTTAGAATCAAAAGATATAACTCGAAAAACCCATAGTAATTACACAGGCGCACTTCGCCGCAACATTTATCCCACTTATGGAGCTAGAGAGGTAAAAACCCTGTCAAGGTTTGAGTTTGCTCAAACTCTTTCAAAACTACCGCCCCAAACCTCTTATCAAACCTTGATGGCACTTAGATCAATTTTTCGCTCAGCCACAGAGCAGGGATTTATTGAAAACTCACCGGTTGAAGGCTTAAAACCGCCAAAAATTAAGGTGAGTGAGAGCAAGTTTATGACCTGGGACTACATTCTTGCGCAAAACTTTGGCCGTTATGACCAACAAATAAGATTTCTTGCCTTGCATGGACTTCGCTGGGGTGAGGCGGTAGTTTTAAAACAAAGTGATATTTATGATGGTTTTATTCATGTTACAAAATCCATTCATGGAGATACTAAATCCTCTGCGAGCCATAGAAAAGTTCCATACCTTGGTCAATTTAAACCTTTACCAAAGTCTCGAAACTCACTAGCAAAATCACTTGCAGCCCATGATGTAAATATTCACTCCCTTAGAAAAACCTATGCCTACATCCTAAAACGGCATGGGATCCATGTCACTACGGCACAAAAGTTGTTAGGTCACGCCTCACCCATGATTACTCTCAAGATTTATACCCAAGTCCTGCAAGAGGAGATTAGTGAAGCTGGAGACATACTTAAAAACAAACTAAACCTATAGTCCCCACATTATTTCCTTTCACCTCAGGTTGTTGAGCACTCATTGCTAATGAGTATCCCGCTCCTACCAGCCAGATAAAAGATCGTCTTTTATTTGACTAAACGAAAGGAAAATAGTGAAAACTATTTCATTAAAGAAAGTATCTGCTGTTGCAGTTGCTTCGCTTGGATTCGGACTTTTGTCTGTGGTTCCGGCGCAGGCGGCTTACATAACAAGCAACGTAACATCGATTAACTTAACTAGATCTACCACTACTCCAACCCAAGGCGCTGTGGTTGCTGTAAACATTGGAGCAGTTGTACCTTCTGCGACTCGCGTTGTTGGAGATCAAATGCTATTCCAAGCTGCATTTACCTCACTACCTGCAGGTGGAGAAGTAGCAATCAGTGGAGCTCTTGGTGTAGATGGAGCTGCAGCAAACACGACCGCAACTTACCCAACAGGCTGGAATGGAACTGCTGTTGCCGGAGCTGGAACAGGCAAGCTTGAATTAGTAGCAGCTGCTACCACAGCTGGAAGCACTATCACTTCTAGTGCAACAGTTGGATTTGGTTCATTTACATTTACGCCAAGTAAAGCTGGTGTTTATACGATGAAGGTCTGGCATGACACAACTGCTACTCCAGATGGTATTCAATCTGGAACTGAAATTAGCTCATCAATTTCTATCACAGTTGTTGCTGCTACACAACTATCTCCCTCAGCATCAATCATTCGCATGGGAGTTCCTACAACCCTTGCAGTTACCCAAAACAGTGCAACAACTACTTTAACCAATTACACTGTTGCAGAAGATGCCAAACCAAGATCTGCTGCTAAGGGTACTTCTGCTGCACCAAACAACATTGCTCAAGTAGCAGTTGTTTTGGTTAATGGCAATGGCTCTGCTGCCGGTAACCTACACACAGTTACAGCTGATATCACAGGCTCTGGCCTAGTTCTTTGTAACAACAGTGGTACTGCAGCTGCCGGAACAGTGCGTTCATCAGTTTTGACGCTAACTGGTACCGATAACGTTGCATCTTGCCATATCAGTACCGATGGAACTGCCGGTCCTGGAACAGTAACAATCTCTGTTACAGACTCAGTATCTGGAACAAAAACAGTCCTAGGCACAAGATCATTCACCTCATATGGTGATGTGGCTAAGATTGAAGTTTCAACTAAAAACTACACAATTGGCCGCGCTGGTTTCACAACTGGTAAAGCCGCTACCACTCGTGCTGCTGCAACAGAAGTTGGTAACTCAGCTGCTCCCGCAACAGTAACAACTACAAGTGGAACTGCAACTACACCTGCTTTCATTGTTAAGGCAACTGATTCACTTGGTCAAGCAGCGAATATCGCTGCTTCTGGAGTGCCAGCAATTGTTTCAGGTACTACAACTGTAGTAACAGGTGGAACCTGTTTACTAGATGATGGTGCTGCAACCGTTGGCTCAAGCACAAACGGAGTTGGATTCTATAACTGTGACTTCTCAACTTCAGCTGCTGCTGCTTCAGGAGGAAAATCCACATTAACAATTAGAACTGTTGATCCAGCTGGTGATGGAACTACATTCCTAACCACAACTCTTGATGTAACTGTTGGTGGATCTATTTCAACTGAAACCATTGCATTTGATAAAACATCATATGCACCTGGTGAAGGAATGACGATCACTCGTACAGCTAAAGACTCTGCTGGAAACCCAGTATTTGATGGTGCAGCTGCACCAGCAATTACATTCAGCAAATCTGTTGGTGGAACTGCACCTGCAGCTAGCTTCTATGTTGGTGGCACAAGATCATCAACATCTTCTACTGGCGTACAGTCAGTATTTGCACCATCAGTACCTGGTGCTTTCACAGCAATTGCTACATCTGGTAACACTGCAGGATCTGCTTTATCTGCAGCTTCATCAGTAGCAGATGCTAATGCTGGCCTACTAACACAGATCGATGCATTAAATGCAAAGATCGTAGCTCTTAATGCTCTTATCGCTAAGATCATGAAGAAGCTAGGTGTTAAGTAATAATTAATCCGTAAGGATTAAATGGAAGAGGCCCGGCCCTGCTTTAATTAGCGGGGCCGGGCTTTTCTTATTCTTCCCACTCTTGAACACTGTTATTTGGCAGTTAGCATTTTCTGATTTGCTTACTCATTGATGATGAGTAAATGCATGTATGAAATACTCTAGGCAAATAGTTAATACTGGCTCTTAAAACTCTTAAAACTCGAAGTAAAGTAGCCCCAATTGCATTAGATACATCTAGGGCTACTTTGTAGCTAAAACTGCAAAAGTTTTATATCACTGCTGCTAGCCCGCCTGATGAAGATTCGGATTTGATCTTCTCAAAATCAGGGTTATCAGAAGCCTTTTTTCCATATCTCTCTGGGAAACGACGTTCAAGCATCCATGCTGTTGCTCTCCAGTGCTCTGGTTTATCCCCCGCCTTCCTTAATCTTTGGAGCAGTTCAAACTCTGAGCACTCCGTAGCCTCTCGAACTCGTTCTACCAACTCAACATAAATTGCTTCAGCTCCTTCTTTTTTACCAAGGACAAGCCAGCGGTAAATAGTGCTTTCGCTTATATCAGTCAATAATGCAGCTCTGGCGATTGTTTGACCTTGAATTAACAGATCACAGAACTGCTCGATCATCTCAGCTGTAAGTTTTGGTGGCCGGCCAATTGGATGCGGCCTGGAGCTTGTGTATTCACTTTTTTCGTACTGATCCAAAATGGAATTGGACATTATTGATATTTCCTTTTCTTATTTATCCTGATTGATTCACTCCGCCTCCAAGGCAAATCGCAACAAGGCTCAGAATTTCTGAGTTATGGCATAGAACAGATGTCCATATCGATTTATTCCCAACAGGATTGTTAATACAGCTAGCTAGATACAAGATACCGGGCTTCAACTAGCAATTAATTACAAGGCGCGATTGGAACTAAACGAAAGCAATTTCCTCAATTACAAAGAAAAACCCCCGGCAACCAAAAGTAGCCGGGGGTTTTAAGTTAACTCTTTTTTAGTAACCCTTTGCGCAAGCAAGTTCTACATAGGTTTTATATGTTTCAACCTCTGTAGTTTTACTATCTTTTTGTGCTGCTGACGCACTTGGATCAGCTTTAAACTTGTTCAACTCAATTACTGTGTCTTTGTAAATTTTATCAATGTCAATACAGGTTGAAGATACCCATACGAGCTTCTTAGCAGCAGAACCTTTAGCTATTGGGTTGGTTCTACACCTATAGGTCTCAGTGGATCCTTTTGAGGTCACCTTTGTAGTCTTGTTCTTCTGCTTGGTTGTGCAGGAGGTGCCAGTTGTAATCTTGGCAGCAGCGCTAGCCTCAGTTGAAAGTAGTACTGATCCAAGAAGGGCTCCTACTAATACAAGTGCCTTAGTCTTTTTCATCTTCTCCCACATCCTTAACTCTTTTTTTAGGGGGTAAGAGGAGCATCTTTGTGAATGCTCTCCTTATGGGGTTTATTTTAGGGGTTAGGGGGTGCAAATATGAAGTGAGACAGGGGTGAATTGTCTGTGAATACCCCTGCATTGTTTATATTCAAGGCTCAATTTATACTTATCTAATGCGTATTCGGATAGCAATTCTTAGCCTTTTGGCATCACTGCTTTCAACAGGATTTATGTTTACCTCAGCTCCAGTTGCAAATGCCGGGTGCCGTGATTACCCAGAGTCGGTAACACCAGCATGTGCTGCACAAAATCTTGCCGAAGAACAAGCAAGGCAAGCAGCAGCTGAAGTGCAACGTGCTCAAGATTTAGTTGATGCTGAAAATCGTGCCAAAGAACAAGCAGCGCGCGATTACGTTGCTAGCGGCTCTCGCCCTTGCAGTGTTTACCCAGCATCTATTACACCTGAATGTGCAGCACAGAATTTAGATTATGAAGCCAGTAAGCGAGTAGCTGCGGCAGAGCAACAGGTTAAAGATCAGATTAAAGCTGAAGAGGCAGCCAAGGCAAGTGCAGAGATTGAATACATCCGCAATGGTTCTCGCCCCTGCACGCTTTATCCAGCATCAATTACGCCAGAGTGTTCTGCTGAAAACTTAGCGTATGAAACTAAGAAACAAGTGGCAGCGGCTGCAAAATTTCAAGAAGATATAATTGAGGCAGAACAAAAAGCACTTAAGCAAGCCCAGGATGATTACATCCGCAATGGCTCACGTCCTTGTTCTGTTTTCCCAGCATCAACAACACCAGAGTGCGCTGCAGCTAATCTACAATTTGAAGAGATTAAAAAGGTTGAGATTGCTGCCCTGACAGCTGCAAGAGAAGTAAGTACTAAATCTTTGATTACCACCAAGGATGAGAATGGCTCACTGCTTGTAGTCAGTAACATTCCAAAGGGAGTGGACTTACTAACTACAAAAGTAAAATTATTAAATAGCAAAGGTAAATTAGTCGATACCGGTGAGATTAGATATGACGGTGCAGGTAAACCTTACTTTGTCTTTGATAAGCAGGTTGTTAAAGGAAACTACAAGATTGAGTTATCTATTCCAAAGAAGAAGGCTGCAACTATTTCGGTAAAGCTTTAAGCAACAGCTACCTTTGTAAGCACCTTACTGCCCCGCTTGATCTGGATCTCATACCCAGAAAGATCAGCAGTTGTTGGCACAAACAATTCACCTGTTTGATCAACAGTTAGTTTTAGATTTCTTGCTTTAGCACCCTTTTTAACAGCAACTACTTTAAGGGTTGAATCAATTGCAGGAAGTGAATCCTCCGTTGATAGCTGATATCCAGTTGCAGTCTTTACAGGATCAATATCAGCGGTTTTTAATGCTGCATCAACCTGCTTCTTTAGGTTTGCATCTTTAATAACAGAAGGTAGTTGAATACCAGTACTTAGCTCAACCCGCTCACCAGTAATATCGGTAATAACACCATTTTGAATACTTCTACTTACCTGCTTGCCATTAACAGTTGAGATTACTTTAAATATCCCACCTTGATAAATAACTTTATTAGCTGTTGTTGTGGTGAAGCCACCCATACTTTGACCAGTAATTGGATTTGGTGGCACTTGTAATACCAATTTGCAACCATCTGGGCATCCACCCTTTGCCCAAGAGGGCTCCTCAATCTTGCCTCCTAATTTGCCTTCATCCCCACATACAAAGCTTGAGCAATCAATGGTGTTGATAACAACACCATTTTTATCAACAACTGCCCATGTGCCCTGTTGTTGCTCAATTGGGGTGGTTGATCGATTTGCCGAAAGATCAAAAGCTTTAGATCCAATTAGATTGGCATCATTGGTGGTGCCATCTGGATTGATAACAGGTGGCAGATTAGATCGATAAACAACCTGTACCTCTTTGCCAGTTAGTGGATCAACACTTGATACAGATATTAAGCTGCCAGTAATTGGGCCATTACCAGCAAGGATGCTTCCATCACTGCCATAAAATGGTTTTATTGCAACATCCTCACTCATTACAACACCATTAACAATTGGAATATAAAGACCATTTTTTGCATCCCATTGGTACTCAAGCTTTGTGCCATCAGCCCTTACCGGCATATCTAGTGGTGTGCCTGGCACAAATGGTGTGCCATCTTGGTTAAATAAAGGTGGAGCTAGTGGAACTAATCCTGCAAAGGGATCTATTGGCTGCGGGGAGGCATCCCCTGGCATTAGTGGCACATACATATTTGTCAGCGGGTCATACTCATAACGATATTGACCACCATCTGCTCTAACTGGCAACTCAATTGGTGTGCCAGGAATGAAAGGAGTGCCATCATTATTAAATAATGGTGGTGGCAGTGGGCCCGGGGATGGCGGAGTTGGTCCATTAATCCCAGTTAATGATTCAACTGGACCACTAGCTGGTGGGGCATTAACACCTGGAATTATTGGAACATCAATACCTGGGATATTGGTAGGTCTGCCATCATTATTTGTGTCAGCATTGACAGGTGCCAGTAAACCAAGAACAACAGCAACTCCTACCAGCGCCCTAACCAAGATCTTCATACCCAATATTGTGATTGATAGGTTGCTATTAAGCAACAGTAAGTAATCAAATTTCTGCTTAGAAAATGAAACTTTTGCCCATAAAAAAGCCCGGCCCCGCTAATTAAAGCGGGGCCGGGCCTCTTCTATTTAATCCTTACGGATTAATTATTACTTAACACCTAGCTTCTTCATGATCTTAGCGATAAGAGCATTAAGAGCTACGATCTTTGCATTTAATGCATCGATCTGGGTTAGTAGAGCAGCATTACCATCTGTTACAGATGATGATGCTGTGATTGCAGATTTCGCAGTATTGCCTGATGTTGCAAGAGCTGAGAAAGCTCCAGCCACTGCTGGTGCAAATACTGTTGGTGCAGTAGCAGAGGTTGACTTCTTGCCACCAACGTAAGTTGATGCACCTGGAGCAGAACCGCCTACAGCCTTGCTGAATGTTATTGCAGGAGATGCAGTTCCATCAGCTACTGGGTTACCTGAAGAGTCTTTAGCTGTAACAGTTACAACCATTGCCTCACCTGGTGCGTATGAAGTCTTATCAAATGACAAGACCTCAGTAGCAACTGAGCCACCGATTGTCACTGTGACAACAGAGGTTAGGTATGCAACACCTAATACATCAGATGGATCAAGAATGCGGAATGTTAATGTCGCAGTCTTGCCTGATGTTGCAGATGAAGGTGTTGAGAATGAAGCGTTATAGAAACCTGCTCCACCTGAACTGTATGTAGACCCAGCAGTGTCAGCGTTAATTGTGATTGCTGAGTTAACGACTGTTAGATCAGAGCTTACGGCTGAGATTGTTAGGCCGGTGACTGGGTTACCTGCTGAATCTGTAGCTTTAACAATTACTGCAGGTGAGGCAGTAGTTGTACGGGCCGCACTTGCGTCACCAGTGGTTCCTCCACCAGCTGTACCGATTGTAAGTTTTGCATCAGCGACAATCTTTGCTACTGAACCGAAGAATGTAACGGTCTTTGTTGCAAGAGTTTGTGTTACACCGGCAGAGTTAGTTACCTCAACCTTGTATGTTCCAACGCCAGCAGTACCGTCAGCACAAATAATGACGTTGTTAACAGCATCAGCAGTAAATGTAACTACGCGAGCATTTGTAGTTGCAGAGCACTGACCAGCTGTTGGTGTATCTGTTGTGTTAGTGAATGTGCTTGATAGAGCACCAGCGCCTGAAACGGAAACCGTTACAGTTCCTGGAGTAGTCATGGCAACATTCTTTGCATCAAATGCATTGATCAAAATACTTCCAGCATTTGTAGTTGCAGCAGTTTTTGTAACATTAACTGGCAATAAATCAGTAGTTGAGGTTGCAATTGTTCCAGCATTACCTGCAACAATATAAGCCTGTGACAATGTGTTGCTGTAGCCCGAAGCTGGGTTAACAGTGATTGCTACTGGAATTGTAGCAGTCAAAGTAGCAGCAGCTCTTGTTGTACCAGCAGTTTCGTAAACAGTCAGTACATAGTTATATGTAGTAGTTACTGTTGGTGAAGGCAAGTTTCTTGTTGTAGTTACAGCTGTTACAGCAGTACCAAGAGTCGTATCGCTTTGTACAATTACGCCATTGATAGACATATCAATGATGTTTGTGGTAACAAATGCTGCACCACTCTTGACAGTAAATATGATTGCTGCGCCAGCCGGAGCTGTAATTGTCTTAACTGCAGCAGCATTCACCTGTGTATCAAGAGTACGTGTAACGGTTGATGTGTCAGAAGTAATAGCTACTCCGCCAACAGTTGTTGCTGTATCCACCCAAACTGGAAGCGTGATTACTGCTTGCGCCGGAACAACGGACAAAAGTCCGAATCCAAGCGAAGCAACTGCAACAGCAGATACTTTCTTTAATGAAATAGTTTTCACTATTTTCCTTTCGTTTAGTCAGATAAAAGACGATCTTTTATCTGGCTGGTGAGTGCGGGATACTCATTAGCAATGAGTGACCCTTTTCCCACCGGTTGAAATGAAGAGCACGTGCTTCCTCATCTCGTATCCCTACCGCCTATAGGAGGCAATAGGAAAGCTAGTTTTGGTAATCGTTAAATTACCCCTTCAGATTGTGTTGAGCCTGTGAACAGGATCTGAGCTGACTGAGCGAGAATCTCTAACCCGTCTGCCGATACCTTAATTCTAACATTTATAGCTGATGGGCTTTGACCATCTGAGCCTGTGTTTGCCAGTTTTAGCGAGGTAATGATCAATTTTGAGCCATCTGAGCCAGTACTCACTGATTGCTCAGTTGAGGTGATTACCGCTGGGGTGTTGGCAGGGGCAAATAGGGGCAAGATGGTGGCGGTCAATTTGCCATCAACATAGAAGAGATCTTGGGATAGAAGAAGATCAACCCCATTTTGGCTCACCTTAAAGATTGAAGATGATGATTCAGTTGAAAGATTTGGGAACTTGATCATCTGCGCATTGGCGGTGACTTGAGATCCTAAGTTTGAAGAGAAGCCAATTGGTGTGCCGGAGGCATCAAGTCCTGCCCAGTTATATACCACAACTGCTTGGCGAAGGGATGAAATCTGAGAGGAGACAACCTTGATCTGATCTTGGAAGGCAGCAAGTGCAATTGAGATTTCAGGATCAACTGAATCAACTTGATCAGAAGTTGCCTCATCACCTGTTGATTTATCAGTTGTTGATTTATCACTTGGCAATGAGATTGCTGAGCCATCTGGTGTTACAACACCTTCACGGCCAGTTAATGTATTAAAGCCAAGGAAGGCAGCAACAACAAGAATAAGAGATAGGGCAGCCTTTGATGATTTTGCAGCGATCTCTGCTGCTTTTTTGTAGGTGGTAGAAAGGGCATCTAATGCAGTTAAACCACGCTTTTCATCAACAATAAGTGTAGAAAGAATTTTGCGCATTGAGGCACGAGCACGTGAGACTGTGTGACGAACAGCAGACTCTTTAATACCAAGCTCGGCAGCAATCTCTGAAGTTGAGCGGCCCTCAACCTCCCACATCACAAGAGCTGCGCGCTCTGCTGGGGATAGAAGTGAAAGTGCTTGGCGAATAATTACCGCATCAGCTGCTGCTGAGATAACCGCTTCATGATCTCCTGATACCTGATATGTTGCTTCAACCTCAGCTTGAGCATCATCGATAACCACAAGATTTGGACGACGTCCCTCCATGCGGAATAGATCGATGCATAGGTTTTCGATTGTGCGGTGGATATAAGCAAGTGCGTGATCAGTTGATTCAAGTTCAGGGGCGGCTAACATAAATTTAATTAGCGCATCCTGGGTAATCTCCTCAGCTTTTGCCGAGTCTTTTAGAACACGATTTGCATGGGATAAAAACTCACTGCGGTGGTTTGTGTAGAAAGCGCCAAGCTCAGTAACAGACCAGGCTTGTGGTGAAACAGCCTCGACCTGAGTCTTGGTAGAACGCTTAAATGCCACGAGTAGTGTCCTTCTTTAACCGGTTTTGTCTTTCAGATGCAGCCGTCGCCGCCTCTACTGACTACTACGAAATAGGTGGGTATTTGTCGCTGATCAGGGACAAATCGGACATTTAATCCAACCTACCCCTTACTTTGTGCGTGGGCCCTGTCGGGATCGAACCGACGACCCACGGATTAAAAGTCCGTTGCTCTACCGACTGAGCTAAAGGCCCCTGATTTTTTTATCGCCCCGTATCTAAGCACCATCAAGAATAAATACCTATTTTTTAGATACCTATATATAAAGATGTATCACTTTTTACTGCCAGGCTTATAAATAGGGTCAAATCCTACCGCCAAAATCAGCTTTTGGTATTGGCCAGGTGATTTTGGGCATGCTGTGAAGGATTAGTAGCACTTGAATTGTGGTTTTAAGAAAATACCAGCTTGGCGCAGGTGATCACCTTTTTTTCTCTTTCTAAGCCAGCTGGCTATTGCCATTACAATTTCAAGAGATCAGCGCAGCTGTGATTGGGTGAGTAAAAATAAAAAATAAGGGATGAGATTTAAACAATGTTAAATATTGATGGGGATCAGATCTCAATTGCAATTGATTTAGATCAAGGCGCCCGCCTTGCCTCTTTGCAATGGCGGGATATGGAGTTTGTTACCCCATTTGCTGGGGATGTTTTAAATTGGGGTTGGTATGCGATGGCGCCCTGGGTTGGCCGGATAAAGGATGGTTTGATTACAAATAGTAGGCAGGATCAATTTCAACTGCCAACAACATTTATGCCACCCCATGCCATCAATGGCTTTGGCTTTTTCTCCTCCTGGCAAGATTTAGGTTCTGGCAAACAGTTGCTGGAGCTGCCACCACCATTTGCTGGCGCGCAGGTAATACAAAGCTTTGAAGTTTTAGATGATGGTCTTCGTTGGTCCCTTGAGTATGAAGATAATGGTTGTGATCTGCCATTCTCACTTGGTTTTCACCCATGGATTGCCAGAGATATTGGTAAGTCAGAAAATGCTGTCCTATCTTTTTCAGCTAATCAGATATTACTTTGTGATAGTGATTATGTGCCAAGTGGAAAGTTTATAAAGCCAACCCAATCTGATATGGACAAACCATTAGATGACACATTTACCCAAAGCTCAGGGGTGGCAGAAATTGTTTGGGCTGGGGCGGTGAGAATGCGAATTGAATCAGATGCCCCTTACTGGCAGATCAATACCCAAGATGAGACAGGTATCTGCATTCAACCAATGAGCGCACCGCCAAATGGGCATTTACTTGGCATAACTGGTGAGCCATATATTGAGGCGCTCTTTACATTTACTGAGGATTTTTAAATTTAAATAAACAATCCTTGCCAGATTGTTTAAAACCTAAGGAGCTATATAAGCCATAGGCTGCCTGATTATCCTCATCAACATAAAGGATCGCATTTTCAATTCCTTGATACTTCATGTAATTAAGTCCGGTAATAGTTAGAGATTTACCAACCCCACCGCCGGCAAGTGCTGAATCAACCCCAGTTATATAGATCTCACCAATTCCCTCATGATCATGGGATGGGCTGTCATCATGTTGATGGGAGGTTGCCCCATGCACCTTGGTCCACACAAAGCCAATCATCTGCTTATTTTGTTCGGCGATAAAAAATCCTGCTGGATCAAACCAATCCTCTTTTTGGCGCAGCTTTAAATCTGTTAACTGCCAATTACCCTGCTCTGGGTGATTGGCAAATATCTTATTGTTAAGCTCAAGCCAGCTTTGATCATCAATACCAGGCAGAAAAGATCTGATCACAATCTGCTTATCAATCTGATTTATTGGCGTGATCTCATCTAATCGCCGGCTCATCTGTAAGACGGTTCTGATCCGTTGAAAATTATTTGATTCAGCAAGTGCGCTGGCAGCTGGTAGATCTCCATGTGACCACAGACGAAGATTTTGGCCACAGATTTCAATCGCCTTGGCAAGTAATGCTTTGCCAGCACCGGTTTTGCGATGGTTTGGATCAACTACCAATTCAACAGAGGGGCCTGCTACCTGATCAGTTTGATCAAGGTGGGCGTAGCCAATTAGTTTTTTCCCTTGATCATCACCTTCATAAAGTAAAAGGTGGGAGTCATCTTTATCTCCGCCATGGCGAAGGTGAAGCAGGATGTGATCTGAGATTGGTGGGGTTTGATCAAAATCAGTTGCCCTTTGAAGTAGGGCTAAGACACTTAGCTGTTGCGCATCTGATAATTGGTTTAGGTGCAACACAACTTAAGCAGAGCCAGCTTTACGCCGATGCATCTTTGGAGCTGCTCCTCCAGTTTGACCAGCGCCAACCTTTGATCCACTACTTGGCCCACCTGCTTTGCCGCTATTGCCGCCCTTTTGTTTTTTAGCTAGCGCAGCAAGCATCATCGCCTTTGGGTCATTAGCTTTTGGATCATTACCCTTTGGATCCCTCGCTTTGTTTTCTTGATTGTTCTCTTGATTGTTTTTTTCTTCACTCATTATTAATTACCACCCAACTGATTTGGATTGCTCACTTTAAGTAATTGGCGAACCTCAGACTCTTTATATCTGCGGTGACCACCTAATGTTCTAATTGAGGTTAACTTGCCCGCCTTTGCCCATCTTGTTACCGTCTTTGGATCAACCCGAAATAAGGTGGCAACCTCTGCTGGGGTTAACAAGCGCTCCTGTGATGGCGAGCTTGCCAGATTGTGTTGACTCACCTGATCCTCCTAAAACCTCACCGCTTTTGATCAAATCAAAGGGTGAAAACTGTCCGGTTTAACCCTTATGGGGTAAGTATCCCGTTTATTGAAATTAAGGACAAGTGGTGATTCACCCTGCTATCTATCCTTGATTTCAAGCAAGGCTAGGTGGCACTTTCTAATGCGGCCACCTTTCGCCAACGCGAGAGCAACCTTTCATAACCTCTTCCTGCCAGTGCGCCATCACCTGCTGCAAGACCTGCAACTGAGCTGGTGACATCCTCAATTGATAGATCAGCATCCAACCCTGATTCACCATTTTGGATAAGTAAATTATTAAGGTAATTGGCAAGACCGCCATAATCTAACTCCACAATTGATTTTGGATTAAAGATCTCAAACCAGGAGATTAATGTGGCGATCTCATCCTCCACCGCCCCAACTCCAAAGGCGGAGAGCACCGCTTCATGGGCAAAGCTGGCACGCTGCTTTGCATTACCAATTGATGTTCGCATGATGGTGAAGTGACCATCCTCATTAACGCCACGTAATCGCTCCTCTGGTTTAAATAATGCAAACCAGCGGGGTGGAATACTCCAGGTTGAGGTAAGAATATGTGAGACCTTATCTTCAACAATCTCCTGGGTGGCCTTAATTGAATCCTCAATTGTTTGTGGGATAAAAAACTTAACTAAATTTGATGGCAGGGTGGCTTTAAAATCATCTAAGGCTGTCCAACATCTTGTTGTAGTTGACCAGGGAGCGATATAACGCTGCCCTTCATGATCTAGTAGGTGAGCACCATCTGGCCTAAGTGTTGGGGGCTGATTACTAATTGTTCTAGCTAATGCCTGTCTTTGTTCATCAAAGCCGGTGGGGGAGGTAATAGCAATTTGTGACCAGCGCTGTTGATCTGCAATTGAAAAACAATCTATTGGCTCATAGATTCGAAGGGAGGCCACATATGGGGTTGGACGCATTTGCAAAAGGTACTACTTATTTTACTATTTTAAATACCAACTTTTAATGATCAGTAATATCTTTGAAGTAATTATCAACGAGGGTTGTAATTATCATTGGCGTATGGATCTGCATAGGTATCATCATCGCCATCACCTTTTTTTACCGGTGCTTGATCATGCAACTCTTTTGCCAGACTCTCTAAATCCATCTCTTGATTAGAGTATTTAAGATCCCGGGCAACCTTGGTTTGTTTTGCTTTTGAACGGCCGCGTCCCATCGATTTGGCCTCCTTCATACTCTTGATATCTGTCGTAGGGCAAAGATTAGCGAATGCGCCTGGGTGGGTGGCAAATCAGGCTATTGTGCTGGGTATTTAGTAGCGGCAATCACAAAAATCTGGGATAAATCACTATTGATCCCAGAGGCGGCAATATCACCTTGGGCGCATAGCTTGTGATAGCTGCTTGGCTCTTTTATCAACTGGATTAAAACCTGCCCACTCATCTCAACTGTATTTGGTGGGGTTCCCCGTTTGTGATTACCCCCTGCAACACATTGAATCACAGCGTAGGGTGGAATCCTAAGCTCAACTAAACCACCAGGTGCGATCTCTTTTATAATATTTAAAATCTCTTTAACCTTAAATGCAATCTGTGGATCTTTTTGCATAATGATTTAAATCAAATCTTCTAGATCAACCTTTGTTATCTCACCCTTTGTTAGCTTTTTAATCTGATGCGCAATCTCATTTGATTGAGAGATGGCATCTCCTGCAAAATCTGCTGGGTTTTTGATTAGATCATTTAATTGAACAAGGGAGAGTGGGAAATCCTTTTCATTAACTAGGGATGTGAAAAATTGATCAGCTGATTTTGTAGTGGCATGTTTTTTAATTACCTCATGGGCAGCCTCTCGTCCCATGCCAGCTTTCACACATGCCATCAAGATTTGGGTGGTGGCAAGAAATGGTAATTGCTCCTTTAGCTCTTTATTTATCTCATCTTCAAAAATACCAAACTCATTTAAGATGGTCATAAAGGTGTGAAGAAGACCATCGATTACAAAAAATGAATCAGCGATTACAACACGTCTGACCACAGAGCAGGAGACATCTCCTTCATTCCATTGATCCCCAGCTAAATCAGCAGCCATGGTGGTGTAACCACGAAGTAAAACCATCATCCCGTTGATGCGCTCAGATGATCTGGAGTTCATCTTATGTGGCATGGCAGATGAGCCAACCTGGCCAGCTTTAAATCCTTCACTGGCAAGCTTTGAGCCTGCCATCAATCTAATTGTGGTTGCAAAAGATGATGGGGCAGATGCAATCTGTAATAACTTTGAAACAACCTCAAAATCAATTGATCTTGGATAGATCTGGCCAACACTGGTTAAGGTGTTTTCAAAACCAAAGCTTTCAGCGATCTGTGATTCAAGTTTTGCTAAATCTTTAGTGCTACCTAATGCTGAGATTTGATCAGCTGCTGTTCCAGTTGGCCCTTTAAGGCCGCGAAGGGGCAATCTAGAGATTAATTCATCTAAGGATGAGAGTGAGTAGATTAACTCCTGCGCGCAGCTTGCAAATCTCTTACCTAAGGTTGTTACCTGCGCCGGCACATTATGGCTACGCCCTGCAATATAGGTTTTCTCATACTTAGTAATACTTTTCTCAAGTAAAAACAATGTTTCAAGTGTTCGCTTTTTTACAAGATTTAAACCATCTCTAATCTGGATCAACTCAATATTTTCAGTTAAATCTCGACTGGTCATACCAATATGAATCTTTTCAACCCCTGCTAACTTATTAAACTCCTCAATCCTGGCCTTCACATCATGGCGAACTGCTATCTCACGCTTTTTGATTGCAGCTAAATCAACCTTATCGATAACCTTTTCATAAGCTGCGATATCACTATCGGTAATTGGCAGGCCAGCTTTTTTCTGTAATTTAAGGATTGTGATCCAAAAGGTGCGCTCTGCAATGATTTTACTTATTGGGTTAAAGATCACCACCATCTCTTTGGTGGCATATCTATCTGCCAATACATTTGCAATTACAAAATCTTGATTACTCATTTGATTAAATCCCTCACCACAATTGTCTCATCCCGGCCCGGACCCACCCCAATGGCGCTAATTGGTGCACCAGAGATTTTCTCCAAAAACTTTACATACTCCTGCGCATTTTTAGGTAGATCTGCAACTGATTTAGCTTTAGAGATGTTCTCGCTCCAACCTGGTAGGTATTCATAGATTGGCTTGGCATGGTGGAAATCAGTTTGAGATGCTGGTAATTCTTCAACTCGAAGCCCATCAATCTCATACGCCACACATACTGGAATCTTCTCCCAGCCAGTTAAAACATCTAGCTTGGTTAAAAAGAAATCTGTTAAACCATTTATTCGAACTGCATATCTTGCAATTGGGGCATCAAACCAGCCACATCTTCGATTGCGGCCAGTAGTAACACCAACCTCACCACCAATTTTTCTAAGTGCCTCACCATCGGCGTCAAATAACTCAGTTGGAAATGGACCACTGCCAACTCGGGTGGTGTATGCCTTAAGAATTCCAATCACACGCGTGATCTTGGTTGGGCCAATTCCAGAGCCGGTCGATGCCCCACCAGCGGTTGGATTAGATGAGGTAACAAATGGATAGGTGCCATGATCAACATCAAGCAATGTTCCTTGGGAGCCCTCTAGTAATACCACTTTGCCTTGTGAAAGTGCTTGATCTAGTAAGAGTGATGTATCAGTTACATAAGGTTTTAATACCTGGGCATAATCTAAATACTCATCAATTACCTCATCAACAGTTATTCCTTTGCGATTAAAGACTTTAATTAAAATCTGATTTTTATCATGCAAGGCAGCTTCAACCTTTTGTTTTAAAATAGATAGATCAAATAGATCCTGCACGCGAATACCAATTCGATTTATCTTGTCCGCATAGGCAGGGCCAATGCCACGTCCGGTGGTACCAATCTTTGATTTTCCTAAAAATCTCTCTGAAACTTTATCGATTGTTCGATGATATGGGGTAATTAAATGCGCATTTGTTGAAATCTTTAATTTTGAAGTATTAATACCTCGCTCATTTAATCCTTTTATCTCCGCCAGCAATACCGCCGGATCTATCACCACGCCATTGCCAATTACTGGAATTACATTTGGTGAGAGGATTCCTGAAGGTAGTAGGTGGAGTGCGTACCTTTGATCACCAATTACAACTGTGTGTCCGGCATTGTTGCCGCCTTGATAGCGGACTACATAATCAACCTGATCACCTAACAGGTCGGTTGCTTTTCCCTTGCCCTCATCGCCCCACTGTGCACCTAGTAAAACAACAGCTGGCATCTTCTTCTCCCATTATTAGTAACTTAAAAGATTTCGCAGCATTGCTGCCAAGAGCTTTTTAGTTGTAATTTCCTTACGGGATTACGGCCAATTCCACCACATTTGGGGCGGTTTTAGAAATCACCGCCCCAACTGCGCATTAAATTCGGCCTACCTTAGTAAGCACCAAGCAGTACCAGCGCCTTTTTAAAGAGCGCCGATAGCCCAGCGGCCAAGGTGCCAGAGGCGAGCAGTCGCTCCAGCAGGGTAATTAAGGTTATTAAAGTGGCAGTTAACATAAAGCTCCATCTCTTAAATTGTTTAATTGCATGGGCTTTATCAGATAGCCAAAGAGTATCTAAGAGCGGTGGGCAGAAAAGTATTTCTCTATCTAGTGGGGAAAACTTATCGCTGATAACCTCTTCCTTACTATGAGTAGTAAATCTCTTGAGAATCTCTCCTATGAGGATCGCACCTTCCCCCCGACAAAAACATTTATTGATAATGCGAATGCAAAAAGTGATATTTATGATCAGGCTGATAAAGATCACTTAGCATTTTGGGAAAAGCAGGCCAATCGATTGCATTGGGATCAAAAATGGAATCAGGTTGTTGATTGGCAACTACCTTTTGCTAAATGGTTTATTGGTGGAAGATTAAATGCTGCATACAACTGCCTGGATCGACATGTAATGCAAGGCAGGGGGGATCGAGTTGCCTTCTACTTTGAAGGTGAGCCAGGAGATACCCAAACAATTACCTACGCCGATCTTTTATCAAGGGTGTGCCAGGCAGCAAATGCTTTAAAAGCGTTAGGCATTAAACAGGGAGATCGAATTGCGATCTATATGCCAATGATTCCAGAGGCGGCAGTTGCCATGCTTGCGTGCGCAAGATTGGGTGCGATGCACTCAGTAGTTTTTGGTGGATTTTCTGCCGACTCATTGTTATCTCGAATCCAAGATGCAGATGCATCTTTGGTTATTACCGCAGATGGTGGCTTTAGAAAGGGTGCACCCTTTGCGCTAAAGCCAGCAGTAGATGAGGCGCTTAAGGGTAAGACAAATGTTAAAAATGTATTGGTGGTGAAAAGAACTGGCCAAGAAACCGCCTTTGATGATTCAAGAGATATCTGGTGGCATGAGCTTGTTGAGAAGCAATCTGATAAACATCAGTGTGAGTTTTTTGACTCTGAAAATGGCTTATTTATTCTCTACACCTCAGGAACTACTGCAAAACCTAAAGGTATTTATCACACTACTGGTGGTTACTTAACTCAAGCAGCCTTTACCCATCACGCCGTCTTTGATTTAAAGGCTGAGAGAGATATTTATTGGTGCACCGCAGATATTGGTTGGATTACCGGCCACTCATATGTTGTTTATGGGCCGCTGATAAATGGTGCAACACAGCTGATGTATGAAGGAACACCTGATACCCCAAGTAAGGGGCGATTATTTGAGTTAATTGAAAAGTACCAGGTGAGTATTTTATATACCGCGCCAACTTTGATTAGAACCTGGATGAAGTGGGGGGATGAGTATCCAAATAAATCAAATCTTTCATCCCTTCGCCTGCTTGGTTCAGTAGGCGAACCAATTAATCCAGAGGCGTGGATGTGGTATCGGCAGGTAATTGGAAAAGATAATTGCCCAATTGTTGACACCTGGTGGCAGACAGAGACTGGCGCAATAATGATTTCACCCCTTCCTGGAGTAACTGCAACAAAGCCAGGAAGTGCGATGAAACCACTGCCTGGTATCTATGCCCAAGTAGTTGATGATGATGGTAAAGCAGTTGGTAATGGCATGGCAGGTTACTTAGTCTTAACAAAACCTTGGCCATCAATGATGCGTGGAATTTGGCAAGAGCCAGCGCGTTACAAGGAAACATACTGGTCACGCTTTGATGGAGTTTACTTTGCCGGTGATGGTGCAAAGCTTGATAAAGATGGTGCAATTTGGTTACTTGGACGGGTAGATGATGTGATGAATGTATCTGGTCATCGAATCTCAACTACGGAGGTTGAATCAGCATTGGTTTCTCACCCAGTGATTGCCGAAGCTGCAGTAGTAGGTGCAAATGATGAGATGACTGGTCAGGCAATTGTTGCCTTTGTAATTTTACGAGGTGGAATTGAATCAGCCATAGGGGATGCGTTAGTTAAAGAGCTGCGAGATCATGTGACAAAGCAGATTGGCCCAATAGCAAAGCCGCGGCAAATTATGGTGGTTGCCGAGCTGCCTAAAACTAGAAGTGGCAAGATTATGCGCAGGTTGCTGCGTGATGTGGCAGAGAATAGATCTGTTGGCGACTCAACAACCCTTGCTGATCCAAATGTAATGAAATTAATCTCAGAGGGTTTAAAGACGGCAAAGAGTGAGGATTAATTCACTTTCTGCAATAACTTATTAATCTCACTTTTTACCTCACCCATTACAGCAGGCAGATGTGAGTCAGTATAGGAATAGATCTTTGAAGGTTTTATGTAATCAATTGCTAATTTAAAGGATGAAAAAATTAGCAAGGTAGTAACCAAATAGAGAATAAAAGCTGCCCTTAATAGCGAAAGGCTTGCGCCAAGGAGTGAGTCAATGAATTTAAAAGGTGGCAGGAAAAGCACTTTTCTAAATATCATGCCAACTTTTCCTAACAAAAACTCACCTAATGTTGCACCTAGGAGAATAGCCACAAGTGCCAAAATCACTTTTTGTAATTGGCTCTGCCAGGTAGCTAGGTAATTAACTGCAGCAACTAATCCCAGCACCCCACCCAAAATGTAGCCAACTGTGCTAAAAATTGTTTTAATTAAGCCGCTCTTATACCCTGCGTAAAAAGCAATTAACAAAACAAGGATGATGAAATAATCAAAGTAATTCATCACTTAACTCCAAACACCTTCTCTACTTGATCAAATAATTCTTGCTTGTTTGCATAAGCACCAATTTTGGTTGCTATGGCCCTACCTTGGCTATCAATAAACCAGGTAACTGGTACGCCGGGGCCAAAGATTGATTTAGAGATACCAGTACTATCTTCTAAGTGGGGCCAACTCATACCACTTTGTTGAATAAACCCAACTGCATCATCTGTTGAGCTCTCCTCAACATTTACACCAAGTAGTTGTATCTGACCAGTTTTAAATGCTGGGCTTTGATATAAATCTACAAAGTAAGGCATCTCCTCTTTGCATCCCTCACACCATGATCCCCAAACATTTACCACAATCGGGCCTTTTAATTGGTAAAAATTTATCTCACCCGCACCACCCAAACATGGCATTGAAGATGACTTATTTGATGTGGGCAGCAATTTGATTTGATCACAAGATGGCACAAATCCAGGTGTGCTTACCTGGGTAGTTGAAGAACAACTTGAAATCAGCAAAGTTGAGGTGATGAGCAAAAAAATCAACTTCATTTGAAATCTTCCTCACTTTTAACCATTGCTCTTGCTTTAACCAGATCCATCTCACCGACACCATATGATGGACAGTATTTAGCAATTGGGCAAACACCACATGCTGGTTTTCTAGAGTGACAGACTCTTCTGCCATGCCAGATTAATCGCTGTGACAAATTAGTCCACTCTTTTCTAGAAATTAACTCACCAACTTCAAACTCAACCTTGACTGGATCTAATGATTTGCTCCAACCAAATCTTCTACTTAATCTGCCAAAATGAGTATCAACTGTAATCCCAGGCACGGCAAATGCATGGCCTAAGACCACATTTGCAGTCTTTCTTCCCACTCCTGGCAAAGTAATCAAATGCAGTAATTCATTTGGCACCATGCCATCAAAATCAGTAATTATCTTGTTACTTAGTAATTTAATATTTTTTGCTTTTGCCCGATAAAAACCAGTTGACTTAACCAATCTTTGGATATCTTTAATATCAGCTTCTGCCATTTTTTTTGGGTTTGGGTATTTCTTAAACAGGGCAGGTGTAGTTTGGTTTACACGTTTGTCGGTGCATTGGGCTGATAAGACTGTTGCAACTAGTAATTGGAATGGTGTTTTATAATTTAGCTCACACCTAACATTTGGATAGGTTTTACTTAAGATTCGATAGATACTCCTTGCTCGTACTTTCTTTTGAGCAATACTCTCTCGCATTTGCCCAAGATTACGCTGATTGGAGTTGGGGTGCCTCTCAGGAGTATCCTCAACCCCATGGCCGCCAAAAATGAGGAAGAGATAGTAAGAAGAGCACCGCTTTTTGCTGCTATCGATGATGCCTCTGCGGCAAGTTTGCGCGCTTCAATGAATGGTATAAAGATTTCTAAGGGTCAAGTTTTATTTAAAGAGGGTGATCCAGGAGATCGCCTATTTGTAGTAGTTGAGGGCAAATTAAAGCTAGGTACCACCTCAAATGATGGTCGAGAAAATCTACTTTCGATCTTAGGACCTGGCGATATGTTTGGTGAGTTATCTCTTTTTGATCCAGGACCACGTACTGCAACTGCAACTGCAGTTGTCGACTCTAAGTTATTAGCTCTGGCAAATGATCAGGTAATTGGTTGGGTAACAGCTCACCCAACTGTTTCATTGCAACTGCTAAAGCGGTTATCCCAACGTCTTCGTCGAGCAAATGATGTTTTATCTGATTTAGTCTTTGCCGATGTTCCAGGACGTGTGGCTAAGGCGATAATTGAATTAGGTGAGAGATTTGGAACTAAAAAAGATGATGGTTTGCATGTTAATCATGAACTAACCCAAGAGGAGCTAGCTCAGTTGGTAGGAGCATCACGAGAGACTGTTAATAAAGCATTAGCTGATTTTGCATCCCGTGGTTGGGTAAAGCTTGAGCCAAGGGCTGTAATTGTTTTGGATTTTGAAAGATTAGTTAAGCGCGGGCGTTAATTCTTTAACTGCACAATAAGTTCAATCTCAACTGGTGCATTTAATGGTAGCTCTGCGACACCAACTGCAGTTCTAGCATGTTTTCCATTTACCTCACCAAAAACCTTTAGTAAAAACTCACTAGCACCATTTACCACTGCCGGTATAGCAACAAATCCAGGTGCGCAATTAACAAACCCACCAACTCTGACCACTCGCTCAATCTGATCTAAATCAGCAACTAAGGCGATTGCTGCCAGCGCATTTAGCGCACAAATTTGCGCCAGCGCCTTTGCATCCTCTGGTGAAACCTCTGCGCCAACCTTGCCCTCTTTAACTACCTTGCCATCAAGTACTGGCAGTTGGCCAGCTGTAAAGACTAGGTTGCCGCTTTTAACCGCTGGTACATAGGCGGCAACAGGTGCAGCAGCTGTTGGTAGCGTTAAACCTAAGCTAATTATTTTTTCGTTAATGCTCAAGCAATCACTCGCTTCATATAGGCGACTAATTGATCTCCACCACCTGGGGCAGGAACAACTTGGATTAGCTCCCAACCATCTGAGCCCCAAGTATCTAAAATCTGTTTTGTTGCATGGGTTAGTAATGGCACAGTTGCATATTCATACTTCATTTTGTGATCCTTCTTTGTTATTGAGATAGTGCTGCTTTTACTAGGGATGAAACCAAGCCGCCATCGGCTTTACCTGCAATCTTAGGCTGTAATACTTTCATCACCAATCCCATTCCAGCTGGGCCAGCAGCATTTGTTTGCGCAATCGCCTCAGAGATTAATTGCTTGATATCTGCCTCACTTAATTGTTCAGGTAGGTAGAGAGTAATTATCGCTGCCTCATCCTTTTCCTTATTAGCTAAATCATCCCGCTTTGCATTTGTGTAAGCCTCAACCGCCTCGCGACGCTTTTTTGCCTCTCGAGATAAAACTGTTATTACCTCAGCATCACTTAATACCTTTGCTGCCTTGCCCGCCACCTCTTCATTGGTGATAGCTGCCAAGAGCATTCTGATAGTTCCGCTTTTGACCGCATCTTTAGCGCGAATCGCATCGGTTAAATCTGACTGTAGTTTTTCTTTTAGTCCCATAGCGGTATCTTCTCATGCCTATGGCATACAAAGTGCGCGCATCCACCCTGCCCCTGCTGCCTAGGGGTGCTAAATCAATTAGAGTCCTGCACTTTTCAGATCTGCACCTGCACCCTAAGAAAAAACGGGAGATTGCAGATATTAAAACTTTAATAAATCTCAAGCCTGATTTGGTAATTAGCACAGGTGATTTTTTAGCTCATAAAGCAGGGGTTGATCTAGCGCTAGATGCACTTGATGAGCTGCTTGGTCTGCCAGGTCTGTTTGTCTTTGGCTCTAATGATTACTACGCACCTAAGTTTAAAAATCCTTTTTCCTATCTTAAAAAAGATCATGGTGGAACAAAATTAGGTGAAAGATTGCCGTGGCAGAGGTTGCAAAGACAATTAACCAAACGAGGTTGGCAGGATTTAAATCAAATGAAGGTAAAGATTAAAATTAATGGCGTAGTTATTGAGGCGCGCGGAACAGATGATGCCCATTTGGAGTTAGATGATTATCGAAAGGTTGAAGGGGCGGTTAGTAAAAGTGCAGATATTGCAATTGGTGTAACTCATGCGCCATATGAACGAGTACTTGCTGCAATGGCACAAGATAAATTGGATTTAATATTTGCAGGACATACCCATGGTGGACAGGTTCGATTGCCATGGCCAGGTGGAAGTAAATCACTTACTACAAATTGTGATTTAGAAAATTGGAGATCACGAGGAGTAACAAAGGTAAATGATGAGCCATGGCTTAATGTCTCAGCTGGTATGGGGATGAGCCCATATGCACCAATTAGATTTGCCTGCCCACCTGAAATCTCCCTAATTACTTTAACTGCTTAAGGTAGGCTTTTGAGTATGAATCTAATTTCAAATAAATTACATCGTCTCTACCTAGCAATCGCACTACTGTTAGTAATCCCAGATACCTTTTATTGGTACACCCTTAGTGATTACTCAAATCCGCTAGATACCTTTAACGCAGTAAGTGGCTCAACTGGTTTAACCTGGCTGCTGATTAGCTACTTGGCACTGTTTTTTGCCATATTTGCACAAAATCTAGAGATGAGAGCTTTTTTAACTGTGGTGGCCTTTGTTACCAGAATTTTCTTTTTAGTTTGGTTAACTGATATCTGGCGGTCAAATGAGGTTGGTGTTGCACAATTGCTGAAAAATGTTTTTGTTAAAACTGGTCAGGCACCATATGTAGAGGCCTTTGCCACCGTTGCACTTATTCCATTGGTGCTAGCAATCATTGTGCAGAAAACCCGAATTGCAAATCTGCTAACTGGGTTAGCAAATTTCCTAAAGGCCCCGGCAAATAAGACCCATAACATTGTTTTTTACACCATCTCTGCAGTTGCTTATGTAGGTGCAACTGTAGTAATGATTGGATCACTGCTTGATAATTATGATCTAGCAACCGCTGATCAACCTGGTGGTTTTCAGCAAAGTTTGATCTGGTTAATTGTGCTGGGGGTAATTCAAATTGCACTCAAATTGTTAATTCTAGGACTTGGTTTATTAGCCTCGCTCTGGGCTTGGATTAGTTGGCAGGCAGATATTAGAACTGTCCTTGGACATATGAAGGATTTTAAACTTACTGAGTATTTAACTCGAAAGGTTGCTTCCTACCTATACACCTTCTACTTTATATTTATTATTGGCTCAGCAGCTGTTGGTATTCCAATTTATGCCTCGACCACTTATGGCATTAATCAAGATTATGCAGCTTTTCCAATGGTTGCACTAGCTGGCGTGGCAGTTACTTTTCTAGTTGTGCTTGCAACTCGATTAATCTTTGAATTAGCTGTTGCAATAATTCATATTGCTGAAAATACAAAGAGTGGATTGCGTCGGTAATTTAAAACTCAGAGGCAACTAACTCAGCAATTTGAGCGGTATTAAGAGCTGCCCCTTTTCGAAGGTTATCTCCACAAACAAATAGATCAAGGGCCTTTGGGTCATCAAGTGATTTACGCACCCGCCCTACCCAGGTTGGATCTGTGCCAACCACATCAGCTGGCGTTGGGAATTTATAGTTTTCAGGATCATCAACTAACTCAACACCGGCGGCATTTTTCAATACATCTTGGGCCACACTTCGTGAAACCTCTTTTTCAAAGATTGCATGCACTGCCAATGAGTGGGTAGTTAGCACCGGAACTCGAACACAGGTGGCAGAGACCTTTAGATCATTAAGGCCTAAAATCTTTCTGGATTCATTTCTAACCTTTAACTCCTCAGATGAGTAACCATCCTCCTTTAGCGAGCCGGCCCAGGGAATCACATTAAGTGCCAGCGGATCTGAAAACGGTCCAAAATCTTTAACAACTTTTCTTATATCTCCTGCCACATCTCCTACAGTTTTATCTGCAACTAAATTTATTTGCTCACGCAAAATATCTAAACCACTTTGGCCAGCACCAGATGCTGCTTGATAGGAGGCAACTACTAACTCTTTTAATCCATACTGCCTATGCAAAGCACCCATGGCCACAATCATCGACAAGGTAGTGCAGTTTGGATTGGAGATAATTCCCTTAGGTCGTTTCTTTATATCTTGTGGATTTACCTCAGGAACAACAAGTGGCACATCTTTATCCATTCGAAACGCACCTGAGTTATCAACTACAACCGCTCCTTTACTAGCAGCAATTGGCGCCCACTCTTTAGATATCTCATCCGGCACATCAAACATTGCAATATCAATTCCCTCAAATGCTTCAGGTGATAATGCCACCACCGTTAACTCCTCGCCACGGCAGAAAAGTTTTTTACCAGCACTTTTAGCAGAGGCAATCAATCTAATTTCACCGTAGACATTTTCCCGTTTAGATAAAATATCTAGCATTACGGTGCCAACTGCGCCAGTTGCACCAACTACTGCAAGTGAGGGTTTCTTACTCATCGGCCACTTCCACCATATACAACAGCCTCAATTTGATCTGCATCTAAATCAAAGGCGGTGTGGGCTGCTTTAACACCCTTTTCTAAATCAGTGCTTCGGCAAACAATTGAAATTCGAATCTCAGAGGTGGAGATCATTTCGATGTTTACACCAGCCTCTGAAAGGCAGGCGAAAAATGTGGCAGTAACTCCTGGATGACTTCGCATACCTGCACCAATTAATGACAATTTACCAATCTGATCATCATATTGAATTGAAGCAAAACCAATCTCACCTTGGATGCGCTTTAACACAGCAGTTGCATTAGCCCCTTCACTCTTTGGCAAAGTAAATGAGATATCTGTTAAACCAGTTGCTGCTGCTGAAACATTTTGCACAATCATGTCGATGTTTACATCAGCATCTGCTATTGCTTGAAATATTGCTGCTGCCATACCCGCTCGATCTGGCACACCAACTATGGTCACCTTTGCCTCACTTTTATCATGAGCTATTCCTGCGATTATTGCTGCTTCCATTTCGCCTCCTTCTGGATGATCCCTAACCACCCAGGTTCCTTCCTTGTTGGAAAATGATGATCTAACATGAATTGGTAGATCAAACCTTCTGGCATACTCAACACAACGCAGGTGTAAAACTTTTGCACCACTTGCGGCTAGCTCTAACATTTCATCATATGTAACAGTTGATAATTTCTTAGCAGATGGAACTACTCTTGGATCTGCTGAAAATATTCCATCAACATCGGTGTAGATCTCACAAACATCTGCTTCAAGGGCAGCAGCGAGTGCCACTGCAGTTGTATCAGAGCCACCTCTACCTAAAGTTGTAATGTCATTTGTATCTTGCGAGACTCCTTGAAAGCCTGCAACAATTGCAATCGCACCCTCTTTTAATGCTTCTTGAATTCTGCCTGGTGTCACATCAATAACTCTGGCCTTGCCATGAGTTGAGGTAGTAATAATTCCAGCCTGGGAACCAGTAAAAGATCTTGCCTCATGTCCTAAATTTGAGATCGCCATGGCAAGCAAGGCCATTGAGATTCGCTCACCTGCTGTTAGCAACATATCTAACTCACGCCCATTTGGCAGAGGTGATACTTGATTAGCTAAATCTATTAACTCATCAGTTGTATCTCCCATGGCAGAGACCACAACTACTACCTGGTGGCCAGATTTCTTGGTGGCAACAATGCGGCTAGCAACCCGCTTTAGCCCTTCAGCATCGGCAACGGAGGAGCCACCAAACTTCTGCACAATTAAGCCCATGGGATAAGTGTGAAGGATGGCTTTGGATATATGGGAATTATCTCAAATAATAAGACGCTTGGTAATCTTATATATTGAGATTAATCAATTATCGTAGGATCTGCGCCCCTCAAAGGCTCTGCCCAGGGTGATTTCATCGGCGTACTCAAGATCTCCCCCGACCGGCAACCCTGAGGCAAGGCGAGAGACCTTAACGCCTAAGGGCTTAATTAATCTCGTTAAATAGGTAGCTGTTGCCTCACCTTCAAGATTTGGATCGGTGGCAATAATTACTTCACTAATTGTTGTTTCAGATAATCTCGTCATTAACTCTTTGATTCTTAAATTCTCAGGTCCTACGCCATCTATTGGTGAGATCGCCCCACCCAATACATGATAGGTACCTTTAAACTCTCTAGTTTTTTCAATTGCTAATACATCTTTACTCTCTTCCACAACACAGATAGCAGTTTTGTCTCTTCTTGGATCTCGACAAATTTTGCAAAGATCTTCCTCTGAGATATTTCCACAAATCATGCAGAACTTAACTCGCTCTTTAACAGTTTTTAAAACTTCAGCAAGGCGGGTTACATCAACTCGGTCTGATTGAATAATATGAAAAGCAATACGTTGGGCACTCTTTGGGCCAACACCTGGTAATCGCCCCAACTCATCAATTAAATCTTGAATTATTCCTTCATACATAAAGTTTCAACTAAGAAAAAAACTTAGTCAGACTCCTTAATAACTTTTGCACCTAGCTTACTTGCTAATAAATCAGCACCGGTGAGCATGTTGGCATCACTTGGATCCTCATCACTTTTTGCCATTGTGGTAATGGCAACTGTGGTATCAACTGTTGCAACTATTTTTCTTCGCACCCCTGCCACCTCTTGGAAGGCATCAGATAAAATCAAATCACTTTCTGATCTAACAAAGGAATCACGGGCTCCTGCATTAACAATTCCAATACTTATATTTTCATCATCAATTGAGAGTATCTGAGCACTTGTGGCAAGTAGTGACCAAGTAAGCCGCCTTTTACCTTTAACATTTTCAATTACTTGTGGCCATAATCTGCGCAGGGCTGCAATATCAGCAGTTCCACTTGGTTTGTGGTTGGCTTGCTTGCTTTCAACCTTTACTGGCTCCGCATTACTTTTCACATCTTGTTTTGGTTCAATCTTGGAGACTGGTTTGGCAAAATTTTGAACAGGCTCACTCTTAACAGCTTTAGCCTCAACAGTTGCAGCAGCGCCAATTACCCCTTGCTCTAGCTTTTCAACTCGAGCAGCAAGTGAGGCATTAGGTGCTTGTGACAACATCATCTGACCACAAACTAACTCCAAAATTAACCTTGGTGGGGTAGCCCCGCGCATCTGGGTTAACCCATTAGCTAATAAATCTGCTGCTCTAATTAAGTTAGCAACACCAATCAACTTTGCCTGAGTTCGCATGCGATCTAATTGATCAGTTGGGATTTGTACTAAGACTTGGGAGTTATTCTCATCAACTGCGCCAACAATAATTAAATCTCTAAGCCGCTCAAGTAAATCTTGTGCAAATCTCTTTGGGTCTTGTCCTGATTCAACTACCCGATCAACTGTGTTGAACAATGAGGCTGAATCTGATGCGGCGATTGAATCTATTGCCTCATCTAGTAGCGCAGAGTCGGTGTAACCAAGGAGTGCTACTGCAATCTCATAGGTAACACCATCTTTGCCAGCACCTGCTAGTAATTGGCCAAGGATTGATTGGGCATCTCGAACTGATCCACCGGAGGCTCTAACAACTAATTGAATAACACCCTTTGCGACTTTGATTCCTTCAGATGCACAAACTTTTTCTAAATGGGTTGAAAGAATTGCTGGCGGAACCAATCTAAATGGATAATGATGAGTTCTTGATCTAATTGTTGAAATTAACTTTTCAGGTTCAGTGGTAGCAAAAATAAATAACACATGAGCTGGCGGCTCTTCAACTACTTTAAGCAAAGCATTTGCTGCCCCTGGCCCTAGTTGATGGGCCTCATCAATAATATAAATCTTGTAACGAGATTGCACTGGTGCAAAAAAAGCTTTATCCCTTAAATCTCTGGCATCATCTACTAACCCATGAGTTGCTGCATCTAATTCAATTACATCAAGTGAGCCTGGTCCATTTGCAACTAGATCATTACAAGATTGACATACTCCACATGGATTTGGTGTTGGACCTTTTTCACAATTTAGCGATCTAGCAATGATCCTGGCACTAGATGTTTTACCGCACCCTCTAGGCCCACTAAATAAATACGCGTGGTGAATTTGTCCTGAGGTTAAAGCATTACTTAATGGAGTTGTCACATGCTCTTGGCCAATAACATCTGCAAAAGTTGATGGGCGATACTTGCGGTATAGAGCTAATGACATTTATCGCCTCCTTGCCTTAAGGTATTAAAACTCTTGCTTAAAAAAAATAGGATCCCCCGTACACCCACTAGAGCGCACCTACCCTTGCTGCATTCCTGCCCTGGGGGAGTTCGGCACGTTAATGCCGCACGGGGGATCTAACGGTAAATCTTAGTCATCACCACCGATACCCTTAAGCCTTGTAAGTAATA
>CAMCVO010000013.1 GCA_945881945.1 Bifidobacterium breve
TAAACAACGGCTGTTCCCGCTGCTTGCCGAGCTAGTCGGCCAGTTTCAAAGCGGATCTCCCGCTTTCCAAATTTACCGTTGTCTATTTTTGCAACGGCTGATTGCACATCTTGACCCTCCATGGGTCATCTCCATTTCTCAACACTTTACTTCTAGAGAATGGATCTTCGATCGAAGTTCACGGAAAATCCTTTTCCGGAAACCACTACCGAGGACCAAAACTCTTAGCGATAAAGTTTTTTGCTGATTGTTATTTAACGGCGAAGATCGAGCTTTTCGATAATCGCTCTATAGCGCTCAATATCTGTCTTGGCGAGGTACTGCAAAATCCGGCGACGCTTACCGACCATCAATAACAAACCACGACGGTTGTGATGATCCTTTTTATTTGTCTGCAAATGTTGTGTTATCTCATCAATACGTTTTGAAAGAAGTGCTACCTGTGCTTCTGGGCTACCTGTGTCAGTTGCAGATGAGCCATACTTACTTACGATTTCCTTTTTAACTTCTGGCGTTAATGCCATTTGTATTGCTCCTTCTGTCTGTCACGAGGGCCTCGGTGTTATTCACGAAGGCGCACCTTCTCGCTTTAGTTAAGAGAAGATTACCAGCGCAATAGCAGATACTTAAAATCGAGGCAAAATTGAGCGTTATTTACTGGTTAACTCTCGCGCTTGGTCGCAATCTTTTTTCATTTGCTCAAGCAATGCTGGTAAGCCATCAAATTTTAAAGTATCACGTAATCTAAAACCAAACTCTACTGTTGCATCTTGGTCATACAACTCCAAGTCAATTTGATCAATTGCATACGCTTCTACCTGTCGGCCTCTAACACCTGCGAATGTTGGGTTTGTTCCAATTGATATTGCAGCTGGCCATCGGCTTGATCCAACACTTAACCAGCCTGCATAAACACCATCTGCTGGAATTGTGGCAAGTGAGTGCAAGCCAAGATTTGCAGTGGGATAACCAATCTCTCGGCCCCTCTTTTCACCATGTACAACTTGGCCCTTTAAATAAAACATTCGAGTAAGTAACTCATTAGCACGTTCAATTTGACCATCAATTATCAAACTTCTAATCCGAGTAGATGAAATTATTGAGCCACGATCTTCCTGTAGCTTTACTATCGATACACTAAATCCATACTTTGGCCCAACTTCAGATAAATACTTTGGTGTACCTTGAGCCTTATAACCAAAATTAAAATTCTCTCCAATTACAACATGTTCTGCGCCAAATCGTCCGACCAAAATATCTTCAATAAACTCATCTGGACTTAGCGATGAAAACTCCTTTGTAAAATTCATAACCTCAACAAAGGAGGCACCAGCAAGCTTTAGAAACTGGATTCGATCCTTGGTCGACATTAATTGGGATGGCGTGCGCTCTGGAGCAACAACTGAGGTCGGATGTGGGTCAAATGTCATCACTGTAACTTCACCCTGAATCTTTGCTGCGGCAATAATCTGTTGATGGCCAGCATGGACACCATCAAAGATACCAACTGCTAAAACCTTCTTCATCTGGTTATTGTTTCATAAAACATACTTACTCACTTGCCTTAACTAAAATTGGCGCTGCCACGATCTGTGAGCCCTGCAGTTTGTTTTCCAATAACCCAATAAAGGCTCCCTGCGAATCCAAAGCAGCTACCACACCAGGTTGAGGATTTTGAATTATCGATCTGCCAAACAATATTTCTCTACTCTCTGAAAAGTCCAAATTTCTAACTAAAAAGAGCTTCTCAATAACTTCAACAATTGGAATTAACTCTGCATCTTTGATCTGGTGGCAACTTTCAAGTGAAAAGGGTGAGACCAGAGTTCGCCGCAGTGAGATCAGGTGGCCGCCCACCATTAACTGATCACCAAGATCGCGAGCAATAGCTCTGATGTAAGTACCGGCAGAACAAGTTACCGAAACATCAACTTCAATGCCGGTTTCATTAACTCTTATATCTTTAACCAAAATCTCATCAATCGTGACATCTCGCTCAGGGATCTCAATCTGCTCACCTGCTCTAACTCTGGCGTGTGCAGACTTACCATCAATCTTTATGGCAGAGACAGAGCTAGGCCTTTGCTTAATTTTTCCAACAAACTTTGCAAGCTCATCTCCAATTAATCCATTTGTAATTTTGGCTAAATCTTCCTTTGCTGCCGTTGAGATTAACTCCCCATCTCGATCATCTGTATGAGTTGAACTTCCCAGCAAAATAGTTGCCTCATAGGATTTCTTGCCATCTGTTACATAGGTAAGAAGTCTGGTGGCAATACCAACACCAAGTACCAATACCCCAGTGGCCATTGGATCTAAGGTGCCAGCATGACCAACTTTTTTAGTATTGAGTTTCTTTCTGGCCATTGCAACCACATCATGGCTTGTCATGCCACCGGCTTTATCTACAAGTAAAAAGCCATCCATCAAATCACCGATTAATTATGTTTTTTATATGGATCTTCAGCAACAGGTTTAGCACCTGCTCTTAATTTCTCCAGTTCAGCATCTGCTTTGTGCATCTGCTCAATTAGATCATTCATTGCCGAAGCTGAATCAGCCATGCCATCTAAGAAAAATTCAAGAGATGGAGTGACTCGAACGCCAAGTGCTCGACCAACCTCAGAGCGAAGCATTCCTTTAGCACTGCTTAACGCCGCAGCACTTGATTCATGAGCTGCCGCATCACCTAGAACTGTGTAAAAAATTGATGCTTGTTGCAAATCACCAGTTACTCGAACATCAGTGATAGTTACAAAGCCAAGCCTTGGATCCTTTACTCGCAATTCAAGAGCGTTTGCAATTATCTCTTTAATGCGATCAGCAACCTGCAGTGGACGTTTACTTGGCATGAATTAAGCTCGCTTTTTCTCACGAATTTCATAGGCTTGAATTACATCTCCAACCTGCAAATCTTTAAATGATCCAAGTCCAATACCGCACTCAAAGCCCTCTCGAACCTCGGTGGCATCATCTTTAAATCTTCTAAGTGATTCAATACTTAAGTTCTCACCAATTACAACACCTGCTCGCATTGTGCGAACCTTGGCGTTACGGCGAATATTTCCATCAGAGACTATGCAGCCTGCGATATTTCCAAACTTGCTGGACTTAAATATGTCTCTAATCTCAGCATTACCAAGAACTGCCTCTTCATACTCTGGCTTAAGAAGTCCCTTAAGTGATGCTTCGATTTCCTCAATCGCTTTATAGATAACGGTGTAGAACTTAACCTCAACACCTTCATGTTCGGCAAAGACAGCAGTTTGTGGCTCTGGCTTAACGTTAAAACCAATAATTACCGCAGTAGATGCTGATGCCAACGTAACATCATTCTTAGTAATAGCTCCAACACCGCGGTGGATAACTCTTAGATCAACCTCAGTGCCAACATCTAATTGAACTAATGCATCCTCTAGCGCTTCTACCGATCCAGAAACATCTCCCTTTAGGATCAAATTCAAAGTTGAAACCTTTGATTGTTCCAAGAAATCTTCCAGTGAAACCTTCTTGCGCGCCTTAGCTAAGGATGCATTTCTTGATGCCAGCTGACGCTTTTCTGCAATTTGACGTGCAGTGCGATCATCTTCGGCAACAATAAATGAATCACCAGCTCCTGGCACTGATGTGAAACCTAAAACTTGAACTGGCCGTGATGGACCTGCTTCATCCAAAGTTTGTCCATGCTCATCTAACATCGCACGAACTCGGCCATAGGCACCACCGGCAACAATTGCATCTCCAACATGCAAGGTTCCTCGTTGTACCAAAACAGTTGCAACCGGTCCACGACCCTTATCAAGATTTGCTTCAATTGCAACACCTCTGGCAATGTCATCTGCAATTGCTCGCAGATCAATCGCAGCATCTGCAGTTAACAAAATTGCGGCAATTAAATCATCAATACCCTTACCCGAAAGTGCAGAAACATTGACAAACATGGTCTGTCCGCCGTACTCCTCCGCAATCAAGTTGTACTCAGTTAATTGTTGGCGAATCTTGTCTGGGTTAGCACCCTCTTTATCAATCTTGTTTACTGCAACCACAATTGGTACATCTGCAGCTTGAGCATGATTTAACGCTTCAATAGTCTGCGGCATAACACCATCATCGGCAGCTACAACTAGTACTGCGATATCAGTGACCTTTGCACCTCGAGCACGCATTGCGGTAAATGCTTCGTGTCCTGGGGTATCAATAAAGGTAATTGCCCGCTGCACACCATCATGTTCATGATGAATTTGGTATGCACCAATATGCTGAGTAATCCCACCAGCCTCAGATTTAACAACCTCAGTTGATCGAATCGCATCTAATAATCTAGTTTTACCATGATCAACATGTCCCATAACGGTAACAATCGGCGAGCGCACCACCAGATCCTCTGGATCAATCTGCGCCAGTTCCTGTTCTAAGTTAATATCAAACTCTTCTAACAACTCACGATCTTCATCCTCAGGACTTACGATCTGAATAACAAAGCCAAGTTCAACCCCAAGTAATGTGAAGGTATCTTCATCAACTGATTGAGTTGCTGTCACCATCTCACCTAGATGAAATAGTGCTGAAACTAATGCAGCTGGATCTGCCTTAATCTTTTCGGCAAAATCCATCAAGGTAGCACCGCGACGCATACGCACCACAGTCTGACCATCACCCTTTGGAACTATGGCACCACCTAATTGTGGTGCTGGTAGATTTTCAAAATCTTCGCGTCTTTCTTTTTTACTCTTTTGTCCGCGACCCTTACCCTTTCCCTTGCCACCTTTACCAAATGCTCCAGCTGCGCCACCTCTTTGTGGTGGACGTCCGCCGCCTTTGCCACCAAATGGTGAAGCACCAGGTGTTGATGGTGTGCGATACGGAGATGATGAACCACCTGGACGAGATGATGTTGGTGCGCCAGAGTTTGGACGTGGATTACTAGATGCAGGACGTGCTGCAAAACCTGGACGAACAGATCCAGGTCTAGCACCAGACATTGGTGGTCGTTGTCCTGGTTGTAATTTTCCAGGAGTTCTTCCTGCCTCTCCTGGTCTAATTGGTCTAGCAGGTGGACGTGGTCCACCGCCCCCACTACTAAATGGATTATTTCCTGCTCTTGGTGGCCGCGGCATTGCACTTGGTGAAGTTGGCGCAGCAGTTGGTGATGAGAAGGGATTGTTAGAACTTCTTGGAGTTGCAGGTGTGGCAGGACGGGCAACTGGTGTTGCATCTTCAACCATCTTTTGTAACTCAGGTGGTAAATCTTCCACCTTCACAGTTTGTTTTGGCGCAGCCTTTTTTGCGGGTGCTTTTTTCGCCTTTGGCGCAGCCTCTGCTGGAACTAAATCTGGAAACTTATCCATCAACTTGCGCACAACCGGTGCTTCAACAGTTGATGATGCCGAGCGAACAAACTCGCCAACCTCTTGTAGCTTTGCTAGCAGCTCTTTACTTTCAAGCCCTAACTCTTTAGCTAACTCATAAACGCGGACCTTGGCCACACTGCTCCTTCTTCTGGCCCCGCGTTATTTACGCGCGAACCTAAATAGACCTACTCATAATCTGGTAGTGCTCATTAGAGTGTCATTCTCGCTCGCTTCATACATTTTCTTAATTACTTAATCCTTTTAAGTAATCTGCTACCTCTTGATACTGAATCTCACCTTCATACTTAAAGGCGTGATTAAAAGATTTTCGCTCAGTTACCATCAAAAAGCAGTTTGGGTGAAGCCATGCTCCCCGGCCGCTCATCCGATGGTTTAGATCGACTTTGACTTGATTACCGATCAAAACTGTTCGAATTAAATCCTCTCGAGTAGCCAACTTCCGACATGCGATGCAGCTGCGTTGTCTAAGTTTTTTACCCAACATCGCGCACTCTACCCTACGCCCCTTGGATGGGTGAAATAGTTGCCGCTTCCTCTGCCTTTTCCGCCTTAATCTGCGTCACTGGATTATCTGGATGGATATCAATTCGCCATTGGGTAAGGCGGGCAGCAAGTCTGGCATTTTGACCATCTTTGCCAATTGCAAGTGATAATTGATAATCCGGCACAACCACCTTGGCAGATTTAGCTGCTAAATCAACAATCTCAACTGAGCTCACCTTTGCCGGTGCTAATGCATTTGCCACATAGGTTGCTGGATCATCTGAGTAATCAATGATGTCAATCTTTTCACCATTTAACTCATTCATAACATTTTGCGCCCTACTTCCTTGCGGACCAATTAAGGCACCCTTAGCACTTACTCCTGCGCGATGAGTTCTCACCGATAACTTAGTTCTTGCTCCTGGCTCACGTGCGATTCCAACAATATCTACTACGCGATCTTTAATCTCTGGCACCTCTAATGCAAATAACATCTTTACAAAGGCGGGATGGGTTCTAGATAAAGTTACCTCTGGACCTTTTTCTCCCTGCTTAACATCTACTACAAAACATTTAATTCGATCCCCATGTTTATAAACCTCACCCTTTACCTGCTCAGCAGCTGGCACCTTTCCCTCAACTCTTCCTAAACTTACATAGATAACTTCAGCATCTCTGCCTTGTTGCACAATTCCGCCAATCACATCACCAACGCTGCCGGAGAACTCAGTTACTACCTCAAGATCTTTTGCCTCACGCATCTTCTCTTTAATTACTTTGCGTGCTGTTTTATCAGCTAACTTTGCAAAGCCATCTGGGTTATCGGTAACTGTATCGATGCGATCACCATCTGGACCAAGAACTGGCACATAAATAACTAACTCACCACTTTGTCGATTTAAAACCGCCCGGCCATGTGGTTTAGCAACTGGCAGCTCGGCATAGGCTTTTGCAACCTCATTTTCAATTGCATTGATTAATCGCTCAAGTGGCAATTTCTTTTCTTGAGCTAAAGTTTTGAGCGCTTCAATATCAACACTCACTTGCCCACCTGCTTAAACTCAATCTCAAGTGTTGCGCGTTTTATATCTGAAAAGTTAACTGCCTGCTCATCTACTGTGGCCGAAATTTCAGTAGCATCCTTAACTCTGCCCTTAATTTCTTTGCCATCTGATAAAACTATCTTTACTAAACGATCAATATTTTTTCGCCAATGCCTTGGCTTGGTAAGTGGTCGATCTAAACCTGGGGAGGTAACCTCTAAGGTAAAGGGGGCTTGCCCTAAACTTTGAATGTTCTCAACAATCTCACTTATGGCTTTAGTAGCAACGGTTACTTGATCAAGGGATAAATGTGTATCACCATCAACAATGACGGTAAGCATGCTGCGCCGGCCAGCTGAAGTAATTGTTATATCCTCAAGGTAGAAACCAAGGTCAGATAGTGCGGGAGTAATCGCCGCTGAAATCTCTTCTTTTTTTCCCATTTTTCCTTCTTCGATATTAAGTTGTGAATCTAAGTTTAACTTATAAAAGTGTCCCAGGCAACGCGGGCGATAAGTAAAAACACAACTGCTAGAAATACTTTACGCACCAATGGTGAGCCACCCTTGATTGCAAGGCGTGAGCCAATAATCGCACCAGTCACATTGGCAAAAGCTAGAAGTAAACCTAATTGCCACCAGATATGGCCAGTTAGTTGAAAACTCAAAATTGCACCCGCGTTAGTTGAGATATTAACTAATTTTGCAGTTGCTGAGGCTTTTAAAAAGGCATAGCCAATAGTTGATACTAAAAAGAAAACTAGAAATGTGCCAGTACCTGGACCAAATATGCCATCGTAGAAGCCGATCATTAATCCAATTAGGGCAACAATTACTAATCGCTTTTTGTGGGTATACTTTAAATTCTCATCCATCCCCAACTCAGGTTTGCGCCAGGTATAGATTGCAACCAGGATTAGCAAGAAAACAAGAAATGGCTTAAAGAAATCCTTAGGAACATAAGCTGCAAATGCAGCACCAGCTACTGAGCCGGCAAATGCTGGCCCCATCATGGTTAAGGTCAGTGGAATATCTGGCTTAATCTTTTTAAAGTAGTTTCGAGCAGCTGCCATAGTGCCAAATATTGATGGCACCTTATTAGTACCAAGAATTAAGGGCACCTCTTTATTAGGTAATCCAACCAATAGTGCTGGGAGTTGAATTAATCCCCCGCCACCTGCCATTGCGTCAACAAAGCCAGCAAAACCTGATGCGATCGCCAAAAATATTGCGATCTCAATACTCATAAATTACTTAACTAATGTTTTAACAACATCTGCCAGCAGGAGCTCTTGCTTATCGCCAGATTTGCGATCACGAAGTTCAACCTTGCCATCTGCTAATGCTTTACCAACAATTATTATCTTTTGAATTCCTATTAATTCAGCATCCTTAAACTTAACTCCAGCAGATGCCTCCCGGCGATCATCTAGGAGTACTTCAAGTCCTTTTGCCTCTAAGTCCTTTGCTATTTGCTCTGCCACATCAAATGGTTGATCCTCTTTACCAGTTGCCACAATATGAACATCAGCAGGTGCAACCTCTGCTGGCCAATTTAAGCCAATCTCATCATGAGTTTGTTCAGCAATTGCGGCAACTGCTCTAGAGACACCAATTCCATACGAGCCCATAGTTACCACAACAGGTTTTCCTTCTTTATCTAAAACTGTCAGCCCAAGTGCTTGCGCATACTTTCTTCCCAATTGAAATATATGGCCAATCTCAATGGCTCGATCAATTACAACTGGTTTGTCACACTTTGGACAACTATCTCCTGCTCTAACTTCAGCTGATTCAACATATTGATCAACCTTAAAATCACGACCACATGTCACAAAACGTGCGTGCTTATCTTTTTGATTAGCACCTGTTACCCAATGAGATCCCTCATTAACTCTTGGGTCAGCATATAAAGTAATTCCAAACGCCTTAGCATCTTGTGGTCCGACATAACCTTTAACAAGCTTTGGATGCTTTGCAAAGTCAGCATCTTCAAATAAACGTAAATCCTTAACGCCAACTAAATTTGCCTCTAAACGCTTTAAATCTACCTCACGATCTCCAGGTACTAAAACCGCTATTGGTTTTTCATCAGCCATCAGTAAAACATTTTTTAAGGTATCAACCGCACTGATATTTGCGCCATACTTACTATTAAAAACTTGAACTAATGAATCAATAGTTGGCGTATTTGGTGTATCTAAAACTTCGATTGCCCCTACTTTTTCACCCTTAAATGGTGCCACCTTGGTAATCATCGCCTCTACATTTGCGGCATAACCACAGCCATTACATAAAACATAGGTGTCTTCACCAGTTGGACATGGGGCTAGAAATTCCTCAGATTTTGATCCACCCATTGCACCACTCATCGCTGAAACAATGTTGTACTTAAGTCCTAGGCGATCAAAGGTATTTATGTAAGCCTGACGATGTTTATTGTATGAAATCTCAAGACCAGCATCATCAATATCAAAGCTATATGAATCCTTCATCACAAACTCTCGTCCCCTAATGATTCCACTTCTTGGACGTGGTTCATCACGGTACTTAGTTTGAATTTGGTAAATAGAAAGCGGTAGATCTTTATATGAAGAAAACTCACCCTTAACCATTAGAGTAAACATCTCTTCATGAGTTGGTCCTAGTAAGTAATCATTACCTTTTCGATCTTGCAATCTAAATAGATCTGGACCGTACTCAGCCCAACGATTTGTTTGTTCATAAGGATCCTTTGGCAAAAGTGCTGGAAAGTGAACCTCTTGAAATCCAGCCTTATCCATCTCGTGCCTTACAACATTTTCAATCTTGCGATATGTGCGATAACCAAGAGGTAACCATGAGTAGATACCAGCTGCTACTCGTCTTACAAATCCTGCTCTGACTAATAATCGGTGAGATGCCACCTCAGCATCTGCTGGATCATCACGCAGCGTGCGCAACAATAAGGTGGACATCTTTAACATAGGTAAAGCCTATCTATTGAACTGCAACTGTTGGCTCACCTGATGCCACTCCAGCAGCCTCCATTTCTTCAGCAAGACGCATCGCCTCTTCAATTAAGGTCTCAACTATCTGAGCCTCTGGCACCGTTTTAATTACCTCACCCTTTACAAATATCTGACCCTTACCATTACCAGAGGCCACACCAAGATCTGCCTCTCGTGCTTCTCCTGGTCCATTAACAACACAACCCATAACTGCAACTCGAAGTGGCACAGTCATTCCTTGTAATCCTGCTTGAACTTTTTCTGCCAAAGAGTAGACATCTACTTGGGCTCTGCCGCATGAAGGACAGGAGACAATCTCTAACTTTCGTTGGCGCAAATTAAGGGATTCTAAAATTGCAATACCAACCTTTACCTCCTCCACTGGTGGAGCAGAAAGTGAAACACGAATAGTGTCGCCAATTCCTTCAGCAAGTAATATGCCAAAAGCGGTAGCAGATTTAATTGTGCCTTGAAAAAGCGGACCAGCCTCAGTAACACCAAGATGTAATGGATAATCACATTTTGCTGCCAATATGCGATAAGCCTTAACCATTGTTACTGGATCATGGTGTTTAACTGAGATCTTGATATCACTAAAACCATGCTCTTCAAATAAGGAGGCTTCCCAGAGTGCAGACTCAGCCAATGCCTCCGGTGTTGCCTTGCCATACTTTGCTAACAATCTTGGATCAAGTGAGCCAGCATTAACACCAATTCGAATTGGGATACCAGCATCTCCGGCAGCCTTTGCTACCTCTTTAACCTTGTCATCAAATTGTTTAATATTTCCTGGATTTACTCTCACCGCAGCACAACCAGCATCAATGGCGGCAAAAATATACTTAGGCTGAAAGTGAATATCAGCAATTACTGGAATCTGTGATTTCTTAGCAATCTGAGCAAGTGCATCAGCATCATCTTGGGATGGCACTGCAACACGAACAATCTGACAACCAGATGCGGTTAGCTCTGCAATCTGTTGCAAGGTTGAATTCACATCTGAGGTAAGTGTTGTACACATCGATTGCACCGATACTGGCGCATCCCCACCAACTAACACCGAACCAACCTTTAACTGCCTGCTTTTTCGACGTGGTGCAAGTGTTGGAGGTGGTGCCGATGGAATTCCAAGATTTACCATAACCAAACCTTACCTAGAAATTAAGCCGAATTGGGTTGAGTATGTCTGCGGTAAGCAGCAGAAGTGATAAAGAAGCCATCACTACAAAGACCATCATGGTGATTGGTGTGAGCCGTTCGACATCAAATGGTGCTGGTTTTGCCAAGCCCTTTGCCTTTGCCCGAGAATTTCTAACCCCATCAGCAATTGCTACCGCCATATGTCCGCCATCTAATGGCAAAAGTGGAAGTAAATTGAATATGCCAACAAATATATTTAAAGATGCAATAATCAAAATAAAGGTGGCAATCTTTTCTCTAGTTGTTAACGCTTTGGTTTCAGCTGTCTCACCACTTACCCGAGCCACACCAACCACACCAACTAATCCTTCTGGATCTCGCTCTTCATTGCCAAAGGTTTGATTAATTAAATCAGGGATTTTACTTGGCAGCGAAATGAGCGCTGTCAAACTATTTTGCAAAATTTCACCTGTAAATGTCGCTGCCTTGGTAACTGCAGTAATTGGACCGTAGGTGATTGTGCCGATCTCATTTACCACACCAATTACGCCAATTGTTTGACCATCTAATAATCGACTAGCAGGGGTAATTAAAAGATCAATCAAAGTACCATTTCGATCAATAGTAATATCTAATTGCTGACCAGCTGATGATCTAATAACAGTTACTACCTCAGACCACTCATCATATGAAAGCCCATTTACCTTTACAATTTTATCCCCGGCCTTTATCCCAACAACTTTTGCAGGCGAGGGCACGGATTGTGGTGAGCACACCTCAGTTGAAGTTTGTGGAATGCACTCACTAATTCGCTCCACTTTATTGGTAAGGGATGTAATTCCAACTGATGAGAACAAAATGATAAGAAGAATGAAACCTAAAACAAAGTGCAGGAATGAACCAGCCCCTAAAACAATTAATCTTTGGCCAACAGTGGCTTTAATAAATGCCCGATCAGCATCGGCTGGCGATAACTCCTCCCGTGGCGTCATGCCTACTATTTTGCAGTAACCACCCGCTGGAATTGCCTTTAAACCAAACTCTGTCTCACCTCTAGTAAATGACCAGATCTTTTGACCAAAACCTAAGAAAAACTCCGTTACCTTCATGCCAAATTTCTTTGCAGTTAGATAATGCCCAGCTTCATGAATCATTACCGACAACAACAGCGCAACGGTAAATGCCAAAATACCTACGATCATCATTTAAGAGATCTCCTTAATCAACTCACCAGCTTTACTACGCGCACTTTGCTCTACTCCACTGACATCGGAGATATCTCTAATTGTAGTTGGAGTGTTACTGCCAAATGATTGAACAACCGCCTCCACAATATCAATTATCGCTGTGAATTTAATCTGACCAGCTAAGAATGCTGCAACCGCCACCTCATTTGCTGCGTTGTATACCGCCGGTAATCCTGAGCCCAATTGACCACATCTTTTTGCTAACTCAATCGCTGGATACTTTTCATTATCTATTGGTAAAAACTGCCAGCTATGGGATTTACTCCAATCAATTGCTGCAGTTGCCTTACTAATCCGATCTGGATATGAAAGTGCGTAGGCAATGGGTCCTTTCATATTTGGTGGTGATGCTTGAGCGATTGTGGAGCCATCTATGAACTCAACTAGTGAGTGCACAACAGATTGTGGATGAATTACCGCTTCAATATTTTCATAAGGTAGATCAAATAAATAATGTGCTTCGATAATCTCAAGTCCCTTGTTTAGCAAGGTAGCAGAATTTATCGTCACTACCTCCCCCATTGACCAGGTTGGATGATTTAGCGCATCTGCAACAGTTACATCAGAAAGATCACCTCTTTCTCGAAAAGGTCCACCACTTGCAGTTAATATCAACCTCTTAACATCACTTTTCTTGCCAGCAAGTAATCCTTGGTAAATTGCTGAGTGCTCTGAATCAACTGGAATGATCCGATCCGCGCCATACTTCATAACTAACTCACCACCTGCAACTAAGGACTCTTTATTTGCTAGCGCTACCTTGTTGCCCACGCCCAGCGCGGAAAGGGTTGGTCCTAATCCAATTGAGCCGGTGATGCCATTTAAAACAATGTCACAGGGCAAAGCAGCAATCTCAACCGATGAGTTATCACCATCAATTACCTGCACTCCGGTTACTGCCGGAGCTGGTGCCATAGAACCCACAATTGGTACATTAAATTTCTTTGCTTGCTGCATTAATAATTGTGGGTTTTTTCGTCCACCACTTAAGCCAACTAGGCGAAACTTATTTGGGTTGGCTGCCACAATCTCAAGGGCCTGCACCCCAATAGATCCAGTTGAACCTAAAACCACCACATCACGCATGTGAGTATCTTAACTGTGCCAAGTTTGAGCCTCCTCCGATAGTATTTAGGCATGTACTCAGAGGCTAAAAAGCAGGTAATACAAAAGCGAAATCTAGTAACTGCTATCCCAGGACCTAAATCTGCTGAGTTAATCAAGCGAAGAGGTGAGGCGGTATCTGCCTCCCTTGGCACAGCTTTTCCAGTATTCATCGATCATGCACAGGGTGCAATTATTGTTGATGTCGACGGCAACTCAATTTTAGATTTAGGTGCCGGAATTGCAGTTCTAAATGTAGGCCACTCGCAAAATCGAGTAACAGATAGAGTAAAAACCCAGATCGATGCATTTAGTCATACCTGTTTTATGATTGTGCCATACACCGGTTATGTTGAGGTTTGTGAAGCATTAAATCGATTAACCCCTGGTACTCATAAAAAGAAATCAGCTCTTTTCAACTCAGGTGCTGAAGCGATTGAAAATGCGGTAAAGATTGCTCGCAATTTCACCAAGCGATCTGCAGTTGTGGTTTTTGAGCATGGCTATCACGGAAGAACTAATTTAACTATGGCAATGACAGCGAAGAACATGCCATACAAAGATGGATTTGGACCCTTTGCTCCAGAGGTTTATCGAATGCCGATGGCATACCCCTATCGATGCGATGCATGCACTAAACCTTGTGAAAGTGCAGTTTTATCCATGGTGATCCATAAAATTGAAAAAGAAATTGGCGCCAGCAATGTTGCTTGTATTGTGATAGAGCCAATTCTTGGTGAAGGTGGATTTGTTGTTCCGTGTAAAGGCTTCCTACCAGGGCTTGCCAAATTCTGTAAAGAAAATGGAATTGTCTTTGTGGCAGATGAGGTTCAAACTGGATTTGCACGAACTGGAGATATGTTTGCCTGCGAAGATGAATCTGTAATTCCAGATTTGATCGTTACCGCCAAGGGAATTGCTGCTGGAATGCCACTTGCCGGTGTTACCGGACGTGCTGAGATTATGGATTCAATTCACCTATCAGGGCTAGGTGGCACATATGGCGGAAATCCAGTTGCATGTGCTGCAGCGTTAGGAGCGATTGAGGTTATTGAGCAAGATAATTTAGTTGCTCGTGCAAAGAAAATTGGTGAGATTATGCACCAAGAGTTAAGTGCAATGATGAAGAAGTACTCAATTATTGGTGAGGTAAGAGGTAGAGGCGCCATGCAAGCTATTGAATTGGTTAAGCCTGGAACTAATGAGCCAAACCCTGAAGCATTAACAGCTGCAATTAAGTACTGCACCAGCAAAGGTGTATTAATTCTTTCAGCAGGCACATATGCCAACGTAATTAGATTGCTACCACCACTTGTAATTGAAGAGGATCTGCTTCGTGATGGCCTGGCTGTTTTAGATGAGGCGCTAGCAAGTATTAATTAATGATCTCTCATTCAATAAGAGAAATTGCAGAATCTGATGCAAATTGGATAGTTGAGGCTTGCCAAGATAAAGAGATTCTATTTTGGACCACAGTCCCTCGTCCTTACAAATTGCAACATGCGCAAGGCTTTATTAGAGGTGAATTTCCAGAGTACAACATTTGGGTTATTGAAGACAAAGAGTCTAAGCCTGTTGGCATAATCTCAATTCACGGAATTGATGAGGCTGGAAATGCTGAACTTGGTTACTTTGTGGCGCCTTGGGGAAGAGGACAAAGTGCAACAAAGGATGCAATATCTTTAGTTGAAGATTACGCAAAACGTGATCCAAAAATAAAGTTTTTGCAGGCCTGTATTGCAGATTCAAATATAGCCTCACAAAAAGCGGTGGAATCAGCTGGATTAATTAAGGCAGAATCTGCATCGAAGAAAGTTCCGGCAGGAGATCAAAAAACTGGCTCAACGTTTTTTCGTAAAGCTGTTTGATTACCGATCCAGTAAATTTCTAGTTGGTGAGTACGCACCACCTGATTTCTTAAGCGCAATTGCACTAAGTGCCTCAAGCACCACACGATTAGCCAAGATTGCAGTGATATCGCTGCTGTCATAAGCAGGTGCCACCTCAACTACATCAACACCAACAATTGGAAGTTGAAGACAAATTCTTCTAACTGCTTCTAGCAACTCTCTACTTGTCATTCCACCAGGCTCTGGCGTGCCAGTTCCTGGTGCCATGCCAGGATCGACAACATCAATATCAACAGATAAAAAGACGCCATCACAACCATCGGTGAGAATTGAAAATGATTCATCAAGTACTGCCTTCATTCCACGATGATGAATCTCTGTCATCTCATAAGATTTCATTCCTTTTCCTGCCATCCACTTTAATGTGGCTTCATCTGGCCAATATCCACGAAGACCTAATTGCAAAAAGCGATCACCACGAACAGATCCTGATTCAATTAGCCTGCGCATCGGTGTGCCATGGCCAATTAGCGCACCAAAATGATCCTCGCCAGTATCAGCATGGGCATCAAAATGAATCATAGAAACTTTGCCTTTACCTAAATGATTTGCAATTCCTGCCACATCAGCGGAGGCAATTGAGTGATCTCCCCCTAATACAACAGCGATAGCACCGGCTTTTGAAATCTTCTCCGTTGCTTTCTCTAATACCTTTAGTGAGTTAACTAAATCCCCACCTGGCATTAGTAAATCTCCAGCATCAAATATCTTTAATTTTTGCAGTGGATCAATTCGCATTGCAAGGTGTGGCCTTGAGCCATCATGGGGAAGGTAATCACCCATGCGAATAGCTTGAGGTCCCATCTTCGCCCCAGATCGATGTGAGGTACCACTATCAATTGGTGCTCCAACAATAATTACATCAGCGCCCTTATAGCTCTCTGGCTTATCTAAATCACATCTTGGAATACCAAGAAATGTGAAATCTGGTCCATACATATTTCCGATGTTGGTCATGAATTAATTATAAGAGTACTATCATTTATTACTAGGCTCATCCGGTGGGGGTGTTTAAATGCACAGCAGAATTATTCCGCTTATTATTTTTGGTTTACTAATTACAGGTTGTTCTTCTACAGATGAGGGTAGTTCTTCACAATCCAAAACTATTGAAGACATTAATTGGATCAATTCTTGTGAAAGAGACTATAGATCTTCAGATTGCGAAAATGCAATTCTAGAGATGCTTCAGATTCAACAAGGTGTTGGCTTATACGCTGTAATGCAGCCATATGAGGACCCTGAAAAGTCAGAAGTCTGTTTGGAGGATTCAAAAAGTGATGCATGTGAAGGAAATAGACTTATCTTAAATAGTGCAATGACTGACCTAACTTGTGAAGAAGTAGAAGCTTTTGGGTTTGGGTATTTCTGTTATGCAAAAATTATTCTGTGGAACAAAGGAACCGTGCCGCTTGATGATTTTTTTGAAGCTTCGCTTTACGACGAAGAAGGCAGGAAATTTGCAGCAGACGTAGAGGGTGAATTTAGGTTTGGACTCATGACTGCTGAATTCTCAAATGATTTCAAAATTGATTTGAATCCTGGGAAATTTGAATTTGTACATTTCGGATTTTCAATACCTGATAAAGATCTGATTTTTACTTCACTAAACATAGTAGGTTATGACTCCTCTTTTCGCATCCCTCTTTGTTTGAAAACACAGGGTGATGGATCTGATTATGATAAAAATAAAATTAAAATTTTTGAGAATGCTAGGCTCCTTAATTCTTGTACATACAATTGGGATAAATTTGATTATGAAAGTCGGCCAGCAGTGTAATTAGATGCTCAAGCCAAAGGTAAGTCCTTTGATACTTAGTGGAATTTTCATATCTTCTTTCGTTTACGGCTAACAACTTGGCCGACTATCACAATGATTAAGGCGATAAAAAACATCGCGCTTCCAATTACATATGCTTGGGCAGGGATTCCCCTAGCTGCTGATACATAAACAAACTTAGGAAAGGTTGAGACCACTCCAGAGTTAAAATTAGTGATAATAAAATCATCAAAGGAGAGAGAAAAAGCCAGTAAGGCCGCTCCTGCAATACCTGGCATTACTAGTGGCAGGGTTACATACCTAAAAGTCTCCCGCTCATTTGCATACAGATCCATAGCAGCTTGCTCAAGCCTTGGGTCTAAAGATGCAATTCGGGCTTTAACAGTTACCACCACAAAGGAGATACAAAACATCACATGCGAAATCACAATTGTCCAAAAACCAGGGTTAACTCGAAGATTCAAAAACATTGCAAGTAAAGATGCTCCTAAGACAACCTCAGGAGTTGCCATTGGTAGAAAGATCAAAAGATTTGTGGATTTTCTACCTTTAAATTTATATCTACCTAAGGCAAATGCAATCATGGTTCCAAGAATTGTTGCTAGAACTGTTGAGATCACACCAATTTGTAATGAGTTAACCACCGCTTGGCACACCTGAGGTGCACCACAAGGGTTTTGCCAATTTTCAAGGGTAAAGCCCTGCCAAACTAGATTACTTTTTCCGGCATCATTAAAGGAGAAGGCAAAGGTATATGCAACAGGAATAAACAAATAGATAAATGCCAAAGCGGCATAGATGCGAATTAGATTTCTAGAAAACCACCTGCTGGCTCGGTGGCTAAGTGATGGCATTGGTGCATTAATAGTTGTCATACCAACTCATCCGTTCCAGAACGGCGGATATAAACTGTGACTAAAATTAAAATAGTTGCCATTAAGGTAAATGAGAGGGCAGCCGCAGTTGGATAATCCACAACTGCAAAAAAGCGGGATTCAATCACATTTCCAATCATCTTGGTTCCTGGATTACCTAAGATCGCAGCATTGACATAATCACCGGCTGCAGGAATAAAGGTTAGTAATGTGCCAGCAACTAACCCTGGCATAGAAAGTGGCAAGGTCACTTTACGAAAAGTAGTTAATCCATTTGCATATAGATCTCCTGCTGCCTCTAAAGTTCTTGGATCAATCCGCTCAAGGCTGGCATATAGTGGCAAGGTCATGAAGGGAAGAAAGTTATAAGCAAGTCCAATTACCACTGCAGTTGAGGTGTTATTTATTCGAAACAAATCATCAATAAATGGCAAAACTTTTATCGCAGAAACTACTGGCCCAGAGTCGGCCAAAATCTGTGTCCAGGCAATAGTTCTTAATAGGAAGGAGGTGAAAAATGGTGCGATTACCAGAACTAGCAAAATATTTCGATACTTACCTGATTTAAAGGCGATTGCATATGCCAATGGATAAGCAATTAAGAGTGCCAAAATTGTGGCAAGACCGGCATATACGAATGATCTAATGTACTGATCTTGGTTAGCTAAAAATGCATCAACATAATTTGCAAATCTAAGCTCTTGGACATAAACACCAATTTGGGCTCCCTCTGGTCGAACCATTGTGGAGGTGCTGCCGAGTGAAAAAATTGGGATTATAAAAAAGGTGACTAACCAGATTAATCCTGGCGCTAGTAAAAGATAAGGTGTAAGTGATCTGCTTTTCAACACACTCTTGGTAGCAGATTTACCAGTTGAAACAGCGTGCAAAAATGCCATTACTTACTCTTCATCATCAAGATCAGCACCAGCATTAATATCACCAGCACCATCTAAGGCAAAAGTATGCTCTGGATCCCATTCAAGTGAGACAGTGTCGCCAACTCGAAGATCATGTAACCCCTCATCATTTTGTTCAAAAACCACCAACTCTAAATCCCATGGCGCTCTTACTAAGTACTGGGTAGATGTGCCAACAAATGAACGATCAGTAACTACACAGTTCTTAATTGAGTTAACACCTGTGTCATCTAACCTAAGTTTTTCTGGTCTTACTCCAAGAAATACGCTGTCATTGCTGGTTGCAACTCTAGAAAGTGGAACTTCAAAGGTTAATCCTTTGGCGGTAACGGTGGCCTTATCCCCCGCCCTTGATGTGATCTTGCCTTTAATCAAATTACATTGGCCTAAGAAGTTTGCCACAAATGCAGTCTTTGGTGCTTCATAAAGATCTGTCGCACTACCCATCTGTTCAATCTTGCCTTGATTCATTACCGCAATAGTGTCAGCCATGGTCATCGCCTCTTCTTGATCATGAGTCACATGAATAAAGGTAATTCCAACCTCTGTTTGAATTCGTTTTAACTCAATCTGCATCTGCCGGCGTAGCTTTAAATCAAGTGCGCCTAGAGGTTCATCAAGTAGTAAGACCTCAGGTCGATTTACTATGGCTCTGGCAACTGCAATTCGCTGTTGCTGACCACCTGATAATTGATTTGGCTTGCGCTCAGCAAGGTGAGCCATCTCAACTAAATTTAAAGCGCTCTCAACCTCACTCTTAATATCTTTAACCCCACGCCGGCGAAGACCAAAAGCGATATTTTCAAAGATTGTTAGGTGCGGAAAGAGTGCATAATTTTGAAATACGGTATTTACATTTCGCCGATAGGACTTCTGGGTTGTTATATCGGTGTCACCAATTGAAATCGTTCCAGCACTTGGCTCTTCAAGACCGGCAATCATTCGAAGCGTTGTAGTTTTACCGCAACCAGATGGTCCAAGGAGTGCAAAGAATGAACCATCTGGAACGATTAATGACAGATCATCAACCGCGCAAAAATCACCGTAATGTTTTGAAACCCGGTCTAACTTTAAGTCGCCAGTATCTTGCGAGACTTTATTGTTCGCCATTACCAGCTACTTATCGGTGCTTAATTGCCGATAGCTTCGTCAAAAGCGGTTTGGAACTTAGTGCTCTCATCAGCGCTAAGAGATCTAAACACCTTCACCTTTGCGAGGGTAGCTGCATCTGGGAATATGAATGTGCTCTCGGCACGTTTTGGATCTATTTTAGCCAATTCTTGTTGGGTTCCTTCGACTGGACATACCCAAACAACAGCTGCAGCAACCTTGGCGGCATTAACTGGGTCATAGTAATAATTTATAAGTTTTTCTGCATTCTTTTTATGGGTTGAAGTGGAAGGAATTAAAACATTGTCACTCCACAACATTCCACCAGATTCTGGGATAGCAAAATCAAATTTACCGTCGGTATCTTGCCGCAGACCAAACAAGTCCCCAGACCAACCTATTACGGCATTTGCATCTCCTCGTTGTAAGTCTTCAGTATAGGAATTACCTTTAACTTGTCGAATAAATCCATCCTGTATTTTTCCTTTTAGAAAATCAATTGCATTCATGTACTGGTCTTCTGTGAAATTTGAAGCTGGATCTACTCCTTGACTTAAAAGAATTAAACCGATTGTGTCGCGTAATTCTGAGAGTACTAAAACTTTTCCTTTATTCGCAGGAGAAAACAAGTCGTCCATAGTGCGAACACCCTTGGGAAGTTTTTGGGTATTCCAACCAAAACCTGCAAAGCCTGATTGCCAAGTTAGCGAATATTGTCTTCCTTGGTCATAATAGACATTGCTTAAGGATTCACGGATATTAGATTTATTTGGAACATTTGCAGGATCTAATTTTTGTGCGTAACCCTGATCAATCCATCGACCCACCATCCAGTCTGTTGGAGTAACAATGTCATAACCAATGTCTGTTCCAATAGAAAGTTGACCTTGAACCTTGCCGTAAAAGGTGTTGTTATCATCGATCGCTTCGTCATATGTTGCGTCAATTCCAGATTCTTTTTCAAATTGAAGTAATGATGGATTAGTACTGGATGCTTCATCAAAATCTAAATAGTAAGTCCAGTTTGCCCAACGAACAATTTTTTCTGTATCACTAACATCAACTGCAACCTTTGCTGCAGTAGATGAACCTGTTCCACATGCTGCTAATAATCCAGCTGCTGAAACAGCGCCAACGCCAGCAAGTACTGAGCGCCGGGATACCTGGGCGCGGATAATCGCGCGAGCTTCAGGTGAGAGGGAGTTAATATCTTTCTTCATGGATTCTCTTTCTTGTTTATCTAGAAGGAACAGTCTGCTGTGCTGGGGATTGTGGGGAAATCTATCAGGCGTTGAGGTTTGTCATCACGTGTTTGATGCGGGTGTACTCCTCAAATCCATAAGCAGACAGGTCCTTACCGGTACCTGAGTGCTTAAATCCGCCGTGTGGCATCTCCGCCACCATTGGAATATGGGTATTGATCCACACGCAACCAAAGTCAAAGGCCTTAGCCATCCGCATTGCCCGGCCATGATCCTTGGTCCAAACACTTGAGGCCAATCCATACTTAACTCCATTGGCATAACGAACAGCCTCTGCCTCATCCTTAAACTTTTGCACAGTGATAACTGGTGCAAAGATCTCATTTTGAATCATCTCATCATCTTGCTTTAGATCTGCCACCACAGTTGGATTCCAGAAGTATCCAGGACCCTTAATTGCAGTACCACCAGCGGTGACTCTGGCATGGGATGGAGCTCGATCCAAAAAGCCTTGCACTCTAGCTAATTGGTTTGCATTATTAACTGGACCAACTAAAACATCCTCATTTGGCATTCCGACCTTTATAACATTTTTTGCCTGCTCAGAAAGCAGTGCCACCACATCATCATAAGCACTTGCCTCAACTAAAACTCTTGTTGCTGCTGTGCAATCTTGACCGGCATTAAAGTAGCCAGCAACTGCTATCCATTCACATGCTGCCTGCAAATTAGCATCATCAAAGATCACTACTGGTGCTTTACCACCTAACTCAAGGTGTAACTTCTTTAAATCTTTAGCCGCACTACCTGCTACCTCCATACCAGCTCGCACTGAACCAGTAATTGAAACCATCTGTGGAATCTCATGTTCAACCAATGCCCGACCAGTATCACGATCACCAACTACAACATTTATGACACCCTCTGGCAAAAACTCCTGCATCAACTCCGCCATCCAAAGTGTGGAAACTGGAGTGGTATCACTTGGTTTTAATACAACAGTATTTCCTGCAGCAATTGCGGGTGCCCACTTCCAAACTGCCATCATCATTGGATAATTCCAAGGGGTTACCTGTGCACAAACTCCAATTGGTTCACGTCGAATAAAAGATGTGTGTCCTTTGAAATACTCAGCAGCAGACTTGCCCTCTAAATTTCTAGCAGCTCCAGCAAAAAATCTAATCTGATCAAGCATCGGACCGATTTCCTCTGCCCGAGTTACCGCAATTGGCTTACCCGTATTTTCTGATTCAATTCCAATTAACTCTTCACTTCTAGCCTCAATTGCGTCAGCAATTTTATTTATCGCCTTCTGTCGCTCACCTGGCGTGGACTCTTTCCAAATCTCAAAAGCTGATGCTGCTGCCTTCATCGCCTTATCAACATCTGAAGCGTTAGATACTGGCGCCTTTGCAAATACCTCACCAGTTGCTGGATTTATTAAATCCTGGACCTTATCTGAGGTTGCACTGACCTTCTTACCGTTAACAAAGTTTTGCAGCGTCTTCAATTTCACTCCTTGGCATTAGTTTCTTGAAACTGTTGGCTAAAAGTCTAGTTACTAATATTGGGCATTTCAATAGTGGATAGATTTTAGCTACCAGGCCACCGGTGCTGCAGATCCTAGGCCTGCTTCAGTAAGTAATTAGATAACTTTAAGGTTACTTAAAACTTTTTAAATAGCGGCAAAGAAACGAAGCGGTCCCTGGTGATCTAGCCCCACCTGTTGGCCAACTGCAAAATCAAGTGGCCCTGGAATTCTTACCTGTAGCACTTGGTCATTTACCTTCACCGCAACCATCGCATCATGTCCGTAGTAATCAATCTTAGTTATCTGACCTGAAATTTTGCCAAAGGCCAAATCATGAGAAATCTTTATCTCCTCCGGCCGAATCACTACCTGACCAACTTCAGCAATTTCAGTAGGTGAAGTAATTGGGTTAAAAATGTAATCAGTTCTGCCATCACTTAATTTATTAGCTGTTAAAACCAAGGCATCTCCTGTGCTCATCGCAGTGATTGCCGAGAGCGGTGAGGTGTAAACCTGCTCTGGTGAGCCTTGCTGAATTATTTTTCCTAGCTGCATTAACGCAACCAAATCAGCTGATACCAACGCCTCTTCTCGGTCATGGGTTACCAAAATTGCCGTGGTGTTTTGGCTGCGTAAAAGTTTTATTACATCTGCTCGTAACTCAATCCTAAGTTGGGCGTCAAGTGCGGAGAATGGTTCATCTAACAAAATAATCGCTGGCTTTACGGCAAGTGCTCTAGCAAGTGCCACCCGAGTTTGCTGACCACCAGATAATTGATTTGGCATCCGGCTTTCTAAGCCAGTTAGGTTGGTAAGAGTTAACATCTGCTTAACCACCTGCTTGATCTGCACCTTAGTCAGCGAAGAGCGATCAATGCCAAATGCAATATTTTCTGCCACATTAAGATGTGGGAACAACGCTCCCTCCTGCGGCACATAGCCAATCTTTCGTTTGTGAGCTGGCAATACCAAAGATGAGAGTGAGACTAATTGCTTATCAAATCTAATAGTTCCAGCACTTGGTTGGATTAAGCCAGCAATTGCCCGCAGCAAGGTGGTTTTGCCACAACCAGAAGGTCCTAGTAAGGCGGCAATTTGGCCTGAACCTAAATTAAATGAGAGGTTATCTAGGATCTTTCGCTTACCCAATTCAACATCAAGATTCTTAATTTCAACTGATGTCATGATTAATTCCCTAACCCAGAGTTGATACTGCCTCGATCTGATCTATCTGGCCTACTTAAAATAAAGGTTGGAAACGCTGCGATCACAATCAAGATTAATGCATAGGGGGCTGCTTCATTAAATCGATTAATTGCAGCGTATGACCAGATCTGAGTGGCTAAGGTTTCAAATCCAGTAGGGCGCAGCATCAAGGTTGCTGGTAACTCCTTCATTGCAGTTAAGAAAACCAATACCGCACCTAGTGCAATTCCAGGGGCAGCAATTGGGGTGACTACATTTTTTAAGACCAACCATTTGTTTAAACCTAAGGTGGCTGCCACCTCTTTCGCACCAGTTGGTACCTGTTTCAAAGAGGCTCTCATGCTGGCAACTGATTTAGCCAAAAATAAAAGTGCGTAAGCAAAAGCGAGTAAAAATGTGCTTTGGTAGAGCGGACCCAACTTTGAACCAAATGAAACTAAAGCTAAGCCAATGACCACACCAGGAAGTGCGTGACCAATCAAAATCACTCTACTGCTTACTCTAGAGAAGGTAGTCGATCTTTCTGAAAGTAAAATACCAAGTGGAATTGATAAGACAAGTGCAATACTTGCGCCAAGAAGGGCTACTGAAATAGTTGAAAGACTTGCCTGAAGTAGTAGCTGCCAAGAGATCTCAACAGTGTTGGTAAAAAACCTACTGAGCAATACATAAATCGGTATCAACATCGCAAGAAGTGCGTATGTTGTAATCAACAGTACTGTGCTCACTTTGTAGGAGTTCTTCTCAATTAGCGCAGATTTTATGCTGGTGGATTTAATTAACTCACCTTTTTGCTGCCTACGCCTTACCCTCTCATCTGCAATGACAAAGATGGCAGATAAGGTGATTAGCACCAAGCTAATTACTGCAGCTGCTGTTCGATCATAAGATGCCCGATACATATTTTGAATAGTCACAGTCAAGGTATCAACATTTAGCAATGAGACTGCGCCAAAATCACTCATTGTGTAAAGACCAGCAAGCAATAACCCACCACTTAGGTGAGTTCTAATCTGTGGAAGTACTACCTTAAAGAAAGTTTTTGGATAGGAAAATCCTAAAGATCTTGCCACCTCAATTTGTGAGGCATCTACTCTGGAAAGTCCTGCCAAACAGGCCAAGGTCACATAAGGAAGTGTGGTTAAAAAAAGAATAAACACTGCGGCAAAAAATCCGGTAAATGCCGGCACAAATGCGATCCAGGTATAGGTAAAAACATAGGAGGGAATGGCTAGCGGCAGCACAGCTGGAATTATCAACCAAGCTTTATTTGGTAACTCTAAAAAGTGTAATCCAGCTGCAATTAACACCCCAAAGAAGCCGGTTAACAAGATAACCATGACCACCAGCAATGAGGTAGTCGCTAGAACTTCAAAAGTCTTTGCTCTAAAGAGTAAACCTGCAATTTCAGATACTGGTTTTTCACCAGCTCGAATTAATAGATATAGCAATGGAATAAGTGAGAGTGCAACCACAAATCCTGCAGCGGTTGAGACTAAGACACTCCCCAACCTGCCTTGGCGTTGATAGAGCCCTAATGATTCAAGGGAGGAGGGCTGATTAAGTAGCGGAGTAGTTATAGCAGACCTACTTCAATCAATAAATCCTGAGTTGCTCTGATATTTTTCAAACTACCTAAATCAATCGCCGGTGCACCAATTTTATCTAGGGCTAGTAGATCTTTAGGCGAAACAACTGAAGAGATAAGTGAGTACTCATGTGTTTGTTCAACAAACTCACCTTGTATCTCTATTGAGGTTAGAAAATTAATTAAATTAATGGCTGCCTCTTTTTTGTTACTAGAGTTTAAAACTCCCACCCCTGAAACATTAATCAGATTTCCTAGATCACCAGTAGCAAAATACCCGTTAACAACATTGATGCTGCGGCCAAGTGCTTGTGCGACCTCCCAGGTGTAGTAGTGATTTACCAAGCCCAGTGAGATTTCTCCCTTATCGATTGCTTCCACAATCGCTGAGTTTTTTGGATAGACCTTTACCCCATTTGCCCTTAAGGCAGTCAGCCAATTTTTAGCATATGCCTCGCCCTTATTTTCAATTACCGCTGTTAAAAACGCTTGAAAGGACGCGTTAGTTGGCGCTATGCCAATCTGATTTTTGTAAATTGGCTTAGTTAAATCTGCAATAGATTTTGGCAAGGTAGTGATCTGCTTTGGATCATAGGCAAATACTCTGACCCGTGCGGTAACTCCAACCCACAGGCGATCGGCATGATTGAATTGATCTGGAATTTGGCTGGCTACCTCTTTTGCTAAAGGAGTAAATAACTCCTCTTCGGCAACTGCTCCAAGTGAGCCAGCATCTTGGGCGAGAAATAGATCAGCTGGTGAATTTGCTCCTTCTTCTAAAATTTGGGCAGCTAGCTCTGCTGAATCACCATACCTAATTTTTAATTTGATCCCAGTTTGCTCACTCCATTGGGTTAGAAAGGGTGAAATAAAGTTTTCAGATCTTCCTGAGTAGATGGTTAACTCACTTACCTGATCAGAGTCTGCCGAGTCAGAACTACAGCCGGTTGTTAGCGATAGCACCAGTGCTGAAAGTAAACCAAGCCGCAGCACCTTGCTCATAACTAGAAGGTTATTACCCTTTATGGAATTACGCAACATTTATGTTGCGTAATTGATCACACCTGCTTAACTCTTACTTAACCCTCTCTGCTGCTGCCAGCTGACCACAAGCGCCATCTATCTCACGCCCTCTGGTATCTCGAACCGTTACTGGCACCCCATACCCCTCTAAGGTTTCAACAAATGCCCGCTCATCATCTGGCCGAGATGCTGTCCACTTTGATCCTGGAGTTGGATTTAATGGAATCAAATTAACATGAGCGTTTTTATTTTTTAACAATCGACCTAATAGATCAGCTCGCCATGCTTGATCATTGATATCTCTAATTAAGGCGTACTCAATTGAGTATCTTCTGCCAGTTTTCGCCTCATACTTATCAGCAGCTTGTAATACCTCTTTAACCTTCCATCTTTGGTTAACTGGCACCAGGGTATCTCGCAGTTCATCATCTGGTGTGTGAAGTGAGATGGCAAGAGTTACAGGAATATCCTCTTCAATTAATTTTTCAATACCAGTAACCAAACCAACGGTGGAAAGTGTCACCGATCTTGCTCCAATACCTAAGCCATCTGGTTGTGGATTTGTAATATTCCTAATTGATTGCATCACCGCTTTGTAATTAGCCATCGGCTCACCCATCCCCATAAAGACCACATTTGATAATCGAGTAGGCCCTCCTGGTAACTCACCTAAATCACAAGCACGAGCGGCCATTACAACCTGCGCAGTTATCTCACCCGCTGTTAGATTTCTAGTTAATCCTGCTTGGCCAGTTGCGCAAAATGGGCATTGCATTCCACATCCTGCTTGGGATGAGATACATACAGTTGTGCGATCTGTGTAACCCATTAATACTGATTCGACTAAGACGCCATCATGTAAGCGCCAAAGATCTTTTCGAGTCCTACCACCATCGCAGGTAACTGAGCGAACTAAGGTAAGTAACTTGGGAAGAAAGGCATCTCCTATTGTGGTGCGAAGCTCCTTTGGAATATCGGTAAAGCTTTCAACATCATCATTGTGGTGGGTGAAAAAATGAACCGCTAATTGGTTTGCTCTAAAGGCAGGAAGGCCCAACTCCACCGCCCGCTCTTTTCGCTCTGCCAGATTTAAATCTGCAAGATGAATTGGCGTCTTCTTTTTAACTGCCGGAGCTTCAAATACTAAATCAGCCATCTATAAGTACCGATTGATTAACTCAATAGCAAACCAGACTGCAGGTGCTGTGAAAAGGGCTGAATCTAATCGATCCATAATTCCGCCATGGCCAGGCAGTAAATTAGACATATCTTTTATAGCTAAATCTCGCTTAATCGCAGATTCAATCAAATCACCACAGGTTGCAGTAACAACTGTCATTACGCCAATTAAAGCTCCAACAAACCAAGCGGTTTCAAAGAGGTAATGAAATATTGCCGAGCCACCAATTACAGCAGCAATTGCACCACCAATTAACCCCTCCCAACTCTTCTTTGGACTAATGCTGGGCGCAATCTTGTGTTTGCCAATTAACACTCCTGCTATATATGCAAAGGTGTCATTACAGGCAATTAATGCCACTAAAGCAAAGATTCGCGTGGCCCCATCTGGATGATTTGCCAGCAATAAAATAAAGCCACCTAAAACTGCTAAATAAAAAGTGATAAATACAGCTGAGGTTGATCGCTTAATAAAATCTTTTTGGGAGATGACAAGTAAGGTAAACATCAAAATTGGAATCATAAGCCCTGCAGAAACAGCCAATCCTTGGGTATTACCATTCCAGGTTGCCACCAGTAAAACTGTGGCAGCAATCATTAAGACATAATCAGGTAGATCAATTCCGCCCTTGCCATAGGCGGCGGTAATCTCTCGAATTCCGATCATGATTACAATCCAAATAAAGGCAAAAAACAAAAGGGGCTGGGTATTTATGGTGCCAAAGATTAATCCCAGCAGCAGCAATGAGACTGCAATTGATGGAAGAAGTTTGCGACCTGCTTTTTTATTTATCGCATCATTAATTGCGTGCAGGTCTGCCATCATTAGACCTCCAGCAACTCAGTTTCTTTATGTTTTAGTAGATCATCAATTTTAGCGGTGTGCTCACCAGTAATTTTCTCTAACTCTTTTTCAGCTCTGGCCAAATCATCTTTGCCAACCTTGCCATCTTTTTCTAGCTTCTCCATTGCCTCTTTGGCACTTCGCCTAATTGCACGGATTGAGACCTTTGAGTCCTCCGCCTTGCCCTTTGCTACCTTAATAAACTCTTTGCGTCGCTCTTCAGTTAGTTGTGGGAAGTTAACTCGAATTACTGTGCCATCAGAGCCTGGATTAACACCTAGATCTGAATCTCTAATTGCCTTTTCAATTGCAGCCATTGCGCCCTTGTCATAAGGAGTAATCAGGGCAAGGCGTGCCTCTGGAACTTGAACTGTGGCAAGTTGGGATAGCGGTGTACCAGTTCCATAGTAATCAACCATCAACTTAGCAAACATCGCTGGGTGAGCCCGGCCAGTTCTAATGGTGGCAAAATCCTCTTTGGCAACATCAATTGCCTTATTCATCTTGGTATTGCACTCAGCTAATGAGGTGTTTAAATCTGACATATTCCCAACTCCTTTAATTAATCCAACTCTACTAGCAAATTACATTTGATTAGAAATAAGGCTTAAGAAACTAGAGTTCCAACACTTTCACCAGAGACCGCCCGCTTGATATTGCCCTTATTTTTCAAATCAAAGATCACAATTGGCAGTTTATTCTCACGGCAAAGTGCAAAGGCTGCCGCATCTGCCACCGCAAGTGACTTACTTAAAACCTCATCGTAGGAGATCACCTCGTACTTGGTGGCACTCTTATCCTTACGTGGGTCGGCAGAATAAACTCCATCCACTCCGCTTTTTGCAAGCAGTAATGCATCCACACCAATTTCAAGCGCGCGCTGGGCAGCAACTGTATCGGTGGTAAAAAATGGCATACCAGCACCTGCACCAAAAATTACAACTCTTCCCTTTTCTAAATGTCTAATGGCACGACGTGGTACATAAGGCTCTGCCACCTGGCCCATTGTGATTGCAGTTTGCACCCGGGTTTCAATTCCCTCTTTTTCTAGAAAATCTTGAAGAGCAAGACAATTCATTACCGTGCCAAGCATTCCCATGTAATCAGCACGAGCTCTATCCATGCCACGTTGTTGAAGCTCAGCACCTCTAAAGTAATTTCCACCACCTACGACAATGGCAATCTCAGTTTTACCTCTAACAACCTCTGCGATTTGATTTGCTACATCATGGACTACATCAGGATCAACACCGATGCCTTTTTCGCCACCAAAGACCTCACCAGATAATTTAAGGAGCACTCGTTTATAACCCTTACGTGGCATGAGCGCTCCCTTAATTAATTTGTATCGTTAGTTTACTGACCTACGCGGAACCTATTAAAGGCTGACACGGCGGTCTTTGCCTCATCCAGAATTTGTTGCACCGTCTTTTTTGCATCCTTTGCAAATGCCTGCTCAAGCAGAGATACCTCTTTCACAAAGCCAGTAACCCGCCCTTCTACAATCTTGGCAATTGAGGCCTCTGGCTTTCCTTCAGCCCGTGCCGCCTCCTCTGCCAATCTGCGCTCTTTAGCAATCTCATCTGCTGGAACTTGATCTCGGCTAACAAATTGTGGTGCAAAGGCAGCAATATGTTGGGCAATATCCTTGCCAACATTTTCTGCTGCACTCTTTAATTGAACTAATACACCAACTTGTGGTGGTAGATCAGGGGAGGTTTTGTGTAGGTAAAGTGAGACTGGTGAACCAGTTAAAACAGAGATTCGCTTAATCTCAATCTTCTCTCCCAACATCGCATTACCTTCATCAATTACCTCTTGCACAGTTTTACCTGATGCTAGTTTTGAAGATAAAAACTTATCTAATTCACCAATTTTTGAGGCGGCTAGATGATTTAGTAACTCATCAGCTAAAACTTGAAACTTATCTCCCTTTGCAACGAAATCAGTCTCGCAATTTAACTCAAGCATTACCCCAAGATCACCTTCAGCTTTTGCAGTAACCAGCCCATTTGAGGTGGCACGGCCTTCTCGCTTGGTAACACCCTTTTGGCCTTTAACCCGGATGATCTCTACCGCTTTTTGGTAATCACCATCTGCTTCATCTAATGCTTTTTTGCAATCAAGCATTCCGGCAGCGGTCTGCTCCCGTAATCTTTTAACATCCTCTGCTGTGTATGCCAACTTATGCACCTTTGTTTTCAGTTGGCTCTTTGATTAGATCTTTTTCCCAATCAGCAAGAGGTTGTTCAGCAGTTTTCTCAGCAGCAGCTGCAGCCTCAGCAGCTGCCTTATCGGCAACCTTTGCTGCATTTGCTGATCTAATTTGAAGACCAGCAACAATTGCATCGGTCATAACTCGGGTTAATAGTGCAATAGATCTAATTGCATCATCATTACCAGGAATCTTGAAATCAACCTCATCTGGATCACAATTTGTATCCAAGATAGCGATAACTGGAATACCAAGTTTCTTAGCCTCAGCAACAGCTAAGTGCTCCTTCTTAGTATCCACAACCCAAATTGCTGAAGGCAGTTTGGTCATATTACGAATTCCATCAAGGTTCTTATTTAACTTCTCGCGCTCACGGCGAAGAACAAGTAACTCTTTTTTGGTTAGAAGTTGGTCATTTGCACTCTCCAGCGCCTCTAACTCTTTTAATCTCAGCACGCGCTTATAAACCGTTGGGAAGTTGGTAAGCATTCCGCCTAGCCATCTCTCTGTTACATAAGGCATTCCAACTCGGGCAGATTGCTGCTTGATTGGCTCATGTGCTTGCTTTTTGGTGCCAACGAAAAGTACGTGGCCACCCTTTGCAACTGCATCTTTAATAAACTCATAAGCCGCATCAATTAGCGCTAATGATTGTTGGATATCGATGATGTAGATGCCATTGCGCTCAGTGAAGATATAGCGCTTCATCTTTGGATTCCATCGACGAGTCTGATGTCCAAAGTGAACACCGCTGTCGAGAAGCTCTCGCATTGTTAC
>CAMCVO010000014.1 GCA_945881945.1 Bifidobacterium breve
CTAAATCCCTAGATACCGCCCTTGCCCAAATCGAGCGTCAGTTCGGTAAAGGATCGGTAATGAAAATGGGAGATCGCAAAGCTGTTGCCATGGAGGTTATTCCAACTGGCTCAGTTGCATTAGATATCGCACTCGGCGTTGGTGGCTTGCCACGTGGTCGAGTTGTTGAGATCTATGGCCCAGAATCCTCCGGTAAAACGACGGTGGCATTACATGCAATTGCTAATGCTCAAAAAGCAGGTGGCATAGCAGCATTTATTGATGCTGAGCACGCCCTTGATCCTGAGTATGCAAAGAAGCTAGGTGTTGATATTGATGCACTATTAGTTTCTCAGCCAGATACTGGCGAGCAAGCACTTGAAATTATGGATATGTTAGTTAGATCAGGTGCAATTGATATTGTCGTAGTTGACTCAGTTGCAGCATTGGTGCCAAGAGCTGAAATTGAAGGCGAGATGGGCGACTCACATATGGGTCTACAAGCTCGTTTGATGTCACAAGCACTTCGCAAAATGACTGGTGCATTACACCAATCAAATACCACTGCAATCTTTATCAATCAGTTGCGAGATAAGATCGGTGTTTTCTTTGGTTCACCAGAGACCACCACAGGTGGAAAAGCACTTAAGTTTTACGCATCAATTCGGATGGATGTTCGTAGAATTGAAACCTTAAAGGATGGTCAAGAGGCGGTTGGTAATAGAACCCGCGTCAAGATTGTTAAAAATAAGGTTGCCCCACCATTTAAGCAAGCAGAGTTTGACATCATTTATGGCGTAGGTATTAGCCGTGAGGGATCATTAATTGATCTTGGTGTTGAGGCTGGCATTGTTAAGAAATCTGGCGCCTGGTTCACCTATGAGGGTGATCAACTAGGTCAGGGTAAAGAGAATGCCCGTGCCTTTTTAATTGATAATCCAGATCTAGCCAATGATATTGAGAAGAAGATCCGCGCGTCATATGTGCCAGCTGAAATCGACCCTGCATTAGTTGCAGCAGTTGATGAGGCCACAGCTGATGTTGAGTTCTAATCTCTAACTCATTTAAAAATACCTTGAAGAGGTCAAACGAGGTAGTAGCTGATCCCTACTCAGAGGCGATGTCGATTGCGTTATTCGCTCTCGCTCCACGCGCAAAGAGTAGGGATGAGTTATTTAAGCAGTTGTTAAAACGAGGGGTTGAATCAGAGACAGCAAATGCGGTCCTGGACTCGTTAGAGTTACAAGGTTTGCTAAATGATTTAGAGTTTGCAAAATTATGGAGTGAATCAAGGCAGCGGGCAAAGAAGTTAAGTAAGCGGGTAATTGCCGGTGAGCTTCGCACCAAAGGGGTTTCTCAAGATATTATCAATGAGGTAATTGAGGAGATTGATGATGAATCTGAGTACAACCAAGCATTTTTGTTAGCAGAACGAAAATATAAATCAATCTCACATCTAGATCCTGAGGTCATCTACCGAAGAATCTCAGGCTTACTTGCTCGCAAAGGTTATGGTCATGGAATTTGCGCCAGAATCATGCGGGAGTTAAGCGGCGGAGTTTAACAAGTAGAATTAGGCGTATGCCTACCTTTGTAGTTGAAACCTACGGCTGTCAGATGAATGTTCATGACTCCGAACGTATCTCAGGTTTATTACTAGATGCTGGTTACACCCAGGCATTGGCAGATACCCAACCAGATTTGGTGGTCTTTAACACCTGTGCAGTTAGAGAAAATGCTGATAACAAACTTTATGGAAATCTTTCTTTCTTGGCGCCACGCAAAAAAAGTGATCCAAACTTTCAAATTGCAGTTGGTGGTTGCATGGCGCAAAAAGATCAAGATGCGATCATTAAGCGCGCCCCATATGTAGATGTGGTCTTTGGTACTCACAATATTGGCTCACTGCCAGTATTGCTGGAGCGGGCAAGAGTTGAGGAGCAATCTCAGGTTGAGATAAAGGAGTCATTAGAGCATTTTCCATCCACTCTGCCAGTTAAACGAGATTCAGCCTTTTCTGCCTGGGTTTCAGTTTCAGTAGGTTGTAATAACACCTGCACATTTTGCATTGTCCCTGCGTTGCGCGGAATTGAAAAAGATCGCACCATGGCTGAGATTATGAAAGAGGTTAGAGCCTTAGTTGATCAGGGGGTAATTGAAATTACCTTGCTTGGCCAAAATGTAAATGCATATGGGGTTGATTTTGGTGACCGGCAAGCTTTTGCAAAATTACTTCGCGAATGTGGCAAGGTTGAAGGATTAGAACGGGTCAGATTTATGTCCCCTCACCCAAGAGATTTCACCGATGATGTAATTGAGGCGATGGCAGAAACAAAAAATGTTATGCCACACCTTCACATGCCGTTGCAATCTGGCAGTAATCAGATTTTACAAGCTATGCGCAGGTCATACCGAAGAGAGCGATACCTTGGCATTTTAGAAAAGGTTAGATCAGCAATGCCAGAAGCAGCAATTACTACCGACATAATTGTTGGCTTTCCGGGGGAAAGTGATGAAGATTTTGAGCAGACCATTGATTTAGTAGAGCAGGCAAGATTTTCAGCTGCCTATACATTCCAATACTCAAAACGACCTGGTACACCTGCGGCAACTATGCCAAATCAGATTTCAGATGATGTGATGGCGCTGCGGTATAACCAACTCCATAAGATTCAACAGGAGATTTCAAAGAGTGAAAACGAAAGATTAATTGGCAAAACTGTTGAACTATTAATCTCTGGCCATGAAGGCCGTCATGATCTGGATCTAAATCGGATGAATGGCAGGAGTGCTGATTTTCGACTGACTCATTTTGATAACTCAGTTGCAAAGGCTCGGCCTGGTGATTTAGTAAAGGTTGAGGTAGTTGAGGCATTTGCAAACCACATTGTTGCCGGGCAGCCAATCTCAGTTATCCAAAGCAAAGGCGGTGATGCCCATGCTAGATGGGTTGCCGACAATGGTGATAAGAAGATTTTGCTAGGGATACCAACTTTGGCCTCATTAAAATCACTATGAGTTTGATAATAATCTGTGGTGCTACTGCAACTGGAAAAAGTGAGTTAGCACTATCGGTTGCAAAGCAATTAGATGCACAAATTGTTAATGCGGATTCGATGCAGGTTTATCGGGGAATGGATATTGGAACTGCAAAGCTTGCCCTTGAGGAGCGGCAAGGAATTGCCCACCACCTATTAGATCTACTTGAGATAAATCAGGAGGCAAATGTCTCTTGGTATCAAGGATTAGCTCGAGCTAAAATTGATGAGATTTTGCAAAGTGGAAAATCAGTTGTGGTAGTTGGTGGCACAGGTCTTTATATAAAAGCGATTTTGGATGATTTAAATTTTCCGGATACTGATCCAGTAGTGCGCCAGCAGATCACCGATGAGGCGCAAATAGTTGGTAATGATCAAATGCATGAACGTTTGGTCAAGTTAGATCCAGCAGCAGCCCTTGCCATTCCAAAAGAGAATATTCGAAGAGTTATTAGAGCACTAGAGGTAATCCAAATAACTGGCAAACCATTTACTGCCAATCTGCCAAGGCAGGCAAGTAGTAGATATCCAGCGGCCCAACAATTTGGCTTGGTGCTTGATCGCGAAAATTTAGATAGCAAGATCGACAAAAGAGTTGAGGAAATGTGGGCAAAGGGTTTTGTGCGTGAAGTTATGCAACTGATGACCAAAGGGTTAGAGCAGGCAACTACTGCAAAAATGGCGCTTGGGTATAGTCAGATTATGAATTACTTAAATGGTGAGTGTGATGAAGCCTTTGCCAAAGAAGAGACAAAGCGGGTAACTCGTGCCTATGCCAGAAGGCAAGAGACCTGGTTTTCTCGTGATGATCGAATCAAGTGGCTCGCTCCAGAAAGCAGCTCCGGACGGTTGGAAAAACTGTTGGCTAGTATTAATTGATGATAAAGGCGACCTACGGTCATGGCACACACAATGACTTTGTATTGGTATTTGATGAGAATGATCAAGTGCAATTTACCAAGGAGCAGATAAAGCGAATCTGTGATCGCACAACTGGAATTGGTAGTGATGGATTTATAAGAATTCTTAAAAAAGATGGCAGCTGGTTTATGGATTATTTAAATGCTGATGGCAGTGTGGCCGAGATGTGCGGCAATGGCATTCGGGTTATGGCCAGATACTTAACTGCAAATGGGCATCAACCAAGTGGGATTTATGCGATTAATACTAGGGCGGGTAGAAAATTTTTATCAGTTCCAGATACTGGTGATATCTCAGTAAATATGGGTCAAGTAACTCAGGTGCCAGGTGAGATTTCAGTAATGTCTAATGGCAATACTTTTTTGGGAGTAAATATAGATATGGGAAATCCACATGCAGTTGTCTTTGTGGATGAGATGGATCAAATTGGTGATTTGAAAACTGCACCCAAAGTTGAACCGGAGGATGAGTATCCAGAGGGTGTAAATGTTGAGTTTGTTAAGTTTTTAGAAAATGGGCAACTACAAATGCGAGTTCACGAGCGAGGCGTGGGCGAAACCCAATCATGTGGCACAGGAACCTGCGCAGTTGCATTAGCTGCCACAATTCAGAAGAGAAAATCTCTACCGATTAAATGGATAATTAATACCCCAGGTGGTCAGTTAAATGTTGATATTGATGGCCACAGCAATGCCACTTTATCTGGACCAGCTGAATTGGTTAAAGAGGTTGAGTTGGATCAATTTCTGTGAGCAATAAGAAATCAGATTCAGGTGATGGGCTAGAGATCGATATCGATACGTTAATTAGGGAAAATGCACAAGCGGTTGCAGATTATGAATTACAGGAATCCCCAGAGAGTCAAAACCAAGATCTACAAGATCGACAAGCTTTGCGCAGAGTTAGTGGTTTATCTACTGAGTTACAAGATGTTTCCGATGCTGAGTATCGTCAATTACGTTTAGAAAAAGTTGTATTGGTCGGAGTTTGGACTGAAGGAACTGCAAAGGATGCAGAGAACTCGATAAAGGAGTTAGCGGCCCTTGCTGAGACTGCTGGCTCCCAAGTTATGGAGGCGTTAATTCAACGCCGAGATAAACCAGATTCTGCAACATTTATTGGCTCTGGAAAGGTAAAAGAGGTACGGGATGCGGTAGTAGCAACTGGTGCTGACACAGTGGTCTGTGATGGTGAATTATCACCGGCGCAACTTCGAACTCTAGAACAAAAAGTAAAGGTGAAGGTAATTGATCGAACTGCTTTGATTTTAGATATTTTTGCGCAGCATGCAAAAAGTCGCGAAGGTAAGGCACAGGTTGAGTTAGCTCAGATGTCTTATATGTTGCCTAGGTTGCGTGGTTGGGGTGATTCTCTATCAAGACAAGCAGGAGGCATCGGCGGACGCGGTCCTGGTGAAACAAAGATTGAAACTGATCGCCGAAGAATCAATGACAAGATGTCTAAATTACGACGTGAGATTAAAGAGATGAAAGTATCTCGAGACACCAAGCGAAGTGAGAGACGTAAAAATAATATTCCCTCAGTTGCAATTGCAGGTTATACAAATGCTGGTAAATCATCGTTGTTAAATCGCTTAACAGGTGCTGATGTATTGGTAGAAAATGCCTTATTTGCAACCCTTGATCCAACTGTAAGAAAAACAGAGAGCTCAGATGGTCGAATTTATACCTTGGTTGATACGGTGGGATTTGTAAGACACTTACCTCACCAGTTAGTGGAAGCATTTAAATCAACACTAGAAGAGGTTTCAGAGTCAGATTTGATTGTGCATGTTGTAGATGGTGCTCACCCAGATCCACAAGAGCAGTTAAGAGCTGTTCGACAGGTGATAAGTGAGATCGGCGGCGGTGAGATCATTGAGATTATTGCAATCAATAAAGCAGATGTTGCTGCTCCTGAGGTATTAATGGAGCTACTTCGTATTGAAAGCAATGCTTATGCAATTTCAGCAAGAACTGGATATGGCATTGAAACATTGGCTAAAGCAATTGAATCTGCATTGCCAAAGCCAAAGGTTGAGATTACGGCGATAATTCCTTTCAGTCGGGGGGATTTAGTAAGTGCTGTGCATGAGACTGGTGAAATTATCTCGGAGGAGTACCTACCTGAGGGAACAAAACTTCATGCGATGGTTGGTGGAGCGTTAGCAAGAAAAATTGAAAAGTTAGAGGAAAAGCTTAAACAATAAATCCATTTGGGAATGGATCATCTGGATCTAATAGCCAAGTTGCTTCCCCCATTACCCAAGCTCTACCGGTAACAGTTGGCACAATCGCAGGTAGTGTCCCCACTGTTGTGTGTTCCTTAATTCTTCCTTCAAATTGTGAGCCAATCCAGGATTCATTTATCAAAACATCAGAGTCTTTAAACTCTCCTCTTGCCACCATCTGAGCAAGACGAGCACTTGTTCCGGTACCGCAAGGGGATCTATCAAACCAGCCCGGGTGAATTGCCATGGCGTTCTTCCAGTGAAGTGGGTTCTTGCCCGCAGTTATAAAATCAATGTGATGGCAAACTGCGATATCAGAATTTTCAGGATGAACTGGCCTGTTTTGTTGATTTATTGCATCACTAATTGCAAGCCCTGCTGTTAAAAACTTTTGGCCATTATCGCGTTTAAATTCAATGCCAACTCTTTCAATAGGAATGATTGCATAAAAGTTGCCCCCAAATGCCATGTCATATTTAATTTTTCCATATCCTGGCACATCCACTGTTTGATCAAGTTGATAGGAGAATGATGGGACATTAGTCAAAGTTACTTTCTCAGCCTTACCATCTTTAACTTGAACATCTACAACTACTAATCCTGCTGGGGTATCAAGGCGTACTGTTGTGATTGGTTCCTTGACAGCTACTAAATTCTTTTCAACCAAGACTGTGGCAACACCAATGGTCCCATGGCCACACATTGGTAGACATCCTGAGACTTCAATGAAAATAACACCCCAGTCAGCATCAGCTCTAGTAGGTTTTTGAAGAATCGCACCACTCATTGCTGGATGCCCGCGTGGTTCATACATTAACCACTGACGGATGTAATCCATATTGGCCATAAAGTTGAGCCGTTTTTCAAACATGGTGCTGCCAGGAATCTCATCTACGCCACTGGTAACTACTCGGGTAGGCATTCCTTCAGTATGCGACTCAACCGTGGTTACGGTGCGCAAACTATTTTTCATTTACTTACTTTCTATTTTTATAGAAATCTAATGCTTGCTTAATATCTGCATTTACCTGGGCTAAATCATTTGCTGGTAGTGGCAATCTTGGCAATCTTGTAGGTCCGCCATATCGCCCAACTGCATCCATTGCGATTTTGATTGCAACTATGAACTCTTTTCGGCTATCCCAATGAAATAGGTTGTGAACTGCAGCGTAGATTGGTTTGGCCTTGGCATAATCACCAGCTAAACAGAGGTTATAAAGCTCAACAGATTCCTTTGGCAGTGCGTTTGGAAAACCTGCTATCCAACCAACAACACCGCCGGTTGATAACTCAAGCAAAACGTCATCGGCGCCAACTAATACTTCAATTCTTGGAGCGTAGTGATGTAATTGCCAAACACGACGAACATCACCTGAAAACTCTTTTATTGCGACAACATTCTCTGCAACATCTGCAATTCGACCGACTAATTGCGGTGTTAGATCAACTTTAGTATCAAATGGATTGTTGTAAGCAATAATAGGTAAGCCAACTTTACTTACCTCTTTATAGTGAGCAATTATCTCTTCATCATTCGCACGGTATGCCGTTGGTGGCAAAAGCATTACACACTTTGCTCCCATCTCAGCAGCTTGTTCAGTCCAACGGCGAGATTCAGCCGCTCCGTAGGCAGCAACGCCTGGGACTACATTAAAACCAGCAGGTGCTGCATCTAATGCAGTTTTTAACACCTTTGTCCGTTCTTCGTCGGTTAAGACTTGGTATTCACCAAGTGAACCATTTGGAATGACACCATGAACTCCATTGGCAGCCTGCCACTTGATGTGATCTGCATATTTGTCAAAATCTATTGATAGATCTGCTTTAAACGGTAGTGCGGTTGCAGTTAATACGCCATGCCAAGGTTTTGTGTTTTTCATAGCCAAACCTTATTCGCCTGCTGCTAAAACACCAAGTGGAATTGGCAGGATAATTGGGCGGTTGGCCGCTGAGAAACGATCAATATCAGTAGGTGAGATTTTTAATTCACTGGCAACGAGATCAACAACTGATCTGCCGCAGACCCTACCTTGGCATAAACCCATGCCACAGCGAGTTAGTAGCTTCGCAGTTCTAGAATCTGTTGCACCCAGTTCATTGATTGCGTATTTAAGGTTTCCAACAGAGACCTCTTCACACCTGCAGATTACGGTTTGATCATTTAGCCACGAGATCCAACCATCTTTTATTGGGTAGGATTTAATCAAAGCATCTGCAAATCTCTGCCTTTTGGCTCGTCGCTTTCGGTGAGCTTTTAGAACTTCAACTTTGCAACCAACAAATTTAGCTGCATTTATTCCTGCAATTACTCCCTCTGCCATCGAAAGTTCTGCGCCACCGATACCAGTTATTTCTCCTGCCACAAAAACTCCAGGAATTGAGCTTTGCTGATTACCATCTGCTGATACGACTACGCCACCATCTTTAGCAACTATTTGCTTACAACCTAGCGCTCCAGCTAGTGATGTATCAGCAGTAAATCCCCAGCCCACAGCAGCCACATCACATTTAACATTTCTTACTTTCTTTATTTTAAAATTACCCCGAATTGTGGCCACATCAACTGACTCTAAATTTCCTTCACTGTTCTTATGAGCTGCAATTACCGCACTTGCAAATCTTGCCCGCACTTTCACCTGGCTAATAGTTTTTACGTAATAGAAGGCTTCTTTCAATTTTCCAACATTTTCTAACATAACAAATGGGGAGAGCAACCACCTTGCAGAATTATTTGCCTCAAGTAACTCAACTACCTCACCACCAGCTTTAACCACACCTGCAGCTACTGGTAGTAAAAATGGTCCACTTCCAGCAACTACTACCTTCTTGCCAGCTAAGACGCCATGGCCTTTAAGTAATGATTGCACGCCACCAGGAGTCATTACACCTGGTGTATCCCAACCTGGAAATGGCAAGGTGCGGTCATATGCTCCAGTACATAAAATTAAGTTTTTAGTATTAATAATCTTCTCAGCACCATTTTGAATTACCCGCAAGGTATTGACTCCATCTTTGTGGGTTGCACTCCAGATTTGAGCACCACTTAAAACTTCTATCTCCTTACGTGCTTTAACGGCATTAATCAGTATTAACCCAGTCTCTAGATCAAAATGTTGTTCACCTTGCTGGCCAACATCATCTGAGGGCATGCGCCAGTACTGGCCACCTAATCTTGGGTTGCTATCTATTAATAAAACTGGTGCACCTGCAGCAGCTGCAGCTAGAGCGGCACTTAATCCGGCAGGGCCGCCACCAACTATTACAACATTATGCATCGCTACCGACCTGCCTCTGCACCTTCATGCCAGGCTTTGCTTCAATTAAGCAAGCTCGTTGATTACTAACTCCATCAACTACAACTAAGCAATCAAAACAGACACCTATGCCGCAAAATAAACCCCGATCGTTATTGTTAAATCTTGTTTTGCGCAAAGATCGTTGGTTAGCTGCTAGTAGCGCTGCCCCAATAGATTGCCCAGAGATAGCGGTGATGGTTTGATCATCAAATGTGAATTCAAGACTAGATTGCGACATTTGATTCCTGCTTAAATCTCTTTGGTGAAAATGGGGTTGGATCCATAAAGGTTTTTCTCTCAGTAATCTGGGCAGCAATTAACTCACCGGTGGCAGGTGCCAAACCTATGCCAGCACCCTCATGTCCTGCCGCATGCCAAAGTCCTAAAACATTTGCATCCTCACCGATTACTGGAAGATGATCTGGCGCGTATGGCCTAAAGCCACGGTAGGCGCGAAGCAATGGAATGTTTGAAAGAATCGGAAAGAGTGATATTGCCTGCCTTGCTAATTGACGCAGCACTGCCACATCTAAATCTGATTGAAAACCAACCCGCTCACGCGATGCCCCAATTAAAATTGTGCCACTTTCAGTTCCCTCGACAACTGCTGAGGATTGTAGATCAGCATCACTGCTTGCAACGTTGGCAACATAATCAGCATCATAAACTTTATGGTGAACTATCTTTGGCGCTGGAGCTGTTACCAAAATAAATCCTCGCCTTGGCATGATTGGCAGGTAAGAGCCAGCTAGCTCTGCGATCGCACCAGCCCATGTACCAGTTGCATTAACAATTATTGGGCTTTGGTAGGTGGCCTTATCAGTTGAGAGTCCAATAACTTTGCCCGACTTAGTGTTTATCGATTCAACATTTTCACCTTGAATAAAAGCGCCACCACGCTTTCTAACCGCTCGCATAATTTGAGCAGCAGCTAGCATCGGCTGACATTGGGCATCTTGTGGGTAAAGCACTGCATACTCAACACTGTTTGAAATATGTGGTTCAATCTCTCTAATTCCTTTTGCATCTAATTCAACTACCTTAATCCCACAACTTGCCTGCTGGGCAGATAACTTTTTTAGATTTGCGATACCACTTTGGCTTCGAGAGATAACAACACCGCCTTTGGCCTCTAACTCAAACCCACCACCGATATCAGTGTTGAGTTCAAACCAGGCATCTCTGGAGCGAAGAGCAAGTGTTAACTCTGGGCTTGGCTCTTTATCTGAAACTAAAATATTGCCTTCACCTGCGCCAGTTGTGCCACTTGCAACTGCGCCACGATCAATGACTAATACCTTCAACCCCGCATTTACCAGTGATAGTGCGCTGCAAGCCCCAACTACGCCAGCGCCAATCACAATCGCATCAGGGTTTTTCATGGGGCAAATCTACTGTCAGTGGCACTTGTTTAACTATTAGTAGTGGGTAACCTCACCAAGAAAGGGCAATTATGAACTGGTTGAACCTGATCTCAATTCCATTTGTGCTTTTCTTTGCCTGGACCAAAGGCCGGGGATTAATCAGATGGTTGTTAATCGCCTACCTTTTGGGTTTCTGGTCCTTTATTCCATTACTGATAGTAAAAACAAAACCAGTAAAACTCTACAAAATTCCCAGATTCTTTACTGAATTTATCACTGCTCGTAATTTCAAAAAACAGTTGAAAGAGGTTAGGTATCCAACAGATATACAAAGAGAGGTTTAGGTTTTCCACAAAAAAGTAAGAGCATCAAACATTTACACAACAATGTTATTGAATTAAGCCATGATTGATTTAAATATTAGTTATGAGCAAAAAAGAGGGTTAGCCATAATCTTTGCTTTAAGTATTGGCATCGCCAGTTTCTACTTTCTTAACTCCCGACCAGGTGCTGAGATTGCTGCTGTGCAGGATCTGGCACCAATTGTTGAACAGGTGGAGCCAGCCAAGTTAATTGTAAATGTGGCAGGCAAAGTGACCAATCCTGGTGTTTATCAACTACCAAGTGGTGCTCGAGTAGTTGATGCTATTCAAGCGGCTGGCAATCAACTTAAAGGAGTTGATATCAGTGATATTAACTTGGCACGGGTGCTAGTTGATGGCGAGCAAATATTAGTAGGCGGTAGTAAAAGTAGCTCTAGTAGACCAATAGTTAAGAAAATATCACCAGATAATCCATTAGATATAAACCGTGCCACCTTGGCACAGCTAGACACCCTGCCTGGAATTGGGCCAGTTACTGCGCAACGAATTATTGATTATCGGATCAAAGTGGGCCGTATTAACGCCTTAGATGAGTTGAAGAAACTATCTGGGTTAGGTGGTTCAAAATTCGAAGAGATCAAACCTCTACTGCGTATTTTGTAGATTATCGCCTCTTACTAATCAGTGTAAGTCTGTGGAGCAGTGCAGCGCTGATTAGCTTTTGGCCCCAGGTTAAGACAGTTTTATTCATAGCCTTACTCTTTCTAGCAGTTTTAGCTAGAAGAAAAGTGATATCAATCTTAATTATTTCAGCCTTGGTGGGAATTGCCCTAGTTAGTTTTCGCCAGGCAGCCTTAAGTAATCAACTTCTCCTTAGCAAAATAGATTCTCAAGTTGTTGCCGAAGGGGTTGTCTTAAGTGATCCGATCTTGAAAACGGGTCAAGTAATCGGTTCATACCGAAAGCCTGATCAAAACAGTGCTCTCTTTAAACTCCTTTATCTAGATGGCATCAGAGTAGATCTGCCATTACGAATTCGCTTTGATGCATCTGAGAGTATTGAGATTGATCAGCGGATATCGATGAAAATGCGGTTGATCAAGAGTAAAGAGCGCAAGGTCGCAGCCCTTGGAGTCGTTAATGGGCAGATTACCAAAATCGGTCAGGTTCGAAATCTGTTTAAAGCTACCTCAATAATTAGAGATGAATTTAGAAATTTAACACCTGATAATCAGGCTGGAGCTTTAATACCTGGATTAGTTTTAGGTGACACCTCCCTACAATCTCAAGAATTTACCCAACAAATGCGCCGGGTTGGGTTATCACATTTAACCGCTGTCAGTGGGGCAAATTTTGCACTGGTCGCTACCTTTCTATTTTGGTTTCTACAGTTTGTGATCAAAAGACTTAAAAATCGTTTGTTAATAGTTGGTCTTATATTGTTCCTATTTATATTCCTGGTGCGGCCAACACCTTCAGTTCTTAGAGCAGCTTTAATGAGTGCGGTTATTTTGCTTGCAAAGTACTTTGGTGATCGCTCCCTAGGTATACCTTCATTAGCGGCGGCAATTTCGGTATTGATACTGGTAGATCCTATTCAATCTACCGATCCAGGCTTTGCCCTTTCAGTTCTTGCTACCGCAGGTATTTTGTTGCTCTCACCAAAAATTGAAAGCCGGCTAAGCCAGCAGGTAAAAAACACTTGGATTGTTCAAGCGATTTCAATCCCAGTAAGTGCAACAATTTTTTGCTTACCGGTTATTGTCTTGCTCTCAAATCAACTCTCACTAGTTACAGTGCCAGCTAATATTCTAGTTGCCCCAGTTATTGCTCCCATCACTGTATTGGGCTTTTTAGCAGCTATTTTGGCTCCTGTAATTCCACTTCTATCCTCACTACTAATTGGAATTGCCACACCATTTGCCCATTGGATCGTATTTATTAGCAGTGCCATGTCAGCTACTCCAGTAGTGGCCTTTAATCGCAGCATTACTTTTATGTTTATCTTTGCAATATTGGCCTATGGAGTTTGGAGAGGCAAGCGGTTGCTAATTTATCTGGTTATTGCTTTGGTAGTAGTTCAATTGAATCTGACCTATTTCGGCTGGCCTGGACGAAATTGGCAGGTAGCTAACTGCGATGTTGGCCAAGGCGATGGCTTGGTATTTAACCTAGGTAGCGGTAGTGCAATTGTGGTTGATGTTGGGCCAGAGCCAGAAAGCATTGATAACTGCTTATCTAAACTTGGTATTAAGTCAATTCCACTTTTGGTTTTGACCCACTTTCACTCAGATCATGTTGGTGGCTTATCAGCAGTAGTAGGTAAAAGAGAGATTGGCCAGGTTTGGATTTCAAAGCTAGCCAAGCCAGAGGGTTCATATCAATTAGCTATGCAGCAGCTTGCTGGATTAAATGTGAAGGTAGTCCAACAAGGTGAGCGGTATTTTTTACCCAAGTTTGCCACCAAGATTTTGGTGGTTTGGCCGCAGTTAGTTCTAGGCCAGATGCCAACATTGCCTGGAGATGGATCGGTGGTGAACAACGCAAGCATCTCACTGATAATCAAAAATGATTTAATCTCAGTTTTTGCAGGTGGTGATATTGAGCCAGCGGCCCAGGAGTTAATAACCAACTCGGGCTACTTATCTCAGGTTGATCTACTTAAGGTTTCTCACCATGGCTCTGCATATCAGTATCTGCCGATGCTAGATAAGCTAAGGCCAAGGGTTGCAGTAATTAGTGTTGGCCAGCAGAACTCCTATGGACACCCAGATCCACAATTTATTGCTGAGTTAGAAGGAAGGGGAGTTCAGGTTTTACGCACAGATCAATCAGGTGGGATTTCACTTGCTTCACCTAATAAGATCAGGGTAACCGGCAAAGAATGGTGGCAAATAAGGTGGGGTTAGTTTTAATCCAAGGCAGCGAGAGCTTGTTAGCTGACCGCGCAATTGCACAAATCCTAGCCACTAAATCACAAGCTCAGGTGATAACTCTTTTAGCCTCTGAGGTAGAGATAGGTGTGATTACCGACAATTTGGCCCCCTCATTATTTGGTGATCAAAGAGTTGTAGTTATAAAAGAGATACAAGATTTAGATAGTGATTGCAGTGATGAGATAAGCACTTATTTGGAAAGTCAAGATGAAAATCTCACATTATTGCTCTGGCATAAGGGTGGGGTTAAAGGCAAAGCCCTGGTTGATAAAGTTAAAAAAGCCGGAGCACAGATTATTGCTGCTGAGGCAATTAAGAAGGAGAGTGAAAAATCTGACTTTGTTCGATCAGAGTTTAAGCGACTGAACCGGAAAATTACTACCGAAGCGGTACAGGCATTACTTGATTCCTTAGGCAGTGATTTACGTGAATTAAGCGCTGCCTGCTCGCAACTGGCATCTGATGTTGTGCTGCAAAAGACAATTGATGAAGCAGATGTTGTGGCATATCAATTAGGAAGGGTGGAAAGTACTGGCTTTGATGTGGCAGATGCCGCCCTGGAGGGTAATACGCCAATTGCCTTAATAAATTTGAGAAATGCTTTGCTTACTGGAACTGATCCAGTTCTAATTGTTAGTGCATTAGCCGCTTCATTTCGAACCTTGGCGAAAGTCTCTGGCGCATCAAGATCTGTTAAATCCTTTGAATTAGCTCAGAGTTTGGCGATCGCGCCATGGCAAATTGATAAGGCTCGAAGGCAATTAGTGGGCTGGAGTGATAATGCAATGGCAAAAGCGGTGATCGCTATTTCAGCAGCAGATGCCGATATCAAAGGAGCAGCAGCAGATCCTATTTATGCCCTAGAGCGGGCGATTATGACCGTCTGTACTGCTAAAGGATCTCGATAATTAGGCTCAGTTTGAGCCTAATGGGTCTGCGCTGATACCCTTACACTCTTAATTCAATGAAAGTTAAGTCAATCAACGAGAAAAGGTAATTTCTAGTGGCAAATATTAAGTCTCAGATCAAACGAATTCGCACTAACAACAAAGCGCAAGATCGCAATAAGGCGTATCGCTCGGCGCTACGTACTGCGATCCGCAGATTCCGTGACGCCATTACTGCTGGAGATGCTGCAAAGATTAAAACTGAATTCAAGGATGCTTCTCGTTCACTGGATATGGCTGTTTCTAAAGGTGTAATTCATGCCAACAATGCAGCTAATAAAAAGTCAGCTATGGCCAAATTGGCTAATAAAGCTGGCGTTCGTTAATTTTCTAGAAACTGCGAAGGCATAAATGCCTGCCATCTCGATTGCAAAAGCACCGCAACCTGCTGCCACAAACCCGGCGCAAATTAGGAACTTCTGCATTATTGCTCATATTGATCATGGTAAATCAACCTTGGCTGATCGAATGCTGGGTATTACTGGCGTAGTTGAAGATAGAAATATGCGAGCACAATATCTAGATCGAATGGACATTGAACGTGAGCGCGGAATTACCATCAAAAGCCAAGCTGTTAGGTTGCCTTGGCGATCTGGAATTGATGGTCAAGATTACATATTGAATATGATCGACACTCCAGGCCATGTTGATTTCACCTATGAAGTTTCTAGATCTTTAGCTGCCTGTGAGGGTGCAATTTTGTTGGTGGATTGTGCACAGGGAATTGAGGCACAAACCTTGGCTAATCTCTATCTGGCTATGGAGAACAACTTAACAATCATTCCTGTATTAAATAAGATTGATTTACCAGCAGCGCAGCCTGAGAAATTTGCTATTGAGTTAGCTAATTTAATTGGCTGTAAACCAGAGGATTGCCTTAGAGTTTCTGGCAAAACTGGTGAAGGTGTTGAAGTTTTGCTAGATCAGATTGTTAAACAATTACCACCACCAGTTGGTGACCCTAAGGCGCCAACCAGAGCCTTAATTTTTGATTCAGTTTATGACTCATACCGTGGAGTTGTTACCTATGTCCGAGTTGTTGATGGACATCTATCACCTCGTGATCAAATTCAAATGTATTCAACTGGCGTCAGACATGAAATGTTAGAGGTTGGCGTTATCTCACCTGAACCAATTGCAAGTAAAGGATTAGGTGTAGGGGAGGTAGGTTACTTAATTACTGGTGTTAAAGATGTTCGGCAGTCTCGTGTTGGTGACACAGTAACTACTTACAACAATCCAGCCACGGTGGCACTTGCTGGTTATAAAGATCCAAAGCCAATGGTTTTCTCTGGACTATTCCCACTAGATGGAGCTGAGTATCCGATGTTGCGAGAGGCTCTAGATAAGTTGCAACTTAATGATGCGGCATTAGTTTTTGAACCAGAGTCCTCTGCAGCTTTAGGTTTTGGTTTTCGCTGTGGTTTCTTAGGGCTATTACATATGGAGATTGTTCGAGAGAGATTAGAGCGTGAAGCAGGCCTCACCCTTATTTCAACTGCACCAAGCGTTGTTTATAACGTTACGTTAGAGGATGGTAAGAATTTAGTAGTTACTAATCCATCTGAGTATCCAGACGGAAAAATATTTGAGGTTAAAGAGCCAATTGTAAAAGCGACAATTTTGGCACCGAGTGAATTTATCGGCACCATTATGGAACTTTGTCAGCAACGTCGAGGCGTACAAAAAGGAATGGATTATCTCTCTGAGGACCGAATCGAGATTCGGTACACCTTGCCGCTTGCAGAGATTGTCTTTGATTTCTTTGATCAACTTAAATCAAGGACTCGTGGTTATGCCTCTCTTGATTATGAACCAATTGGTGAAGAGCCTGGTGATTTAGTCAAAGTTGATATCTTGTTGCAAGGAGAGAAGGTCGATGCCTTTAGTCAGATCGTTCATAGAGAAAAGGCTTATACCTATGGCGTAAAAATGACTGAAAAGTTAAAGGAATTGATCCCACGTCAACAGTTTGAGGTTCCAATTCAAGCAGCAATTGGCGCAAAAATTATAGCTCGGGAAAATATCAGAGCTATTCGAAAAGATGTATTAGCAAAGTGCTATGGCGGAGATATCACTCGAAAACGTAAGTTATTGGAGAAGCAAAAAGAGGGTAAGAAGCGAATGAAGATGGTTGGACGAGTAGAGGTTCCACAGGAGGCATTTATTGCAGCTCTGACAACTGATTCAGATAAAGTGAGTGAAAAGAAGAAGTAAGTGAATCTTGCCTTTTATATCCACATCCCATATTGCGTTAAAAGGTGTGGTTACTGTGACTTTAACACTTATACCCCTGGTGAATTAAAAATTGCTACAGGATTAAGTGAGGTATCAAACTCTTACATTGACCTTTTACTACTAGAGATAAAACAAGCTAAGGCGCAGGTTGGAAGCGCTTTTATACCATCAATTTTTTTTGGTGGCGGTACACCATCTTTAATGGAGCCATTTGATATCGGTCGAGTAATTAATCAGATCAGGCAAGAGTTTGTTTTGAATTCAGATGCTGAGGTAACGATGGAATGTAATCCAGACACAGTTAGCAAAGAGAATCTGGCAGCCTTTCGAAAAGTGGGTGTTAATCGAGTTTCTTTTGGAATGCAATCTGCTGTACCTCATGTGTTAGCAACTTTAGATAGAACCCATAATCCAGAGAATCTTCTTCAAGTGACAACTTGGGCGAAAGAGGTTGGTTTCTCAGAGATTTCAGTAGACCTTATTTATGGCACACCAGGTGAGACATTAGCTGACTGGCAAAAATCTATTGATGCTGCGTTATCTCTTCCAGTCACTCACATCTCAGCTTATGCCTTAATAATCGAGGAGGGAACAAAGTTAGCCGCACAGATAAAGCGTGGTGAGGTTGCTCCAGTAGATGATGATTTGGCAGCAGAGAAGTATTTATTAGCTGACAAAGAGTTCACAGCAGCAGGTTTTCATTGGTATGAATTGAGTAATTGGGCAAAACCAGATTCACACAGTAAGCATAATATGGCTTACTGGTTGGGCGAGAATTGGTGGGGTGCTGGCCCTGGCGCACACTCCCATATGAATGGCAAACGATTTTGGAATGTTAAACACCCAAATTTATATAAGGAAAAGATTCAATCCAATCTATCTCCGATTGCCGACTCTGAAGTATTAGAAGAGATACAAATTGCTAGTGAGAAATTGATGCTCTCTTTAAGATTACCAAGTGGTGTTAAGAAAGAAAGTTTGAACCAAGATCAAATATCTGAGTTATCAGATTATGTGGAAAGTGGTCATTTGGACCTTTTAAATTGGAATCAAGGCAGAGCTACTTTGACCTTAGAGGGCCGGCTTATTGCCGACCAAATCCTAAGACAAATACTGTTGTAGTAGCGTTGGCTTATGAGTAACGCTATGCCTGGTCGGCAACTTGAAATCTTAAAAGCAATTGTGGATGAGTACGTTGCTACCGAGGAGCCAGTTGGTTCTAAAACTTTAGCGGCTCGTTCGGGCTTAGGGGTATCACCTGCCACCATTCGAAATGAAATGGCGATGTTAGAAGATGCTGGGTTAATAACTCAACCACATACTAGTGCTGGCAGAATTCCGACCAACAAGGGGTATCGGGTATTTGTTGATCAGCTAGCTCAGGTTAAACCATTATCTTCAGCAGAACGTAAAGCAATTGAAAACTTTCTAGATGGTGCAACTGATTTAGATGATGTAATTTCAAGAACTGTCAGATTACTAGCACAGGTAACAAAGCAGGTGGCAGTAGTGCAGTATCCATCCTTGGTTAAAGCAAATGTTCGCCATATTGAATTAGTGCTACTAAATCCAAATCGAATCATGATTGTGCTAATTACCGACAATGGTCGAGTAGGACAACGAATGGTTGAGCTGGCCTTTGAAATTACTGAAGGTTCACTCTCAGATCTTCACAAGAAAGTGAATACTTTAATTACTACACAATCCCTATCCAATGTTGGTAGTAAATTAGAGAGTTTAGCTACCAATTACCGTGGCCATGACAGGTCAAATATCGTTGTAATTATTACTACCTTAATTGAAATGGCTATTGAACAACCTGAGGAGAAGGTGGTGCTAGCTGGAAGGTCCAATCTTGCTAGGGCTAATCAAGATTTATCCAGCAGCATTCACCCAATTTTGGAGGCGCTAGAAGAGCAAGTAGTACTGCTTCGCTTACTTTCTGGAACAGATTCGCTGGTGAAGGTACAAATCGGTGATGAACAAAGTGAAAAGAGTTTGCAAAATACTAGCTTGGTCAAGGTTGGCTACGCAGATATTGGTGCGTTAGGAATCTTGGGCCCAACCAGAATGGATTATGCATCATCAATCTCAGCTGTAAATGCGGTAGCTAATTATGTTGGCAGATTCTTAACGGAGAGCAAGTAGAAATGGCAGATCTTTATGAAACTTTAGGGGTAGACCGAGATGCCAGTTTTGATGAGATCAAAAAGGCTTATCGAAAACTAGCTCGAAGTTATCATCCAGATGTTAATCCTGATCCAAAGATGGCCGATAAGTTTAAAGAGATAACCGCTGCCTATGAAGTTTTAAGTGATCCAGATAAGCGACAAAATTATGATATTGGTGGAAGTAGTTTTGGTGGTGGATTCTCCAATGCTGGCTTTGGCTTCGGCGACATCATGGATGCATTTTTTGGTGGCGGTAACCAACGCGGACCTCGACCTCGAACTAGACCTGGTCAAGATGCGTTAATTCGAGTTGAGATTAATCTTCAAGAAGCAACATTTGGTTGTGAACGTGATTTAAATGTTGATACTGCAGTGGTTTGCACCAAATGTGGAGGAAGTGGTTGCGCAAATAACTCACGACCTAGAACTTGTGATATTTGTAAAGGTCGTGGTGAAACACAGCAGGTTGCTAGATCAGTTTTAGGTCAGGTAATGACTAGTAGGCCATGTGCAAGTTGTCAGGGTTTTGGATCAGTAATTTCAGATCCTTGCACAGAGTGTGCAGGAGATGGTCGGGTTAGATCAAGGAAAACAATTCCGATAAAGATTCCAGCTGGAGTTGAAACTGGAAATCGAATTCAATTAAGCGGACAGGGTGAGGTAGGACCTGGTGGGGGCAATGCCGGTGATCTCTATGTTGAGATTGTTGAGATGCCACATGAGTATTTGGTTCGAGAAGAAAACAATTTGCACATTTCAATTGCAGTTCCTATGACATCTGCAGCCCTGGGGAGTGTGGTAACCATTGAAACATTAGATGGTGAGCAAAAAGTAGAGATTAAAGAGGGAACTCAAAGTGGCGCTACTGTAATTCTTAAAGGACTTGGCGTAACCAAACTGCGAGGCAGCGGCAGGGGTGATTTGATTGTCCATATTGAGGTTGTAATTCCTGGTAAATTAAGTAAAGAGCAGATTGAATTAATGCGAAAATTTGCAGATGCAAGAAATGAAGATGGTAGCAAAGTACAAATTCACCGCAAGAATGACGAAGGATTTTTTAGCAAAGTAAGAAATGCTTTCCGCTAGTGCTTACACTATTCTTTTCAGATCAGATTAGTACTAGTCAGATACAGGTACTAGAAAATGAAGAAGCCCACCATGCAATCAAGGTATTGAGGTTAAATACCGGGGAGATCATCAAAATCTCAGATGGGGTAAGAAACTGGGTCTCTGGCCCGATAGTTGAAATTGCAAAAAAAGAGCTTTCTATATCCATCACAGAACGCGGAGAAATTCAGGCAGCAAAACCCGAACTAGTCCTTGTGCAGGCAATTACAAAATCTGATAGAAACAAGGAGATGTTGGAATTGGCGGTAGAGGCTGGGGTTGATCGAATTATTCCTTGGCAATCTGATCGATCAATCAGTAAATGGCAATTAGATTCAGAGCAAAAATGGCAAGCAGGGATTAAGCAGTCATGTAAACAAGCTCGGCAAATCAAATTACCTCAGCTCATGCAAGTTATGAACACAACTGAAGTTATCAACAGTATTACTGGAGGGGGGTTTGGAATAGTTTTTCATGAAGGGGCATTCACAAAATTCTCAGAGCTCGTCATTCCAAATTCACAAACAAGTCTTTATCTAGTAATTGGGCCTGAAGGTGGAATTAGCGAGCAGGAGTTAATCTCTTTTCAAAATAATGGCAGTAAAGTGGTGCGGTTGGGAGAAACTGTTTTGCGTTCGGCGCACGCAGGATTTGCAGCATCATCGGCAGTACAAACGAAGTTAGGTAGGTGGTAGAGATGGATTGTTTATTTTGTAAGATAGTGGCAGGAGAGATTCCGGCTGCAATTGTGAAGAAGAGCGAGTTTTATACCGCTTTTAACGATATAACTCCACAAGCGCCAACTCATGTGTTAATCATTCCTAACCAACATTTTTCAAATATGGCTGAGATGGCAAAAGCCAATCCTGAGCTAGCAGGTGAAATTTTTAAAGCAGCTGGAGAAATCGCAACCCAGATCGGTTTAGACAGTTACCGAATGAATGTGAATACCGGCGCCGGCGCCGGTCAGTCGGTGTTTCACGCTCATCTACACCTGCTGGGTGGTCGCACATTCGCATGGCCGCCAGGTTAAATATAGAATTCGAGTAATGGACCCCATAGTCGTAAAAATACCGGCGGCATTTGCCATGGTCACATTAGTTGGCCCAGGGGACGCAAACCTTAGAATTTTAGAAAACCATTTTCCGCAGTTAGCTATTACCGTTCGAGGTAATGAAATTTATGTTAAGGGCGAAGCAGAAGAGTCAAAGCAATTTGTAAATTTAGTTGAAGAGTTGATCGCAATTTTGCGCAGCGGACAGAATCTAACCTCAGATATGGTGCGTAGGTCTATTGGAATGATCAAGCAAGATCCAGCAGAGCATCCTGCAGAGGTTTTGTCGCTGAACATTCTAAGTAATCGTGGTAAAACTATTAGGCCAAAGACTTCAAATCAAAAGAAGTATGTAGATGCAATTGATTCAAACACAATAACTTTTGGAATTGGACCAGCTGGATCTGGTAAAACATATTTGGCAATGGCAAAAGCAATTCAATCACTTCAAGCCAAGCAGGTAAATAGAATAATTTTAACTAGACCAGCAGTTGAAGCTGGTGAGCGATTAGGTTTCTTGCCCGGAACTCTCCACGAGAAGATCGATCCTTATCTTCGACCTTTATTTGACGCCTTGCACGACATGATCGATCAAGATGCTATCCCTAGGTTAATGACCTCTGGAGTCATAGAGGTTGCACCTTTGGCATATATGCGCGGTCGTACTTTGAATGATGCATTTATTATTTTGGATGAAGCCCAAAACACAACAGCAGAACAGATGAAGATGTTTTTAACTAGATTAGGTTTTGGGTCAAAAATGGTGGTCACCGGTGATATTACCCAAGTTGATTTACCAAATAATTCTCAATCCGGACTTAAGGTTGTCCAGGATATATTAAAAGATGTTGAGGATATTTCCTTCATGTATTTAACAGCAGAAGATGTAGTTCGAAATAGATTAGTTGGCGATATTGTCACAGCATATGGAAATTGGGACGAGAACATTACAAAGAGCACCTTCCCGATTCGAAGCGGAAAAGGTGATCGCTAAGTAATTCAAGTTCCTTCTTGAATTCATTACTATGAAAATCCAATCAGTTAACAACTCAACAATCAAATGTGATGAGGCAGCAATTGTCTCAGTTGCAAATTATTCACTTAAGAAAATGGGCATTCATCCAGATTCTGAACTAGGCATTAGATTTGTAAATGAAGATGAGATGACTGATCTTCACATTAAATGGATGAATCTTCCCGGGCCAACAGATGTGCTTTCTTTTCCAATGGATGAAGTTAAACCTAACTCCTTTGCAAATGGACCAGCGATAATTGGAGACATAGTGCTTTGCCCAGCATTTGCCGAGAAGAATGGCAAACAATCTTTGGCTCAAGAGTTGGAGCTTCTTACAGTTCATGGCGTTTTACATCTAATTGGTTTTGATCATGAGGAAATAGCTGATGAAGCTGCAATGTTCTCACTGCAAGATGAGATTCTAAAGGAGTGGAGATTACTAGTATGAGTATTTCAGCATTACTTTTGGTTGTATTCCTGCTTTTATTTGCAGGATTACTTGCTGGATCAGAATCAGCTCTAACCTCACTTTCTCGGCTTTTGATTGAGGAGTTGGTAGAGGCAAATCCAAGGTATAAGAAACGCTTTGATAAATTTGTTGAAAATCCAGCTAGATATTTGAATGTACTCTTGCTGGTTCGTAAAAGTTGTGAGCTAACTGCAACGGCATTAGTTGCAACCGCATTTGTAGATGGAGCCTCCAATTATGGTTTGGCTCTTGGGCAAGCAATAATTTTAATGGTCGCAATTTCATATGTAATTGTTGGTGTTGGCCCTAGAACATTAGGAAAGCAACATGCACCTAAATGGTCTAAACCGGCAATAACTACCGCCTACTTTCTATCTCAAGTATTGGGGCCATTAACAAATCTTTTAATCAGAATTGGAAATGCATTAACTCCAGGTAAAGGATTTAAGTCTGGTCCATTCTCAACTGAGGCGGAGTTTCGAGATCTAGTAGACCAAGCAAGTGAGAGCGGTTTTGTTGAAGAATCAGAGCGAGAGATGATCCACTCTGTTTTCGATCTAGGTGAAACTATGGTCAGAGAATTGATGATTCCTAGAACTGAGATGGTGTGGATTGAATCAGGAAAGAATTTAAGGCAAGCGCTCTCGCTAGCGCTTCGATCAGGATTTACTCGTATTCCAGTTATCTCGGAAAACTTAGATAACGTAGTTGGTATTGCCTATGTTAAAGATCTAGCAAAACGTGTACATGAAAAACGTGAGGCTGAACAGAATGAAAATGTAGAAGAGCATTTAAGAAAAGCAACCTTTATTCCAGAGACAAAAACTGCTGCTGAGCTTTTAAAGCAGATGCAACGAGACCAAATACATATGGCAGTAGTTGTCGATGAGTATGGTGGAACGGCTGGATTGATAACTATCGAAGATATTTTGGAGGAGATAGTTGGTGAGATTGCTGATGAGTATGATGATGATGAAACAGAAGAAATTGAGTGGCTCAGTGAGGGTAAGGCAAGAGTTTCAGCCCGATTACATGTTGAGGATTTTGCAGAGAAATTTGAAACAGAATTTACCGAGGATGAGATGGAAGATGTTGACAGTATAGGTGGCTTGTTGGCAAAGCAATTAGGTCGAGTACCAATTCCAGGCAGCACAATTACTGTTCCAGGATGGAAATTAACTGCAGAACGACCATCTGGTAGGCGTCATAGAATTGCAACCGTACTGGTGGAAAAGATTGCGGAAGCGAGCCAAATAAGCGATCAGTTGTAAGATGATCTAATGCGTATAGTTAGATTTACAGCCGCAGCAGAGCTTGGTGTGGGGACTGAGCCATTGTTTGGTGTTCTAAATGATAAAGATTCAATCTTGGTGCTGCGCGGAGATCCTATTTACTCAGGAATTATTCCTCAGGACAAAACTCTTAAGTTAAGTGATGTTAAGTTGCTAGCCCCAGTCCTACCAAGAAGCAAAGTAGTTTGTGTGGGCAAGAATTATGCCGATCATGCTGCTGAGATGAATTCAAAAGTACCAAGTGAACCGATCATATTTATCAAACCAAACACATCAGTAATCGGTCCAAATGAAACTATTGTTTGGCCAAAGATGAGTGAGCGCGTGGATCATGAGGCTGAGTTGGCAATTGTGATTGGCAGGATATGTAAAGAGGTGCCAGCTGCTAAATATAAAGATGTGATCTTTGGTTACACACTAGCTAATGATGTGACAGCTCGGGATTTGCAGAAAAAAGATGGGCAGTGGAGTAGAGCTAAAGGCTTTGACACCTTCTGTCCCCTCGGACCCTGGATTGAGACTGAATTTGTGCCAGCAGATCAAAAGATCTCAGCAACTTTAAATGGCCAGGTGAAGCAATCAGCGACTATTTCAGAGATGATCTTTAAAACCCCGGAGATAATTGAATTTGTCACAAATGTTATGACCTTACTGCCAGGTGATGTAATTTTGACAGGAACGCCAGCTGGAATTGGTCCAATGCCAGCTGGATCAACAATTTCAGTTGCTATTGATGGTTTAGGAGTTCTAACTAACAAGGTTTCTGCTCGTGTCCAATAAGCAAGCGGTACGAGTTCGATTTGCACCATCGCCAACTGGTGATTTACATGTTGGAAATATTAGAACTGCGCTATTTGATTGGGCATACGCCAGACACACTGGCGGTAAGTTGATTTTTAGAATTGAAGATACTGATACTGAGCGGGTAACTGACCAATATATAAATGCTGCAATCGAAACTTTAAAATGGTTAGGCCTTAATTGGGATGAGGGACCTGAGGTTGGCGGTGAATACGGACCTTATCTGCAATCACAACGGTTGGAGATTTATGCAACCTGGGCTCAAAAGTTTTTAGATCAAAAAGATGCCTACCATTGTTATTGCAGCGCTGATGAGTTAGAAGAGCGTCGCCAAGCACAGATGAAAAGTAATCAGGCACCTGGATATGATGGCAAGTGTCGGGATCTGTCTGCAGATCAGGCAGAAAAGTTTAAGCAAGAGGGAAGAAAACCCGTTGTAAGAATGCGCATGCCAGATGGTGAAACAGTCTTCACTGATGCAATTCGCGGTGAGGTTAAATTCGAACACAAGTATGTGCCAGATTTCGTTTTAGCAAGAGCCGATGGCTCACCCTTGTATACATTGGCAGTTGCAGTTGATGATGTGCTGATGAAAATTACCCATGTATTAAGGGGAGAGGATCTGCTCTCATCCACCCCAAGACAAATTCGGGTATATCAGGCGATGGGTGTAAAAGTTAATGAGTACCCAATATTTGCTCACCTGCCATTTGTGATGGGCCAAGATAATGCCAAATTATCTAAACGAAATGGTGAGGTATCAATTGCTTGGTATCGTGAACAAGGTTTTCTGCCGGAGGCAATCTGTAATTACCTAGCACTTCTTGGTTGGTCACCTGGAGATGACAAGGAAAATATCACTATGGCTGAGTTGGTTGAGCTATTCACAGTAGAGCGAGTAAATAGCAGTCCAGCTCGATTTGATATGAAAAAACTTGAGGCAATAAATGGGGACAAGATACGAGCTCTGAGCTTAGAAGAGTTTCTTGATTGGGCATTGCCGTTTTTGATCAATTCAAAGGTTATCTCTGGTCAAGCAGATGAGATTGAGGTTGTTAAATCTGCGCTGCCAATAATTCAAGAGCGAATTGTTAAGTTAGCTGAGATTCCAGCGATGTTGAGCTTTCTATTTATAAAGGATTTCAAGGTAGTCCCTGAGGAGTTAAGTAAAATAACTGATGCGGCATCACAAAATGTGTTAAAGGTTGCACTATCAAAGGTTGAAGCACTCTCCTCTTGGGATCATGCCAGTATTGAATCTTCACTGCGGGTGGCACTAATTGAGGAGTTGGGATTAAAGCCTCGAATCGCCTTTAGCGCATTACGTATTGCAGTGACTGGATCTCATATCTCACCACCATTATTTGAGTCACTCCAGTTGTTAGGTAAAGAGCGCTCGATCGATCGAATTAAGGCGGTAATTTCCAAATAAATTGTGGTGCAGGGTATTCTTACCCAGTAAATCTTTAAATCTTGGGGTATGGGGTAATTGGTAGCCCAGCTGATTCTGGTTCAGCTTGTCTAGGTTCGAGTCCTGGTACCCCAGCGATAAAGTAAAGTTTTACCGTACGGCTCCGTCGTCTAGTGGCCTAGGACTCTGGCTTCTCAAGCCAGCTACGGGGGTTCGAATCCCCTCGGAGCTACATTTACTACTTACTATTTTTAAGTAAGTACTCAGTTAATCTGGCAGCGGTGGCAACAACTGCTGCAGCATGAACTCTGCCAGGTTGTCTACTTAATCTCTCAATTGGTCCACTAATACTGACTGCGGCAATAACTTTATTATTTGGTCCGCGCACGGGAGCTGATACTGAAGCAACGCCAGCCTCGCGCTCGCCAACTGATTGAGCCCAACCACGCCTTCTAACTGCTGACAGATTTGCAGCAGTGAATTTTGCATTAACTAAACCACGATGAAGTTTGTCCGGCTCTTGCCAGGCCAATAAAATTTGAGCAGCAGAGCCAGCCTGCATCGTTAATACCGTACCTACTGGAACTGAATCTCGTAATCCTGTTAATCGCTCGGCAGTTGCAACGCAAATTCTCAGATCACCCTGCCTTCGGTAAAGCTGAGCACTCTCACTTGTGGCATCACGCAACGCGGTTAAGACGGGAGTGGCAATAGCTAGTAACTTATCCTCACCTGCAGCCGAAGCTAGTTCAGCAGAGCGAGCGCCCAATACAAATCGACCTGAAAAATCTCGGGTAACTAATCGGTGATGTTCAAGTGCCACCGCCAATCGGTGGGCAGTCGGACGGGCGATACCTGTGGCGGCAACTAAATCACTTAAGGATTGAGGTCCGGCCTCAAGTGCGGCAAGAATCTTGACCGCTTTATCTAAGACACCAACTCCGCTATTCTTACCGTCCACACTCTGATAATGCCATCTCAACTATTGAGAAGCAAATTTTAGTGCGGATCTAGAAATTTTTTAAGGAGAGCTACTTACAAATGGGCAAGACCTTAGCGGATAAGATTTGGGCTGAGCATGTTGTATCTGCAACTGCTGGCGAGCCAGATTTACTTTATATTGATCTGCACCTAATTCATGAGGTGACAAGTCCCCAAGCATTTGATGGTTTGCGCATGGCAAATCGCAAGGTACGTAGAGCTGATCTAACTATTGCTACTGAAGACCATAATGTGCCAACCCTAAATATTGATAAGCCGATCTCTGACCCAATATCTAAATTACAGGTAGATACCTTGCGCAAAAATTGTGCTGAATTTGGGGTACGTCTTCACTCATTAGGTGATGTTGAACAAGGCATCGTGCATGTGGTGGGACCACAATTAGGAATTACTCAACCGGGCATGACGATTGTTTGCGGAGACTCTCATACCTCAACCCATGGAGCTTTTGGCGCTTTAGCGTTTGGCATTGGCACAAGTGAGGTCGAGCATGTTTTAGCAACTCAAACTTTGCCACTGATTCGACTAAAGACCATGGCAATTAATGTTGATGGAACTTTAAAAGCTGGTGTTACTAGCAAAGATATTATTTTGGCAGTGATCGCAAAGATTGGTACTGGTGGTGGCCAAGGCTACATTCTTGAGTACCGTGGCAGTGCAATTAGGGCGCTCTCCATGGAGGCTCGAATGACTATTTGTAATATGTCTATTGAGGCAGGTGCTAGAGCTGGATTAATCGCCCCTGATCAAACCACCTTTGATTATCTTCAAAGTAAGCCACACGCGCCAACTGGAGCTGACTGGGATGCCGCCCTTACTTATTGGAAGACATTGACGACAGATGATGATGCCAAGTTTGATAAAGAGGTAAATTTAAATGCAGATGAGCTAGCGCCATTTGTTACCTGGGGAACAAATCCTGGCCAAGGTTTGCCACTTACCTCATCTGTTCCAAATCCAGCTGACTTTACCAACGCTGAAGATCGTGGCGCAGCAGAGCGGGCCTTGGAGTACATGGATCTCAAGCCAGGTACGCCACTTAAATCAATTAAGGTGGACACAATTTTCCTAGGCTCTTGCACAAATGGCCGAATTGAAGATTTAAGATCTGCAGCTTCAATCATTAAGGGAAAGAAAATAGCCTCCTCTGTGCGATTACTAGTTGTTCCTGGCTCTGCCAGAGTCAGGTTGCAAGCAGAATCTGAAGGATTAGATAAGGTGTTTTTAGATGCAGGCGGGGAATGGCGAAGTGCGGGCTGTTCTATGTGTCTTGGAATGAACCCAGATCAATTAAAACCAGGTGAGCGAGCAGCATCAACTAGCAACAGAAATTTTGAAGGCCGGCAAGGAAAGGGTGGGCGAACCCACCTGGTAAGTCCGTTGGTAGCAGCAGCTACTGCATTAAAGGGCACATTAGCTTCACCGGCGGATTTGTAAGATGGAAAAGTTCATAAACCACACTGGAAGTGCGTTGCCACTTCGCAGATCTAATGTTGATACCGATCAGATAATTCCTGCTGTTTATTTAAAGCGAATTACCAAAAATGGTTTTGAGGATGGTTTGTTTGCTGCGTGGCGCAATGATCCAAGCTTTGAGTTAAATCAACCTCAGTATCAAAAGGCCAGTATTTTGGTAGCCGGTCCTGATTTTGGAACTGGATCCTCTAGAGAGCATGCAGTTTGGGCGTTACAAAACTATGGATTTAAAGTGGTCTTATCTAGTCGGTTTGCGGATATTTTTAGAGGTAATTCACAAAAGATGGGTTTATTAACGGTTATTTTGTCACAAGAAGAGATAGAGGAAATTTGGCAGGTGGTAGAAAGTAAGCCAGATACCCAAATTACTGTTGATTTGGCAAGTAAAACAATCACATATGGCAGCAAAACCCTGACCTTTGTCATTGATGATTACACCCGCTGGCGCTTAATGGAAGGTTTAGATGACATTGGCCTTACCTTTACAAAAATTGATGAGGTAACAACTTTTGAGGAAAAAAGAGCAAGTTTTAAGCCAAAAACGCTACCAATTAAGTAATCTTAAACTCTAAATAATAACTTTAGAGTTTACGTTAATTGCTCAAAAGCCTTGATTCTAAATAAGAATTTGCTGGCGACACACCGAATAGAAACATCCAAGTATTACTACTCACCCCATAGATTAACCCTTAGTTAAGCGAATGCTTAATGTTTAAGCGTAAAAATAAGGGGATCAAATGAACAAGGCCCAGTTCATCGCTTATCTAGCACCACAATTTGGTGATAGTAAGAAGGAAGCTGCTCGCGCTGTAGAGGTTGTATTTGATGCAGTAGTTCGCAACATCTCTAAAGGCGAAGATGTAATGATTAATGATTTCGGTAA
>CAMCVO010000015.1 GCA_945881945.1 Bifidobacterium breve
GCGATGGAACTAGCAATTACAAGTGGGATTGAGTAGCTACCTGGAACTCTAGTTAAATCATTATGGGGCAGAGGATTGCGCCACTTATCAGGCTCTTTAATAACAAAAATACCAACACCTGCTGGACCTTGCCAACAGGTGCTATCAAATAAGGCAGTTTGGTAATCAAACTTTGGTAATGAGTCCACTCCACTTGCTGTGCAGTCGGCAAAAATTAACCCAGAGGTTGGGATGTTTGGTTGTAAATTTCCAGTTTCACCATTTGCTACCTGCCAAACTACAACGTCATCTTCTTCAGCTGTGTATGAGGTAATAGCCCCACTTTCATTTACCGATAAGCAGTTAACTTTGCGCCCCATATTTTCTTCATTAGCGGCAACTGCAAAAATTCTTTGTCGATCAATACTGGAATAAAACAAATTGCTATTAGATTTTAGTAACCCAGAAATTCCTAATTTAAACCCAAGATCACTTTCACCTAAGAACTCAATTTCATCAGGGCGAACCTTTAGCGCAGAAGCGAAATTTTCTCTGACCTGTTGGAGTAAAATTGCAAGCTCTCTTGAATTGGCATTTAACTTATTTGGATCAGCCCAACCCTTAGCAAATGATTGATTTAATTGGGCCATTGCGGCAGGGTGTAGCACTCTTTCCTGCTGAAAATCGGCTGTGATGCGAACCACCATCTACCCCCAACCAGCTGCGTATGAGATTGCTAGGGCAGAAGGTTATCCTTAACCCTATGCGTATGGCTCACCGAAAATCTCTACTCCCATTGTTGGCGCTAAGCCCACTGTTGGCCGGATGTGCGCAATCTGAAGTATCTGGGCTTGGTTTTGAAGAGGGAATTACCAGCGTAAATGATCAATCACTTTCACTTTGGCAAGGTGCTTGGATCACCGCCGGTGTAGTTGGCGTGATTACTTTAATTTTGATTTTGTGGCCGGTCTTTTTTCACCGCAAGAAAGATGAAAGCTTTCCTAAGCAAACCCAGTACAACATTCCAGTTGAGGTTGCCTACACAGTTATCCCATTAATCATCGTGGCTGTACTTTTCTATTTCACTGTTCAGCGTGAATCTAAAATTGTAAAGATCTCACCCGATGCTCAGATCTCACACTTTATTGATGTAGTTGGCTTCCAATGGTCTTGGCAGTTTAAACACCGAAGTGCTGGCGAGTATAAGAGCGCAACCATCACGGGAACTCCTGCGCAGCCACCAACCTTGGTTTTGCCTCAGGGTGAGCGAGTTCGATTTACCTTAGATGCTAATGATGTAGTGCATGGTTTTTGGATTCCTGCATTCATGATTCAGATGCAGAATTTGCCTGGGGTGACAAATCAATTGGAGTTCACCGCCAACAAGTTAGGAACATATCCTGGACGTTGCAACATTTTATGCGGGCGAAACCATGCCCAAATGTTGTTCTCAGTCAAGGTTGTAACTAAAGCTGAGTACCAAAAGTATTTGGAAGATTTAGTCGCCGAAGAGAAAGCAGTAACCTCATGACCACATACGCTCAGCGCCCGGCAATTTCATCCTCTACTGCAGCTCCCGCACCAACCTCAAAGGGGAAGTTGCTGGTTAAGTGGCTTACCTCAACTGATCACAAAACAATTGGTTACCTGTACTTAATAACATCATTTGTCTGGTTTTTAATTGGTGGTCTTCTAGCGCTGCTATTGCGCGGTGAGTTAGCAAGACCTGGAATGCAGTTTTTAAGCAATGAGCAATACAACCAGATCTTTACTATGCACGGCACCATTATGTTGCTTATGTTTGCAACTCCATTATTTGTTGGTTTTGCAAATGTAATTATGCCGCTGCAAATTGGTGCAGCAGATGTTGCCTTTCCAAGATTAAACATGCTCTCTTACTGGCTGTATTTGTTTGGTGGCACCATGGCATTTATTGGGTTTATCACTCCAGGGGGAGCGGCATCCTTTGGATGGACCGCGTACGCACCACTATCAAATGCACAGTACTCGCCAGGAATTGGTGCAGATCTTTGGTTGATGGGATTAGCAATTGGTGGTTTAGGAACGATTTTAGGCGGCGTTAACTTTGTCACCACAATTCTAACGATGCGAGCACCAGGTATGACGATGTTTAGAATGTCGATCTTCTCTTGGAATGTGCTCTTAACATCTATCTTGGTATTGATTGCATTCCCACCCCTTGCAGCAGCTTTCTTAGCCTTGGAATCAGATCGACTCTTTGGTTCACATATATTTGATCCAGCAAATGGTGGGGCTATGTTATGGCAACATCTATTTTGGTTTTTTGGTCACCCTGAGGTTTATATCTTGGCGTTACCATTTTTCGGTATTGCTACTGAGATTTTGCCAGTATTTAGTCGCAAACCAATCTTTGGTTACAAAGGCCTAATTGCGGCGACCATTGCAATTGCCGCTCTTTCTGTTGCGGTGTGGGCTCACCATATGTATGCCAGCGGACAGGTTCTCCTGCCCTTCTTCTCCTTTATGACATTTTTGATTGCAGTACCAACTGGAGTTAAGTTCTTTAACTGGATCGGCACCATGTGGCGCGGATCTGTTACATTCGAAACTCCGATGTTGTTTGTACTTGGTTTCTTAATCACATTCTTATTTGGTGGATTAACCGGTGTTATTTTGGCAAGCCCACCACTTGATTTCGCAGTCTCTGCCTCTTACTTCGTAGTTGCGCACTTTCATTATGTTTTATTTGGAACTGTGGTATTTGCGATGTTTGCTGGTTTTTACTTCTGGTGGCCAAAATTCACCGGCAAAATGCTAGATGAAACCCTGGGCAAGATTCATTTCTGGACATTATTCTTCGGCTTCCATCTGACATTTTTAATTCAGCACTGGCTTGGAATTAAAGGCTTTCCTCGTCGATATGCAGATTATTTAGCCTCTGATGGTTTCACCTTTATGAATATGGTATCCACAGTAGGTTCTGGCTTGCTGGCACTTTCCATGATTCCATTTTTCCTAAATATTTGGCAAGCACGGAATTCACCAATGGTAAACACTGATGATCCATGGGGATATGGCTCATCATTAGAGTGGGCAACATCTTGTCCTCCACCAAGGCATAACTTCACCTCTATTCCAAGAATTCGAAGCGAACGGCCAGCTTTTGATCTGCACTATCCACACATGGCGCAGAAGGAAAATCATTAATGAAAACTAGTTGGGTGTTATTTGTCGGACTGGCAATTTTTTATTTTGTTATGACCGTTATTTACTGGCAGATAGGTGGTGAGCCAGTAGGTATCACTGCGATTTTGCTAAGTGGTGGTTTGTCGCTAATCGTTGGTTTTTATCTTTGGTTTACTGCTCGTCGTCTAGGAAATGTTCTGCCAGAGGATAATCTACAAGGTGAGATTGCAGATTCAGCTGGTGAAATTGGTTTCTTCTCACCACACTCTTGGTGGCCACTACCAGTTGCCTTGTCAGCTTGTGCAGTTGGCGTAGGTCTTCTGATTGGTTGGTGGTTGGTTCTAATTGCAATTGGGTCATTGATAATTTCAATCCTTGGTCTAGTTCTACAGTATGAGCGCCCTTCAAACTCACTTCACTAACAATGAAAGAGCGAGCTGAGATAGTAGATACTGGCATTCCGCTTTTCTACAAAGTCCAAATAGAAATCGAATCTTCAGCCAAAAAAATCTTTGATTTTTTATCTGATCCAAATAACCATCTACTTATGGATGGCTCTGGCATGCTTCGGGGAAAGATTAAGGGACCAGATCGCCTATTTTTGGGTGCGAAATTTGGCATGAAAATGCGATATGGAATTCCATACTTTATTACCAATCAAGTTATTGAGTACCAGGAGAACAACGTAATCGCCTGGCAGCATTTACTCCATAACGTTTGGCGGTATGAGATAGAGGAAATATCTGCCAATAAATGCCTTGTGATTGAAAGTTGGGATGGGCGCAGGGCAAAATGGAAGTGGTGGATAGATGATTCTTATAAGTGGGTGCCAAAAGCTATGGCTAAAACATTGGTTAATCTAAAGGGACTAATGAATTCATGAGTTCACCAATTAATACTGACTTCACAATTGATCAATTAGCAAACTCTGCTGTTGAAAACGCTAGAGATTTGATCGCTGAAGCCACGCCAAATCTAAAAAGGTACGACCGAGCCAGTAGAAAAAGATTTACAAGATTATTTAAAGATCCTAACGCAATCTCTGTAACGGTTTCCTTGACCGATGAAGTGATGCGAATATCTTCACCGAGGGATGCGGTTCGAATATTAAGAAAAGCAGCAAGTAATGCCACGGTTGCTGGATTTGGATTATTTAACACAACTGGCTTAAAACTAATTGCTTTGCTGTCAAAACTACTACCTAAACCAGTTTTGTTTGCAGTTCATACTCAGGTCAAGCTTTTATCAAAGGGAATAATTCTGCCTGCTGAAAGTAAACAACTTTCTAGGCAAATAAAGCGCAGGGCAAAAAAGGGAATTAGATTAAACATAAATGTTTTAGGTGAAGCGGTATTGGGTGAGAAAGAGGCAGCTGAACGGTTTGAACGGGTGCTCGAGATGATGGAACGTGATGAGGTTAATTACGTATCAGTAAAACTCTCATCAGTAGTTAGCCAAATCATCGCCCTGGATAGAGTCGGCACATTAGATCGGGTGAGTGTTAAGTTGCGTGAGATATATCGGAAATCTATAGCAACCAACACTTTTGTTAATTTGGACATGGAGGAGTTTCGTGATCTTCGATTAACCGTTGATGCATTTAAGTTAGTTTTAAATGAAGGAGAGTTTAAGAGTCTTTACGCAGGTTTAGTTTTGCAGGCTTATCTGCCTGAATCCCACGAAGTTTTTGCTGAGTTGGTTGAATGGTCAGTTGCCAGAAATGCGCAGTCGGGGGGAGTAGTAAAGATTAGATTGGTAAAGGGTGCAAATCTTGCAATGGAAAAAGCGGAAGCAGAGCTGCATGGTTGGGCAGCTGCTCCATATCAATCAAAATCAGATGTGGATGCTAGTTATTCAAGATTGTTAGACACAGCCTTGCGCCCGGAAAATGCTAAAGCAGTTAGAATTGGCGTTGCTAGCCACAATCTCTTTCACATTGCATTTGCACTAGAGATTGCAAAAAAGCGGAATGTAATGGAGCAGTTAGATCTGGAGATGCTTGAGGGAATGGCAAATCCTGAGGCGCTGGCAATTGCAAAAAGATCTTTGCGAATCTTGCTCTACGCACCTGTGACCAGAGGAAACGATTTTGCATCCGCTGTTGCCTACTTGGTACGAAGGCTCGATGAAAATACTGCACCAGAAAATTACCTGCGATCCTCATTTGAAATGGGTTCTGATCCAAGTAAGTTTGCTGAGCAATCAGAGAGATTTCTTCAAAGTGTTGCCAGCCGGCATGAGATTTCTACCAAAAGTATTCGTCATAAAACAGTGAAGTTTATGATCGATGAACAATTTGAGAACGCTCCTAATGCTGATCTCACCAAAGATTCATTTGTCTCAAAACTTAATAAGGAAATAAAGAGTGTACTGGAGCAACCTACATACCAAATTCCAATTGTGATAGATGGTAAGGAGATTTTTGATCGAACTTTGATCGATGGAAATGATCCCTCAGATAACGCGCAAGTTTGGTATCAATGTGCAGTTGCAAAGAAAAGTGACTTAGGTGTTGCAGTAAGTACTGCAAAAAAGGCATTGTCTGCCTGGGATCAACTAGGAGCGCTGGGTAGAGCTCAAATTTTGAAGGAGTTTGGTCAAATTGCACATTCAGAGATGGAAGAAAGTATTGCGATTATGTCTAGGGATGCGGGGAAAACTGTTGCTGAGGCAGATCCAGAGATCTCAGAGGCTATTGATTTTGCAAACTACTATGCCCTTTCTGCAATTTCATTGAATCTAGAGAAAGAGTCTTCGCCAGTTGGTGTCGTTGTGGTTGTGCCACCATGGAACTTCCCATATGCAATTCCTACTGGTGGTATTTGTGCAGCTTTGGCAGCGGGAAATACTGTCATATTTAAATCAGCGCCCGAAACAGTTGCTACTTCGTGGCACCTAGTAAATCAGTTATGGAAAGCTGGAGTTCCAAAGAATGTGCTGCAATTTGTTTCTACTGAAGACAATGATGTAGGTCAGGCATTAATTAGTCATGATGAGGTAAACGCTGTTATTTTAACTGGTGGCTATAGCACTGCACTTTTATTCTCTTCTTGGCGAAATGAGTTAAACCTTCTAGCCGAAACTAGTGGTAAAAATGCCATGGTGCTTACTGCCTGCTGCGATATAGATGTGGCGGTAAAAGACTTAGTGCAATCAGCATTTGGACATGCAGGACAAAAATGTTCAGCAGCCTCACTAGCGATCGTGGATAAGAGCATTTATGAGAATCCAATATTTAAAAAGCAATTACTTGATGCTGTGCAATCACTTATAATTGGCGCTGGTTACAACCTTGCTACAACTGTTGGACCAATCATCAAAGAATCAGAGAGCAATCTACAAAGGGCTCTGACTACTTTAGATGATGGCGAGGAGTGGCTGTTAAAACCTTCGCAGTTAGATGAGGCTGGATTAATCTGGTCTCCTGGAATTAAATCTGGAGTTAAACCAGGTTCTTGGTCGCACTTAAATGAGTGGTTTGGCCCAGTGCTGGCCATCATGGTTGCACCTGATTTGAAAACGGCGATCAATTGGCAGAATGCAACTGATTTTGGTTTAACTGCTGGTATTCAATCCTTAGATCCAAATGAGTGTGAATATTGGATTGAAAATGTTGAGGCGGGAAATCTATATGTTAATCGTGGCGTCACTGGCGCAATAGTTAATCGACAACCATTTGGTGGTTGGCGGAAAAGCTCGGTAGGTGCCACAGCTAAAGCAGGCGGAGCAAATTATGTAGCGACCTTGCGTAACTGGAATCAGATGAAGCACTTTTTACCGATGAAAGAGGCAGCTAATAAGTGGATTAAATCAACAGGTTGCTTAGCAATTGATCGATCATCACTTCAGGTTGAACAAAATATCCAACGTTACCGAAGGTATAAAAAGGGATTTTTGGTCCGCATAGAAAGCGGGACAAGCAAAGATGAATTAGATTTTCTAGCTTGGATAAAAAAGGATTTAGGAGTGATTACAAGATTAAGTAGTGAATCATTAATCCCAGGATTAGCTAACCTCGTCGTAGAAAGTACTGAGGAATTTGCTCAGCACGCACTGGAGTTTGATCGAGTCAGATGGCTCTCTGCTGAGATACCACCAGTGTATGAATTGATGAAAAATGGCATCTCATGTGATCGCCGTTCGATAACTTCACGGGGTGATATTGAAATCTCCCGTTGGTTTTTAGAACAAAGTGTCTCGATCACTCAACATCGCTATGGAAATACAAATGCTGGTCCAAAGCCAGAGTGTGGTGGATTAAAGTTTTAAAAGTTATCGATTGATCAGGGGATCGACAACTGCTGCGATTAGACTTGGTCTACCAGTAATTCGTTCCTCAAAATCTGCCACCACAGTTGCCTTAAAACCTGCATTGACTGCTAGATATCTGATTGGTTCCGGTTCCCATCTACCAATCCTCTGATTTACAAATGGTAAATCTGGAGTTTTTTGACCATCAATTATTTGGGCCAAAGTTTTTGCAACAAGGTATGAAAGAGTCACACCATCTCCAACATAACCACCAATTGCAGCCTGCCCCGTTATTGGGTTGTAATTTAAGTAGCTTTGCCATCTTCTAGTTAGGGCAATCGGGCCACCCCAACGGTATTCGAAATTAACTGACTGTAATTGAGGAAACCACTTAACAGCTCGTTTTTCTAGGGCAGAATGCATACGAACATCTGTCTCACTGCGCTCTGAAAGATGTGAGAACAATTTATATCTTGATCCACGGCCACCAATAGCCAATCGGTTATCGCCGGTGATTTGAGCATATGTTATTAAGTTGCATGCTTCTTGAAAGGTTGCCCTTTGTGAATTTCGTATCTGAGTTAATATCTCACTGGGTAATCGTTCAGTTGCGATCATTAGTGAATAGATTGGTATTTGTTGATTAGCAATCCATTTCCTTGCTGTAAAAGCTTCGGTGGCCCGAATTGAGATTTGGCACCCAATTCTGTGACCATTTACCAGGAGAGCTTTATCTGAAATCTCTTCAACCTTTGATTCCTCAAAAATCTTTACCCCAATACTTTCTAGATACTTTGCTAATGATTGCGTTAAGTTAAAAGGATTTAAGGCTGCACAATGCGGTGTGTAAATACCACCTTTGATGTTTGCCACGTTAAGAAGCTCACTTGCCTGATCTTTAGTCAAAAACTTATGCTCATCATCGATCTCTGAAGAAATTCGAGTTAGTTGAGCTTTATTTGTGGCAAAAACTAATGCACCACCCTTTGCATACTCAATTTGCCAGGCGTTCGATTTCGCAATTTGGCCAATCTCATCGATTGACTCAATGAGACTTTTACGTAGATTATTGTAGGTTTGAACGCCATGCTCTTTTATGAGCCTGGAGTTTGAGGTTGGGTACTCCGCTGATGCCCAGCCACCATTACGCCCACTAGCGCCATAGCCAACATACTTTTGTTCAAAGATTGCAATTTTTAGTGATGGTTGTAGTTGCTTAAGATGATAAGCACTCCATAAGCCACTAAAACCGCCCCCAATTATTGCTACATCAAATGAGTTTGCTGCTTTAACACAATCACGCGCCGTGATACTGCCTTGATTGCGCCACAAAGATCTGTTCATATTCTAATTGTAGTTACTGCGCTTTAATTTCCAAGATGCGGGCCTAATAAGGAAGCTAGATAAATTAAAACTGGCCCCACAATTGCTCGAGTGGGGCCAGTTTTTTATTAATACTAGTGGTGACCGCTCTCAATCTCTTTAATCTCAGATGCAGTTGGTTTAGCTATGTTTTCGGCATTTGCTGCGCTAAATCTTGCTTGTAGTTTTGCTTTAAAGCCCTTTGGATTTAAAACGCCTTGATTATCCTCAACTACCAATGCAATTGCTTTTGGTTGCTCATGTTGAGTTAAGGCGTACTTCTTCTCTGGCGATAACTCCTCGTGAACCTCAATGTACTCACCATGAGGCAGCATCACTAGTCGACCAGTCTCCTTGCCATGAAGCACAGCTTCACGATCTGCTCGTTGCAGAGAAAGACAGATGCGCTTGGTAATTACAAATGCCAATGGCGGCAGCACGATGATTCCGATTCGAGAGAACCACATGATCTGATTAATTGTTAGATCAAAGTGGGTGGCAATCAAATCATTTCCACCATTAATTAAAGCTACGATCATAAAGGTTAATGACATAACTCCTAATGCAGTTCTATTTGGCACATTTCGTGGTCGATCCAAGATGTGGTGTTCGCGCTTATCACCAGTCATCCAGCTTTCAATAAATGGATAGAGCGCCATACCAGTAAAGATAATTCCTGGAATTATCAATCCTGGTAACAAGATATTCCACGAGACGGTGTAACCAAATAGATATGTTTCAAGAGGCGGCGCCATTCGAACCAAACCATCTAGCCAACCCATATACCAATCTGGTTGCGAGCCTGCCGAAATTTGTCCTGGCGTATATGGTCCATAGAGCCAAATTGGATTTATCGATGCCACAGCTCCTAAGAAGGCGGTAATTCCAAATACGATAAAGAAGAAACCACCTGCCTTTGCCATATAGACAGGCATCAATGGGTAGCCAACTACATTTTTCTCAGTTCGACCAGGTCCTGGGTACTGAGTGTGCTTCTGGTACCAAACCAACATTAAGTGCACAGTTATTAATGCTAGGAAAATTCCTGGAATCAATAGGACGTGGACAATATAAATACGTGGAATAAATACATAACCTGGGAATGCGCCACCAAATGCGAAGAATGAGAGGTAGGTACCAACTACTGGAATAGATTGAATAATGGCATGAGCAATTCTTACGCCAGTTCCAGATAACAAATCATCTGGTAGTGAGTAACCAAGGAAGCCTTCAACAATTCCAAGTGTTAAAAGGGCAATGCCTAAAATCCAGTTGAACTCACGTGGCTTACGAAATGCACCGGTAAAGAAGACTCGCATTAAATGGACCACAATTGCGGCCATAAAGATCAACGCTGCCCAGTGATGGATTTGTCTCATCAATAAGCCACCTCGGATATCAAAGGAGATATGAAGAGCGGAGGCGTATGCCGCGCTCATCTCAACATCCTTTAATGGTTGATAACTTCCTTTATAGGTGACATGTTGCATCGATGGATCAAACCAAAAGCTTAAAAAGGTTCCAGAAAGAAGAAGAATTACAAAGGAGTAAAGAGCAATCTCTCCCAACATAAATGACCAGTGATCTGGGAATACCTTTTGTAGATTTTTCCTCATCCACTTGGCAGCTCCAGTGCGCTCATCTACATAATTAGCAACCGTTCCAGCCACTCTCTCACGTGCGGTCATGATTTCCTCTCCCAGAAGCTAGGCCCTACTGCCTCAGAAAATGGTTGTTTAGCAATTAAATACCCTTCACTATCTACAGTGATGGCAAGTTGTGGTAACGGGCGAGCTGATGGACCAAATATCACTTTGGCAGCCCTTGTTACATCAAAGGTTGATTGGTGACATGGGCACAGTAGATGTTTTGTGGTTTGTTCATACAAAGCAACAGCGCATCCCATATGAGAGCAAATCTTTGAAAAGGCGATAATTCCCTCATGTGTCCAAGATAATCTCTCTGGGTCTAATTGGAATTCAGATGGGCGAATTCTAATTAACAAGACTGCATCCTTAGCAATATCTTCTAAGGTGCGCTTTTTACCAGGCGCTAACGCTGGCATAACTTGAGCAACACCGCCAACCTCTAAATCACTTGGTTTAATTGGGCGATCACCTGGATCAGTTAGCAACCTCGTGCCAGTTGCCCAGTTCGTTTCATTTAAAAAATTGCCTGGAAGTGGCCCTAAGTCGCGAAGTAAAATTACAGCGGGCAACCCAGCAAGACCAGCTGCAGCAGCAAGTGTGCGCTTTATTAGTGGACGCCTTCCAAGGCCTGCACTAGCAGCGCCCTCTTTAGCAGTAGCTACTAAATCTTTTCGATCACTCTCTTCAGATTTCATCTCATGGCGATAAGCAATCACCTCTTGATCTGGCATCAATGTTTTAGCCCAATGAACTGCGCCAAAACCAATAAACAACAAGCTGGCAGCCATACCAATGCCAATTCCTAATTGATGGGCATTAGTTGTTCCCATGATTGGTAGGAAGATAAAAACATCATCTTTAATAAAAAAGAAGGAATAAATGAACAACAAGGTGCCAGCGGCAGAGAGTGAGAATAAAACTGCTACTTGTCGCTCAGCTCTTTTAGCCGCGATTGGATCGGTATCTGCTTTTCGGTGGACATGTTCAGGCAATCCTGGATCTGCTAATGGTTCTAACTCTTTAGACATTTGCCTACCTTGCCTTCGCAGTTAACCAGACAGCAATTGCAATTAACAAACCAAGTCCAAATGTCCAAACTAATAAACCCTCTGTTACCGGACCTACACGACCAAGGGGTGCACCACCTAGATTCGGCTCATTTTCTGCGGCCTTAATCCATTTAATAATGGAAAGCTTCTCTTGCGGGGTAATGATCTTGTCGGAGAAAACAGGCATCGCCTGCGGGCCAGTTATCATCGCTTCATAAATATGTTTTGCTTCAACGCCCATCACAGATGGCGCGTATTTACCTTGAGTTAATGCACCACCTTGGCCAGCAAAGTTATGACACATTGCGCAGTTATTTCTAAACAACTCACCACCATCTGCGGTGTTGCCATCTCGCTCCCACTTAATCTCCTCATTTGTGTAAGCACGGGGCCCTGGTGCTAAGGATGCAACATAGGCAGCAAGGGCTGCTACCTCCTCCTCGTTATAGACGGGAGCCTTTCGCATTGCTTGTTGACTCATATCCTGCATCGGCATACGACCAGTTGCCACCTGAAAATCAACGGAGGCAGCGCCAACTCCAATTAAAGATGGACCGACTGCAGCGCCCTCACCATTTAACCCGTGACAGGAGGAGCAACCCTTTAAAAATATTTGCTGGCCCTCTGCAATTAAGGTAGAACGAGCTGCAGCATCCACGGTCGTTGGTGCTTGTGTCGCACTAGCAACTGAGAAGGTTAAGCCAACTCCAAAGAGTGCGAACAACAATAACAATGGGGTAGCAAACTTGTGCCTGCGGTATTTGGATATAAATTTCATAATTATTTAATCAGGTAGATTGCAGCAAACAATGCGATCCAGACGATATCGACAAAGTGCCAGTAGTAGGAGACCACAATCGCTGTGGTTGCTTGAGAGTGACCAAATTTTTGCGCCCTAAATACTCTGATAAGAACAATTAAGAAAGCGATCAAGCCACCAGTAACATGCAAGCCATGAAATCCTGTAGTCATGTAAAAAACTGAGCCATAAGCATTTGATGCCAAGGTTAAATTCTCACTTACTAATACTGCGTACTCATAAACTTGACCGGCAATGAAAAAGGCGCCCATTAGAAATGTTAAGGAAAACCATTCTCGCATTCCCCATTGACTTATCTGCCACAAACTTCCAGTTCGTTTTGCTTGAAAACGCTCTGCTGCAAATACGCCGTATTGGCAGGTGACTGAGGAGAGCACCAAGATTGTTGTGTTGGTGGCAGCAAAGGGGATACTTAATAATCCAGTTGACTCCGCCCAAATTGTTGGTCCCTGCACCGCACGGGTAGTGAAGTACATAGCGAAAAGTGCGGCAAAAAACATTAACTCTGATGAGAGCCAGACAATGGTGCCAACTGCAACCAGGTTAGGACGATTGGTCTTAACTGCTGGGCTGGCATAGGTGATCATAGGGCTGATTATTCCCGAAATAGGCAGGAATAGCCTCATTTAGGGATGGGGTACTAGCCCTACTATCTGGTGAATCTGATCACCTAGCAGGTAGAAAAGTGATGGGCGACTTACTTATGGGGCTAGATAGGATTATCGATATGCAAAAGTTGGTATTGGCCCTTTATTCAGATGATTCAACAGTTCGTCGCTCTGTAATCGCAGCCCTTGGCAAACAGTTGGATAAAGATTTGCCAATCCATGAAATTAAAGAGTTCGCTACCGCTGCTGCGCTTCGTCTTTATGTAGATAGTAAGAAACAGGTTGATCTTTTCATTTTGGATGCTGAGGCAGTTCCAGAAGGTGGCATGGGTGTATGTCGGCAATTAAAAGATGAGGTTTTTAACTGTCCTCCAGTATTACTAATAACCGCACGAAGTTCAGATAATTGGCTAGCTACCTGGTCAAAAGCTGAGGCAACTGTGATGCATCCAATTGATCCATTTACCATTGCGGCTAAGTGTGCTGGACTATTCAAATCTAATTCTGCTCTAGCAAAATAACGAAGCGGCGCTAATGCAGTGGGATCAAATCTTTGCCGCGCTCGCAGACAAAAAAGATTTATCCAGCGGCCAAATTAAATGGGGGATGGGACAGATTTTAGAAGGCGTAGCAAATAATGAAGATATCAAAGCTTTTCTGACAGGATTAAAATCAAAAGGTGAAACTGCAGAAGAAGTAGAAGCATTAATATCTCAAATGTACAAGTACTGTACGCCAATTAATGTTTTAGAACGTTGCGTAGAGACAAGCTACGCGAAAGGCAATATCGCAAGCACAATTGATATTTCAGTGCTTGCTGCGATTATTACCAATGCTGCGGGAGCTCGTGTAGTAGTGCATGGTGATCATGTAGCAACATCAAATTCAGGATCTGCAGATCAGATTGAAGCGCTTGGAGTAAGAATTGATTTGACTAGCAAAGAGGTTGAGCAGACCGTTCACAAAATTGGAATTGGATTTTGTTTTTCGCCAATTTATCACGCATCTATGAAGTACACAATCGCAGCACGTCGGGAGCTAGGTGTACCAACAATTTTTGATATTTTGGGAGTGCTTGCCAACCCAGTCAAACCGATTGCGGTAGCTATTGGAGTAGCACAAGCTGAATTACTGCCACTAATCATAAAGGTTTTACTTGATCAAGGCAGAGAGGGATTCATTTTTCAGACTGATCACGGATTGGATGCAGTATCGAGCTCTACTCAGACCACGATCGTTCAGATTAATGGTGGCGAGTTCAAAACAGAAATTTTCTATCCAGCAGACATTGGAATGGCAACTGCTGCATTGACCGCCTTACCAGGTGGAGATACACATTTCAACGCACTCATGGTCAAACAAATGTTGACAGGTAAAGAAACTCCGATTCGAGATGCAGTAATTTTAAATGCGGCATTGGCAATCGCTGCGTTTAAAGGGGATTTTGCGCTACCGCTTCAAACTCAAATTGCGAATGCACTTGTTCTTGCCAATCGAGCAATTGATTCTGGTGCGGCGGTGTCTGCACTCAATAGATGGATTGAATTAAGCAATACGATTGCCGAAACTAGATAGAGGTTATTCCCCAATAATTTTTTCGCTGGATTTGGGCGGCTGTTTTTGAGAACTCAAATAGATCCTCAACTGTAAAAATATGCATGGATCCTAATTTTTCAAACAATCCATATAGTATTTCTGTGGTTGCTCTTGCATCATCTAACGCACGATGAGTAGGTTCGGTACTTGTTCCAAAATAGGTTGCTAAAGTTGAAAGTTTGCAATTTGGCACATCTTCCTTTGTCAAAAGCTGTCTAGCCAAAGTGACCGTGTCCAGTATTTTGTAATTTGGCCAGGTAAAATCCAAATTTCTAGCGGCACTTTTCAAAAAACTCAAATCAAAGGGAGCGTTGTGTGCGACTAAAACTGATTCTTCATGATTGCCAGCAAAATCCAAAAATTCTGGAAATATCGCATCAATAATTGGAGCATCAGCCAACATTAAGTCAGTTATGCCAGTCATATCAGTTATGTACTCTGGAATAGGAATTAATGGGTTTACAAAAGATGTAAATTCGCTAATTCGCTCACCACCTCGAACTTTCACTGCTCCGATTTCAGTAATAGCTGAGCCTTTTTTGGGCGAAGCACCGGTTGTTTCCAAATCCACTATTACAAATGTGGCATTATGAAGTGCAGTTTCCATATTTAAGGATACCGCTCGGATCAGACAGTGTTAAAGGTTAAAAAATGCTTTTACTGAGTTAACAATCATTTCTACTGCGATAGCTGATAAAAGCAGACCTGCAATTCGGGCCAATAGCGTCACGCCAGATTCTTTTATTACCGCAAGAATCTTGGTTGAAAACATAAACGTTAGGCCAATAAGTAAGTGAACTGCAATTATCGCAATTGCCAAAGCGCCTAATTGATCAGTTCCATCTGCTTTTTGAACATAAAGCATCGTGGTGACAATTGCGCCGGGTCCGGCAAGAAGCGGTGTGCCGAGGGGAACAAGAGCAATATTTTGAGTTTTTGCCGACTCACTTTCCGTAAGTGCGCCTGTTAAAAGCCCTAGTCCGGTTATTAGCAACAAAATTCCACCAGCTCCTTGCAAAGCTGCCAGTGAAATATTCAGGTAATCTAATAGAGCATTTCCAAATAAAGCAAAAGAAACTATTACAACCAGTGAAACTGTTGCAGCTTGCCAGGCGAGGCGACGCTGTACCTTAACGCTCTTACCGGCAGAGAGTCCCAGAAATATTGGAGCCGCACCTGGTGGATCAAGGATCACAAATAAAGTTACAAAAGCTTGGGCTCCAAAGGTCAAAGCCGAAAGTGTTTGTAGATCGTTCATGTTGTTATCTTAACTTAATGCAGTGCTTTTTACGCAGCTACTAAGAATCTTGAGGGCTAGTTTTACTCTCAAGTAGTAGATTTGAGCCATGATTAAACAAGGACGTATTGCTGAACTTAGAGCCAAAGAAAATGAACGATTTTTGGCCAACCATCAAAAGAGTGGAGAGCTATTTTCCAGATCTCAAGATTTGATGCCTGAAGGAGTTCCTATGTCTTGGATGTCTAAATGGCCTGGGGCCTTTCCAATTTTTGTTGATACAGCAAAAGGGGCAAAGTTCATTGATGTAGATGGCAATAATTACATCGATTTTTGTTTAGGTGACACTGGATCGATGACGGGACATTCTCCAGACGCAGTTGTGATAGCAATCCAAGAGCAAGTCGGAAAAGGTTTATCTGTAATGTTGCCCAGCAAAGATGCAGCACCTGTTGCGGCTGAATTAGCAGCAAGGTTTAATCTTCCGCTTTGGCAGTTCACCGTCTCGGCAACTGATGCTAATCGTCATGCAATTCGCTACTCCAGATTAATTACTGGAAAATCCAAAGTGATTGTGATCGATCGCTGTTACCACGGCAGCGTTGATGAATCCTTTGCCACGCTAGATGAATCGAAAAAAACAGTTGCCAGAGAGGGCAATATTGGCGCACCAGTACCTCTGGATTTAACAACGAGAGTGGTTGCCTTTAATGATTTAGCCGCTATTGAATCTGCCCTTAAACATAGCGATGTTGCAGCAATTTTAATGGAGCCTGCGATGACCAACGTTGGAATTGTTCTACCACAAGAGGGTTATTTGAAAGAGGTGGAAAAATTAGCTAAACAATATGGTGCGCTTTTGATTATTGATGAAACACATACAATCTCAGTTGGTGTGGGTGGCATGACTGCCCAGCTTGGACTTTCACCAGATTTTCTAACAATTGGAAAGGCAATAGGGGGTGGGTTTCCAGCCGGAGCGTTTGGCATGACTCAAGATGTGGCAGATTCAATAAAGAAAATGGTGAGTCTAGAGGTGATTGATACTGGGGGAATTGGTGGAACTTTAGCTGCCAATGCCTTATCCCTTGCTGCAATGCGTGCCACGCTAAGCAAAGTATTAACAAAGGATAATTTCGCTGAGATGATAAAACTGGGCAATCGCTGGGCTGATGGAGTTGAAAAGGTAATTCATCAGTACAAATTAGGATGGACAGTAAACAGGCTAGGCGCCAGAGCTGAGTACATGTTTTCACCTACTCCTCCTTTAAATGGTAGAGAGGCCGCAGATGCAGGGGATTTTGAATTAGAACAATACATTCACCTAAGGATGCTCAATGATGGATTCTTGATAACTCCATTTCACAATATGGCTTTGATTTCACCTTTTACAACTGCTGCCGATGTTGATGCTCACACCGATGCCTTTGAAGCAATGTGTAGTGAGCTGACGGAATAGCCATTTGTTAACTATGTTATCTCGACCAATACTCAAAGCATTTAAAGGTAATCTCTGAGTGATCAAAGTAAAAAACTACTTATGAAATCAAATATAACTCTAACTCCAATCCCAACCGCGTTTGTATTTGCTGACCAGCCTTTGGATTGGAGCATTAAATTATGGGGTGAAGGAAAAGAGGAGTTTTCAGCTGATGATTGGCGAAAGTTTTATAAGAATGCAATGAGTTCTAACTACAGCAGTTGGAATTCCTCGGGTGTGGACCAAGAACATCTATTTATGGCAATCAGAGAGAAAGATGGAAAATCTGAGGTTGTCGCCTCGATTGCAATTTGTGATTTTGATGATTTTGAGGAGTTCCGCCAGTACAAACCCTGGATTGCAGCTTTTATTGTTCGGGAGGATTTAAGAGGAAGTGGAATTGGTAGCCAGGTTTTAAAGCTTGCTGAAGAAAAAGCTATTGAGTATGGAATCACGAAAATCTACCTATGGACTGAAGGGGAGCGAGAGTTTTATGGCAAACGTGGCTATCAATTCTTGGATCAGTTGAGTAAGCCCGGGCGCATAATTGATTTGATGTATAAAGATCTAGCCAGGTGATTATGCATGCCTAGTTATTCAGATCACCTAGATATTTGAATTTAAAGGTGTAAATTCTCAGAGTTGCATAATACGGTTTGGGCAGGAGGATCTCATGCAGATAAAGATTGATAAGAAGACGGGAATATTGCTCTCCGTAATTGGAGCTCTTGCATTTTCAATCGCAGCCCTAAGCATTAGTTTGCTCTCAAATAAAACTGATCATGATCATTCAAGCATGATGGATGGCATGAACCACTCAACCGCAGGCAAAGTTTTATCCTCATCTGATGCAATGTTCTTACAAATGATGATTCCCCACCATGAGCAAGCAATTGTTATGTCTGATTTAGCTTTGAAGATCTCAAAAGATAAAGAGTTGTTAGCTTTGGCAGCACAAATTAAAGCTGCCCAGAATCCTGAGATTATTCAAATGAAAAAATGGTTAGCAGATGATGGTTTGGGAGAAAATCCTGGCCACTCAATGGACAGTATGGGAGGAATGCTTTCGGAGGAAGATTTGAAGGAGTTAAGCAATAGCTCTGGAACATCCTTTGATAAGAAGTTCATCTCTGGAATGATCGAACATCACATTGGTGCTGTAGAGATGGTAAAAATGATTCAAGATAGCAAAGTAGCCGATTTAAGAGCTTTTGCAGATGTCATTACTAGAACTCAATCAGCGGAAGTAGAGTTGATGCGTAAGCTACTCGAAAAAATTTAAGCAGATTATCTAAAAGCAGCTATTCCAGTAAGAGCTTGACCAAGAACTAGCATGTGAATCTCATGGGTGCCTTCGTAAGTTAATACAGTTTCTAGGTTACTCATGTGCCTGAATACTGAGTATTCAGTAGTGATTCCAGCCCCGCCCAGAATAGTACGGGCACTTCTTGCTATCTCAAGGGCAGCATTAACATTATGAAACTTACCCATACTGATTTGTTCTGGTTGAATTTTTTCAGAATCTTTAAGATCGGCTAAATGATAGGCAAGCAACATTGAGGTTGTTATCTTTGTTGCCATATCAGCAAATTTTGCTTGGGTTAGTTGATGCTTTGAGATTGGGCCGTCAAACTGCTCTCGAGTAGTGGCATAGGCAAGGGATACTTCAAAACAATCACGGGCTGCGCCAACAGTTCCAAAAATAATTCCATATCTTGCCTCAGCAAGACAAAGTAGCGGCGCTCTCAAACTAGTTGCCTCTGGAAGTCGGTAGGAATCTGGAACTCTCATATCATTGAAAACTAACTCAGATGTAATGGATGCTCTAAGTGAGAGCTTATGTTTAATTGGATTGATCACCAAGCCAGCAGTTTTGGTCGGAACGCAAAATCCTCTAATTCCCTCATCAGTTTGTGCCCAAATAACTGCAACATCAGCAACGCTGCCATTTGTAATCCACATTTTTGATCCATTAATTACCCAATCAGAACCATCCTTCTTAGCAAAGGTAGCCATACCAGATGGATTTGAACCATGATCTGCCTCTGTTAGACCAAAACAACCAATTGCTTCACCTTTTGCCATTTTTGGCAGCCACTCTTGCTTTTGTGCTTCACTTCCAAATTTATAAATAGCAAACATTGCTAATGATCCTTGTACTGAAACTAGGGATCTAAGACCAGAATCAACAGCCTCTAATTCAAGGCAGGCAAGTCCGTATGACATTGCATCGGTTCCAGCACAGCCATAATTTTTTAAGTGCATACCCAGCACGCCAATTCCGCCAAGTGCTTTAGCTAAATCTCGGGCTGGCAGATGTCCCTCTTCATACCAGGTTGCAATGTTTGGCTTTAACTCTTTGGCAGCAAAATCCCTGACTACAGTTTGGATAGCCTTTTGCTCTTCAGTTAAGCGCGATTCAACCTGCATTAAAACTAAAGGGTGTATTGGCGAAGCAGCGGGTTTACTCATGGTGAAAGTCTACCGAGTGAGTTTCTTAGGTTGGAAGTTTTCTGTGAGGGTATTTGCCACTTGGTGACAAATCTCATTACTAAACGATGTTGTACTCAGGCCGTAATTGCCCAGCGGAGAGGAATCTGTCGGCACTTAACTGATCAATCTTCACAAACGGCTCCTTGTTTAAGTAGAGATCACGCAAGATTTCACCGATTGCAGGTCCTTGTAGAAAGCCATGGCCACTAAAACCAGTTGCATAGAAAAACCTAGACACTTTTTTAAACTCACCTAAAATTGCATTGTGATCGGGAGTTACCTCATACAAACCTGCCCAACCTTTACCAATCCCTAAATCCATAAGTCTAGGTGCTCGCACCATTGCGATTGCACCTAGCTTCTCCAGAAATTGTGGGTCTCGCTTTAAATCAAATCCGGCTTCAATGGATTTATCTGAAAAACCCATTAACAAACCTTTTCCTTCTCGATGCCAGTACAAAGATGTTGAGTAATCAATTGTCATCGGCATATTTGCAGGTAAATCAGCGAAAGATTCACCCAATGCTTCGGTAATTACCAACTCACGTTTATATGGGGTAACAGGTAAATCCAAGCCAACCATCGAGCCTATTTGTGGCGACCAAACTCCAGCACAGTTTATGACTGTGTTAGTTCTTACCTCACCGGAGGAGGTAACTACTGATGTGATTTCACCTGATTGTAATTTGATTGCACTTACCTCAGTATTTGTTAAAACAGTTGCGCCAAGTTTTTTAGCTCCTCCTGCATATCCAAGAACTACAGCCTCAGGAGTGCAGTGACCATCATTAGGGGTAAAGGAAGCTGCAATCAGATCTTTGGTGTTTAACAATGGCGAGATTTTTCCAGCCTCACTAGGAGTGAGCATTCTTGATTCGACATTAAATTGATTATGTATTTTGGTTGATCTTTCAAACAGTTCAACATCCTCCTGCTTGGTTAAAGCAAATAGATAGCCAGAGCGGTGTAAATCAATCTCATAACCCGGGCGGGATTTAAACTTGGCGAAAAGATCTAATGACCTGGCACCAAGGGCAACATTAAACTCATCCGAAAAGTTTGCTCGCACCCCACCGGCCGCCTTTGAGGTGGAGCCGCTGGCTAACTCATTCTTCTCACATAGAAGAACTGAAACACCAGCTTCAGCTAAGTGAAATGCAGCAGAGGTGCCCATAACTCCGCCACCAACAATTACTACATCTACTTGGCTAGGTAGAGACATACTTAGATATTTAAGAGGAAGTTTGGATCATGCTTTATTTCAATAAGATCCATCTGTGCCTTCTGCAATTTATTAGACCAATCCCAGTTCATTGATTGCCATCTTGTAAATTGATCTAGAACCCAAATTCCACTCTGCCTTGAACCGTTACCGCTTAAACCATTACCACCAAATGGCAGGTGTGCTTCAGCACCAGAGGTTGAATTATTTATGGAGACCATTCCAGCCGATATACCTTCTCTAAATCGCCAGACATTTTGGGGATCTTTTGTGTAGATCGCTGAGGAAAGACCATATCCATGACCATTTGCTAGATCTATTGCTTCATCCAGTGTTGAAAATTTTCCAACTGTTACAAGTGGGCCAAATGTTTCAGTTGAGTAAAGCTCATCATTTTTTGTAATTCCAGCAACAATAACAGGATGAGCGAAGACACCTTTCTCGGGGTCTCCAATAAAACCTTTGCGTGGGTTAGCAGCCGTAATTCTTCCCGTGGAGGAAGATCCCAAAACTTTATGGTGAGGTTGAATCATCTTAAGGTGGTCTAAGTGATTATCTAGATACTTCTGACTAATCATTGGGCCAAATAAAACATCCTTAAATGGATCACCAACAGCTGCACTTTCAACTAACGCTACAAATTTTGCTAACACAGCATCATAAATTGATTCATGAATCCAAAGTGTTCCAAGGGAGGTACAACGCTGTCCGGCGGTGCCAAAACCAGCAAATAATGCGCCATCTAAAGCCAAATCAATATTTGCATCTTCCATTACTACCATTGGGTTTTTCCCACCAAGCTCTAAGCAAGCACTTTGAATGTACTCACCAGCTTTAGCTCCGATTTTCTTACCAACCGCGGTAGAACCTGTAAAACCAACTTTATTGATTACGCCCTCTTTCAGGCCAGATTCCAATGCGGCAAATGTTTGAATACCATCTGCAACCACAGTCATTAAGACATCTTTTGGAACTCCTCCTGCATGAAAAATTGAAGTCAGAGCATTAGCAACTGCTGGTGTGAACTCAGATGGTTTCCAAACTACTGTATTGCCAGCTAAGAGCGCCGGAACGATATACCAAGATGGAACAGCGGTCGGGAAGTTTCCAGCAGTAATTATAAAAACATTGCCAACTGGCATTCTGAAGGTGAATAAATTCTTATTCTGCATCTCACTTGGCACAGTCTGTCCGTATAAGCGACGGCCTTCACCAAGGAAGAAATCGCAAGTATCAACAACCTCCTGCACTTCTCCCAACGCTTCGCTATAAACCTTTCCCATTTCTTTGGTAATCAATTTAGCCAGCGCTTCTTTGTTACTTTCAACTAAGCGACCCACATTCGCAATGATTCGACCACGAGTTGGCGCTGGAAGTTTTGCCCAACCCTTCTGGGCAGTCTTTGCGGTGCGAAGTGCAGTAAGAATTTCATTTGCCGATGCCTCTGGAACAGTTGCGATTACTTCCTTGATATCTGATGGGTTAGTTGATGTGAACATAAGGGCATTCTCTCCTAGATAAGCAAAATTGGAAAATGCCGATATGGTTTGAACATGGAAGGCTCAAATCGGACTGTTGCCGCAGTAATTTTAGATTTACTGGCAAAAGAGGGCGTGAAAAAAGCATTTGGAATTCCTGGAGTTCACAATCTAGGTTTTTGGAACGCGTTGTCAAAAGAGCGCCCAGAAATTGTCAGCGTGCGGCATGAACAGAGCTGTGTCTATGCCGCCGATGGTCTATCTAGAGCAACCGGGAAGTTGGCAGTTGCCATTACAACGACTGGTCCAGGGGCTGCAAATACCTTGGGTGCATTTGGTGAAGCTGCCCTCTCTGGCTCACATATTTTATTGATTTCATCAGAGGCGCCAATCAAAAATCGTTCTCCCGAAGGTGCTAGAGGAATTTTGCATGAAATGGATGATCAAAGTGCATTGTTCTCACCCCTTGCTAAGCGAGTAATGATAGGCAGCGAGGAGTTAGTTTTAGCAAAAAGTTGTAAATCAGCGGCTGAAGCTATTGCCACAGTAGTTGATTATTTAAAATACTTATCTACAGCACCAGTTGGAGCCGGATATATCGGCGTACCAGCTGATGTGCTCAATCAAGAATTTACCTCTGCAATTCCGCAACTAAGTGAGAAAGCAGCTGCATTTTTTAATCAATCCAAGAGTGAGATTCTTGATCTAAATCCAGTGAAGAATTTACTTATAGAGGCAAAAAAGATTGGAATCTGGGCAGGAGGAGGGGCCACATCGGTAACCAGTGAGATTGCAACGCTTTCTAATCACCTTAGCGCCCCAATATTTACCTCTTTTGCAGGTCGGGGCATAGGAAGTACGAGTGAAAACTACTTAAATATCCCAATTCATGAAGTTGAAGCGGAAAAACTCTTAGCCCAGTGTGAAGTGTTATTAGTTTTTGGTTCCCAATTAGATGGGATGAATACTAAGAATTGGAACATCAAATTTCCAAAAAAGATTGTTTTGATTGATGCCAATCCTAAAATTGCTCTTCGAAATATCTCAGCAGATGTGGTTATCCAGAGCTCAGATTTATCTGCGGTAATTGATCAGTTGTTAAGCCTAGATGGCAGAGCAAATTGGGTTGATGTGGCACAAATTTCACTTGATGCTCGCGAGAGAATTACTGCCAGTGACAAAGGGAAAGCTGGAATGGCATTAGTAGATGCAATTGAAAAAAGTTGGCCCAGTGAAAACCACATCGTATGTGACATGGCAATTTCTGGTTATTGGACTGGTGTTTATTTGCAAGCAGAGCGGCCTCGGCAAATTGCATATCCAGTTGGCTGGGGAACATTAGGTTTTGGTTTACCGGCTAGTTTGGGTCCATCCTCTGCAGGCCTTGCAACACTACTTGTTTGCGGTGATGGTGGAATTGCATTTGGGCTCGGGGAGTTGGCAACAGTTGCTCAGGAGCGATTACCATTAACAATTTTGCTCCACGATGATGGTGGGTATGGAATGTTGCGCTTTGATCAGAAAGTAATGAATCACCCAGAGCGTGGAGTCAATTTATTTAATCCAGATTGGAAAATATTGGCTCAAGCCTTTGGAATTGATTTTATGGAAAGTAATTTGAACCAACTCTCTGAAGTTTTGGCTAAGCGATCTGTGAGCAGCACTCCAGGTATTGTCTTAATTACTGATTCTATATATCCACCAAAAAGTACCAGTCCAAGGTGGAATGAGGAGTAGGTATTTACCTAGTTAATCCAGCATTAATAATAAAATAGTAAATTGTAAAAATCACAGAGGCCCAGAGAAATCCTGTCCACCAACTCATACTCAGTTTTAACTTGTAAGTATCCCAATTAACTTTGGCTAAGTTTTTGTCTGCTTTGACCTTGTTTCGATAGGAAATGATCATGTAGGCAGAGACTACTACCGCCCAAAAAAACATAAAGCCAGATCTCATATGGGTAGTTTAGCCCACTTCGGATCGGTGTGACCTTTTGCATCTGCGAATTGGTGAAGTTCCTATCTACACTAGGGGTCATGACACTGGTAGAAACTCCCTTTGTTTCAGCGGAGGAGATAAATGCGCTGTGTTCCTATGAAAAAATAATAGAAAATCAGCGACAGGTTTTTAAAAACTACTTTCTAGATCAAGCCGTAATGGGGCCTAGAGCAATCTTGTCCCAGAATGAAAATGCACAATTTTCTTATATTGCCCGAGCCTCAACGAATGGTCCAACGATTGTTAAATTTGGCACGGTAGTACCTAGTAATGCCGGCAGAGCTATCCCAGTAGTGCAGACCACTGTCTCAGTTATTGATGCCACAACCGGTAGCGTAAAATTATTTTTAGATGGCGAAGCAGTAACCAAGTGGCGAACTGTCTGTGCGAGTATGGCAGCTGCGAAGGAGTTATCTAATCCAGTAAAAAGCGTTGCAGTCATTGGTGTGGGCCATCAAGGCATGGCGCATTTACAGGCTGCAAAACATATTTTCAAACCAGAGAGAGTGATTGGTATTGATCAATACATAAAAAATAATGATCTAGGTTTTGAGATCACTCAAAATATACAAGCGGCCTATGATTGCGATTTGATTTTCATCTGTACCAATTCCCAAGAGCCAGTTATTAACTCTGCGTTAAATTCTGGTTCCACATGCATTTCTATTGGCTCATTTGCGCCTAACCGGCTGGAAGTATCAGTTTCTGCGTTATCTAAGGCTGATAAGGTTTTTGGTGATGATGCAAAGACAATTTCAGAGCAATCAGGATCAGTGGTTAAAACACTGGAGAATTCTGAACGCACCTGGCAACAGGCTCAATCAATTGGTGGCGTCTACGCCGGTGAAATCAAGGGCAGGGAAAACAAGGAACAAGTCATTTACTATTTCTCAGTTGGGCTTGGTATCCAAGATGCGGCATTGGCCGAATTCATACTTACAAATGGAAAATTTTAAAGTGATGAGAGGGATTTAAGTGAAAGACATAGAAGCAAAATCCCTTCTAAAGAAGAACTGGGGAATAGAGGCTGAGATATCTGCTCTGCCAAGTGAACGGGATATTAATTTTAAAATTTCTGGTAAGAAAAATTACGTTTTAAAGATCTACCCAAAGGTTGATGCATCGCTGAAGATTAAGCTAAATCTTCAAAATAGAGTTCTAAAGTTCTTGGAAGATAATAAAGTCAATACCTCACCAGCAGTGCTACCAACCAAGAGTAAGAAGTTGTTAATAAATCTAAGCAAAAATTCAGCTGCACGGTTGCTTACTTTCCATGAAGGCTCCCCATGGGGCATCAAGAAAGAGCACACAGGAGTTGAGATTGAACAATTAGGTGGATTAATTGCAACTGTTGATAAAAACCTCAACTCGATAAAGATTAGTAAGGAGGAGCGAAAGTCATTAGATGCTGCCTTTATTTGGAATATGTTGCAGGCAGAAAAGTTGTTGGCTTGGAGTTCAAAGATCACTGATTCTAAGGTGCAGGCTGTAGTTGATAAGACATTAAATAATTATAAGAAAAATGTGCTGCCAAAGTTAAAGCAGATGCCGATGCAGGTAATACACAATGATGGAAATGATTACAACATTATCGAGGATAAAGACAAACTAGTTTTGATTGATTTTGGAGACATGATTTATGCACCAAAAGTAGTTGGAGCTGCGGTGGCAGCAGCCTATGTTGGATTAAAATCTAATGATCCAGTAAAACAGATTGCTCAGTTTGTCCGTGGCTACCACAGCGTTAACCCATTTTCCTTAGATGAGATAGCAATTTTTATCGAGTTGGTAAAGGTTAGATTGGCATCAAGTGTTGCAAATGCAGCACTTCAGCGATCAAATAATCCAGAGAATGATTACCTATCTATTTCACAAAAAGATGTGCCTGATTGCTTGATTGCCTTGGATAAGTTTGACTCTAATTTTGCAATATTTAGGTTAAGAGATGCTATTGGACTTGAGGCAAATCCAAATGCCAAAGCGATTCGAGATTACTTGCTCGTAACAAAGCCAGCTAATTTATTGGAAAAATCTTTTTCAGATCTAAAGCGAGTTTATATCAACTGGTCATTTGATAACCCAGAGATCGCGCGAAGTACCAAGGCGATTGAGGATTTAATGTCCAAAAGTGGGGCGCAGGTAACAATTGGTTACTACTGCGAGAATCGAAATGTTTATCAGGGAGTGGCCTTTAATCCGGAAGCTGATAACGCCAGAACATTTCATTTAGGAGTAGATGTTGGAATGCCAGCTGGCACGCCAATCTATGCACCATTAGATGGTGTGATTGAGTTATTTAATAACAACTCAACACATTTAGATTACGGTCCAGTTGTTATCTTGCGTCATAAAACTGATCAAGGAGTTCCATTTTGGACTCTTTATGGCCACCTTTCAATTGATTCCATGCCAGATTGGAAGGTTGGAAAAGAGATTAAGGCTGGTGGATTGATTGGGCGCATGGGTAAAGAGGAAGAAAATGTTGGTTGGCCACCACATACCCATTTCCAATTGCTTACTGATTTATGTGGCATGGGGATTGATATTTATGGGGTTGCGCCACGAGATGAGATTGCACTTTGGCGGGGGATTTCTTTAAACCCAAATTTAATTTTGGGTATTGAAAGCGGCACAGATGCCCATGCAAAAATCTCACCCGCCAGTATTAAAAGTGATCGACGGGTAGTCATTTCCCAAAATCTCTCACTTAACTTTAAAAATCCAGTAAATATTGTTGCTGGAAGTGGTGCTTATTTATTTGATGAGAAAGGCAAGAGCTACTTAGATCTAGTTAACAATGTTGCCCATGTCGGGCATGGCCATCCAAGAGTGGTGGCAGCTGCAGCGGCACAGATGTCGGTGTTAAATACCAATACTAGGTATCTGCATCAAACAGTTGTTGAGTATGGCAAAGCGATTACTAGCAGCATGCCCGATCCGCTTTCAGTTATATTTTTTGTTAATAGTGGCAGTGAGGCAAATGATCTAGCGATCCGATTAGCAAGAGCTCACACAAATGCTAAAGGAGTAGTGGCACTACGCCATGGCTATCACGGCCACACCCAATCAGTTGTTGAGATCAGCCCCTACAAATTCTTAGGCAAAGGTGGCGCCGGTGCGCCAAAACATGTTGCAGTAGCTGAATTACCAGATCTTTTCCGGGGCAAATTTACCGGCAAGGGCGCTACTGAAAAGTATTTAAATAACCTTAAAAAAAGTATTACTGCACTAAAGCAACCACTCTCTGCTTTTTTTGTTGAATCAATCGTTTCTACCGCTGGTCAAATTGTTTTACCTCCCGGTTACCTAGCTAAGGCTTTTGAAGTGGTCAGGGCCAATGGTGGAGTTTGTGTCAGTGATGAGGTGCAGATTGGTATGGGAAGAGTAGGAGATAAGTTCTGGGGCTTTGAATTACATGGTGTTGTGCCAGATATTGTCACGCTAGGAAAACCACTGGGTAATGGTCATCCATTAGCTGCAGTTGTTACCACCCCTCAGATCGCTGCCTCATTTAACAATGGCATGGAGTACTTCAATACCTTTGGTGGAAATCCAGTAAGTGCTGCAATAGGTCAAGCAGTTCTTGAAGTTATTTATGATCAAAAATTACAACTTAAAGCTAAAAATGTTGGTCAGTACCTGCAAGATGGTGTTCGTTCTTTAATGAGAAGTTATCCAATCATCGCCGATGTGCGGGGCAGTGGCTTGTTTATCGGTGTTGAGATGATGCTAGATGAAAAGAAACCGGCGACAGATCAGGTGAGTGATTTAATGGAGTTTGCGCTATCAAAGGGAGTTTTACTCTCATGTGATGGTCCAGATAACAATGTGCTTAAGATAAAACCACCATTGGTAATTACGAAAAGTGATGTTGATCTACTCCTAAATGTGATGGGTGATTGGTTAGGGAAAAAATGAAGCCGCCTTTGACGGGAATTAAAATTGCAGATTTCTCAAGAGTTTTAGCAGGTCCATATGCAACTATGTTGTTGGCAGATTTGGGTGCGCAGGTAGTTAAGGTTGAACGGCCCGGCATAGGAGATGACACCCGCACTTGGGGCCCACCATTTGATAAGGATGGTAATGCCACCTATTTTCTATCGGTAAATCGCAATAAAGAGGGGTTAGAGCTTGATCTGACAGATCAAGCAGATCAAGTGCGTGCAGTTGAATTGATTAACTCATCCGATGTTGTTGTGGAGAACTTTGGACCAGGTGGCATGGAGAAGTACAACCTCGGTTATTCAAAGTTGATTGCTAATAATCCAAAGCTGATCTACTGCTCAATTACAGGTTTTGGCACATCTGAAAAAGCTGCTGAACTTCCTGGTTATGATCTCTTATTGCAAGGCATGAGTGGCTTAATGAGTATCACCGGCAGTGATGAGAACAACCCAACTAAGGTTGGCGTTGCACTAGTTGATGTAATCACCGGATTACATGCTGTAATTGGCATTTTGGCATCACTTCGCGCAAGAGATGAACAGGGAGTTGGCCAAAAGGTTGAGTTAAATTTACTTAGCTCGACTTTATCTGCTTTAGTAAATCAGGCATCGGCTTATCTGTCAGCAGGTGTAATTCCAAAGGCAATGGGAAATGCCCATCCATCAATTGCTCCCTACCAAGTATTTGAGGCAAAGGATAAAAAATTTATTGTGGCAGTTGGAAGTGATCAGCAATTTACTAAGTTTGCAGGTTGCATTAAGCCAGAGTTAATAGCAGATAAGCGATTTGCCACCAATCAGCTTCGGGTTGAAAACCTTCAGCAGTTAAATGCTCAACTTGAGCCTATCTTTGCTCAACAAAGTGCAGATCATTGGGTTTCTACATTGGCAAAGGTGAAGATTCCGGCGGGTGCGATAAATAATATAAAAGAGGCTTTTGATCTTGCTCAATTATTGGGCTTAAACTCAGTAGTTGAGATAGATGGGGTGAAATCAGTTGCAAATCCAATCTCATTTAGTAAAACTCCAGTTGAATATCGATTATCACCGCCAAATCTAAAAGGCTGATTGCGCTAGCCTTATCAAATGAAGGCTGAGATCTCTACCAAATTCACACTTCTATCCTTAATTTGGGGTTTCTCTTTTCTGCTACTACTTAGAGTAGTTGAAGCTTTTGACTGGGCAGCGGCTATCTCAGTCAGAGCATTTATCGCAAGTGGTTGTCTATATCTCCTAGCAATTTTGATGCGACGAAAGTTAGACTTCTCCATTGGTATCAAGCATTTTGCAATCCTTGGCGCAGCAACTGTCTCAATTCAGTT
>CAMCVO010000016.1 GCA_945881945.1 Bifidobacterium breve
GCGCCAATATTGCGCCAGTTTTTGGATCCATCACAATTACAGTTCCAGATGCTGCACGCGAGGAGGCAACCGCCTGATTAATCGCATTTTGAGCAACCCACTGAACATCACGATCAATTGTTAATCGAACACTGGTACCGCTCTTTGCCTCAACGCTAACTCGTTCGGATCCAGGAATAATATTTCCTCGGCCATTTGCATAAACATATTTACCGTTAACCCCAGCTAGTACCCCATTTAAACTGCTCTCAATGCCTGATGCACCCACTCCTTGGTCATTAATTATGCCCACAAGTGATGAGGTTAATTTGCCACTTGGATAATCTCTTATGTAACTACGCTCTGGAACAAAGCCACCAATTCGCTTACTTAAGCCACCAACCTCTTTGAGCACCTTACTGTTGTAATCTCCAATTGCTTGATAGACCTGGCGCCATTTTTCTGGTGAAATGTTTTTTGCAATCAACACATACCGGCGCTCACCAATTAAATCAGGCAAAAGATCTGCAGCGCTCATGCCCAAGATTGGTGCAACCACATTAGCTGCTGCGGTCGGATCATTGACCACAGTTTGATCAACTGCAATATTCATTGCTGAAATACTTCTAGCCAATTCGATGCCATCGATATCATAAATAGTCCCGCGTGGGGCTAATAAAGTTGCTGACTTACTTAACTCATTATTTGCTTTTTCAACATAGCCACTTGCTCGGACTGCTTGAATCTCAATTAAGCGAAGTCCAAAGAGCATCAATATCACCAAAGCGATTGCAACTATTTTTCGTATACGATCTTGCACCAATAATTGTTGATTCATTACTTACCCACTGACATGTCAAGAAACCTTGGATTGGTAGATGCCACCATTCCCAGTTGGGCAGCGCGTTCGGCTAACTTATCTGGCGATGATTTAGCTGCCACATCACGCAAAATTGCCTCTCGCTTATCGGTTAACAATTGCGCCTCTTGTTTTAATTGTCCAAGTAAAAATGCATCTCTTGCTAATGCTGTATTAATTACTAGTAATGAGATTAAACTGGCAACGAAAATAGCTAAAAGAAAGGTTGCAAAGGTTTTATCCCCAGCCACCTGACCAGTTTTCGCCTCTGGCACCAGGCGAAGAACAGCTTTATTGGTTTGGGCTCGAACAATCTGTCGAGAAGTTTTAAACGCTGGGGCTAATTCAAATATCGCCATTAGGCACTCAACCGTTCAATTGCTCGCATGCGCATTGACTGCGAGCGCGGATTACTTTCCTGCTCTTTGGCATCTGCCACCGCACTGCCATTAAATAGGAGTCGATAACTCGCCGCAGAGTTTGGTAGCTCAACTGGTAGAGCTAGTGGGGTCATTGATTTTGTTGATTGAGTAAAGAAGTTTTTAACAATTCGATCCTCAAGTGATTGGTAGCTCATAACCACAAGCCGTCCGCCTATAGCTAAAGCGGAAAGTGCAGCTGGAATTGCTCGCTCAAGTGTTGCCAGCTCTTGATTTACCTCAATGCGAATTGCTTGGAAGGTTCGCTTTGCTGGGTTGCCACCGGTGCGACGGGCTGGGGCTGGAATTGAATCCTTAACAATCTGAGCTAAATCCTTGGTGGTATTTAGCTCACCAGCTGATCTGGCTTTAATGATGTTTTCAGCAATCTTGCTAGCAAACTTCTCTTCGCCATAATTTTGAATTATCTTTGCCAAGGCCCCATGTGAGTAGGTGTTAAGTACTGCTGCTGCGGTAAGGGGTGCGCTTTGATCCATACGCATATCTAGTGGAGCTGCTTGAGAGTAGGAAAAGCCTCGCTCAGCTTGATCTAGCTGCATAGAGGAGACACCTAGATCAAAGAGAATCCCATCAACCTTTTCAACTGCTGCTGCAGATAAAGCTAGATCGATCTGATCAAAGGTGGCGTGAATAATTGTGATTCGATCTGCATATTGCGCCAGATTAGATTGAGCTATTTTGATCGCTGCTTGATCACGATCTATCCCAATAAGATGCAGATTAGGAAACCGCTCCAAGATTACTTTGGCATGACCTGCTAGCCCTAAGGTGGCATCAATTAAATATGGTTTTGATTTATTTACTAAAGCAGGTGATAGCAAATCAACGCACTGATCAAGTGCGACTGGAATGTGCGCTAAATCTGCACTCATCTTGCTCCTTCCCCGCTTTCGCTTGCCTTGCCCATCATTACTTTTCTTGCCTGACCTACTGCTTCACTTATCTACTTAGGTCACCGCCACTCGACGGATCTTCTTTGAATAACGCGCGGCACCGGGGAAGTGGCGCCGCGAATCTTTATGAGTGGCGGTGGCCTAAATAGATATTTGATTGGATTTAAAACAATCCAGGTAATACCTCCTCTGAAACATCAGCAAAGGTTTTTTCTCGATCAGTTAAATACTTACTCCAGGCGTTGGCATCCCAAATTTCAAGTCTGGTGTTTGCACCAATTACTACACAGTTTTTTTCCAAGGTGGCATAAGTCCTAAGCCCAGTTGGAATTGTTACCCGCCCTTGATTATCTGGCACCTCATCATGAGCGCCAGCAAACATAACTCTTAAGTAATCACGGGAATTTTTCTGGGTAACTGGTGCTTGACGCAATCTCTCAGTTATTAATGCAAACTCAGCAGCTGGAAATACATACAAGCAATGCTCTTGACCCTTAGTAATTACTAAACCACCTGCTAATTCATCTCTAAATCTGGCTGGCAAAATTAATCTGCCCTTTTCATCCAGCTTTGGCTCATGGGTGCCAAGAAACATCGTTGTGACCCCCCACGCTCAGAATTGACCCTAGGTCACCACTTTACTCCCTTTTTCCCCACTTTCAACCCCCCGCACCCACTTTGCCTCCCCGATCCTCCCCATTGAAAAAGGGCATAAAAAAAACCACCCAAGATGGGTGGTAGTTGGCTTTCTTGCCTACTTAACTCTCATTTCCTCGTCTATCCCAACGCTCCTCTAGGGAGGTGCTCCAGCCAGGCTTTTTCACACCCCTGCTGCCAGAGTTAAATGAAATATTGGTAATAATCAAAAGTGCTCCAGTTAGGCAGATTAAAAATGCTGCTACCCCAACCAGAGTTGCTTGGGCAACTAAGCCGCTGATCAAAACCAACAGCCCAACTCCCAAAATACTTAACCCCAAAAGAGCACGGGAGTTTTGGCGAGTGCGGGCTTTGCCGGTAAGAGTGGAGAGAAGCTTTGGATCCTCCTGCTCTAGGGCAGCCTCCATCTCAGCCAGCAGCTTTTTTTCATGATCTGAAAGGGCCATATTCGAAATATAGAGCACTTAGTCTCATTTTAGAAACCCTAGCCTCTACTCCTCCTCGTGATCTTGGACTAGTCGGGCTGGCCGCAGACTGCCTCGGCCAAATCTGCTCTTAATTCGATCCACCGCCTGATCAGCTTGCTGCCACCCCGATGCTCTCTCTCCCAACGCTAACTGCTTTATCTGCTCATCCTCAACTAAACCATCTAAAGAAACACCAACCAACCTAATCAGGGCACGATCTAGTTTTAAGCCCAAATATAGATTTTTCACTACCTCAAAAATTTCCTGAGTGCCAGTAATTGGCAGATCTACTGTTTTTGATCTGGAGATTGTTTTGAAATCGGCAAATCTAACCTTGATAGAAATTGTGTTGGTTGCAAAACCCCTCTCTCGCATCCGTTCCACACTTCGCTCAGTTAATCGTAAAAATTCTTTCAAGATCTCTTCCTGAACATCTAAATCAATATCAAATGTCTCTGCTGCGCTGATACTTTTTTCAATATGTTCAATCCCCACATCTCGATAATCTCGTCCCCAAGCCAATTCATATAAGGAGCTTCCTGCTGCCTCACCTAAGACTCTAATTAATGTGCCCCGTGGTGTATTTGCAATATCGCCAACAGTTAATAACCCCATCTTCATTAACTGCTCATTAGTCTTTGGCCCCACTCCCCATATCTCCTTTGCTGCAAGTGGGTGTAAAAATTCCAGAACCCTCTCTGGGTCGATCTCTAAAACCCCATTTGGTTTGCAGTGATTTGAAGCAATTTTTGCAATAAATTTATTGTGGGATATCCCAACTGAACAGGTAATCCCCTCCTGCTGCTGAACTCGATTGCGAATAAAATCAGCGATTTGCCGGCCAGTACCAAATAATCTCTTTGATCCAGTTACATCTAAAAATGCCTCGTCCAGAGATATTGGCTCCACTAGTGGTGTTACCTCATCAAAAATTTGCATTACATTTTTTGAAACCTCTGAGTATCGGGCCATATCTGGTGAGATAAAGATTGCATGTGGTGCTAGCGCCTTAGCTTTATAAACTGGCATCGCTGCTTTTATACCAAACTTTCTTGCTTCATAATTTGCAGAAGAGACAACACCTCTTCTGCCAGCACCAACAACTACTGCTTTGCCCTTTAATTTTGGATTATCTCTTTCTGCAACAGATGCGTAAAAGGCATCCATATCCACATGCAAAATAGTTGCAACAGATTCGATATTTTTCATAACCTGCTACTACTAAATGGCAAAGTTGAAAGTTTAGTTGTGGACACACCCCAAGTTTAGTTTAAATACCTGACAGTAGCCCCTACCTTTATAGGTAAGGCCCAGTCGGGCGAAATCAAGTAAATTACCGGTAAGGACGAAAATACAAATGACTGACACCATATTAATCGTTGGACGAGTGCTTTTTGCACTTTTGTTTATTAGCTCTGGTATCTCTCACTTTACAAAGGCTTCGGCTATGACTGGCTATGCCCAGTTCAAAAAAGTTCCGATGGCTAAATTCTCCGTTTATCTAAGTGGTTTAATGATTCTAGTTGGTGGCATTTATATCGTTCTTGGTTTCTATGCAGATCTTGGTGCGCTATTGATAACTCTTTTCTTAATCCCAACTTCTTTCCTGATGCACGCTTTCTGGAAAGAAACAGATCCAACTGCAAAGCAGAATGAGACAATCTCATTCTTTAAAAATCTATCCTTGGCTGGTGCTGCGATGATTATTTTTGCACTCCTTCGCGGTGGTGCAGATTTTGGCAGCAACGTAGGAACGCTTCTATTCTTTAGTTAATCTAGAGGAATCTATTTACCGCCCAGCGGCCTTGTGCCATTGGGCGGTTTTTTAATCCCCGATAAGCAAAGAATCTATGGGAGTATCTGGATATGGAGATCGGCTTAGTTATCACCGCGCTAATAAGTGGTGGCTTTATTGGTGCAGTTTTAGGCTTTATTGGCGCAGGCGGTGCGATGGTCTCAGTGCCAATCCTGCTTTATTTTTTTAATTTCTCACCAGCTGCTGCTACAACTGCAGCACTTGCTGTGGTTTTTTTAGCTGCCGTTGCTGGCTTAAGGCCAAAATTTAAATCTAAAGATGTCCTTATAAAAGAGGCTCTGACCATATGGTTACTGGGTTTGATTACAAATATTGGTTTTGGTTTACTGACCAAAAGCATTCCAGATTCGGTGATTTTGATTGGATTTTCAATCGTATTGCTTGGCGCTGCATACTCAATGTTGGTTACACCAATAAAAGACTCACCTGAAAGAAAAATCCCGGTTTGGGCATTAGTTACTCTCTCATTGTTGATTGGATCTCTTACTGGATTGTTTGGAATTGGTGGTGGGTTCTTAGCTATCCCGGTATTAGTTTTATTTTTTCATACTCCCCAAAATAAAGCGGCAGGAACTTCACTACTCATTATTGCTTTGAACTGTCTGACTGCACTAGCTGCCAAATTCGCAATCTGGCCTGAAATTGAATGGGGTTACCCGCTATTGATCTCAGTGGCTGCAGTTTTAGTTGCCGGCTTCGCCTCGAAAAAAGCGGCCAAGACACCAACTGTTCATCTAAAACGTGGCTTTGCCTTTTTATTGATTGGCCTGGCTAGCTTTACTATTTTGACTCAAGTTTAAAAACCTCACTATAAGGAGCCTAGATGCGCAATCAAAAAGCATTTGCCATGGAGTTTTTAGGAACCATGATTTTAGCTGTTGCTGTGGTGGGCTCTGGCCATATGGCAGCACTACTAGCTACTGATGCGGGAACAAAACTTTTAATTAATGCCTTGGCAACTGCAATCGGCTTGGCAGTAGTAATTCGAATTGGTATGAAAGTTAGTGGTTCACACTTTAATCCAGTTGTCACCCTAGTAATGCTCTACCTAAAGAAAGTAGATCTCAAAACTGCTGCTTTCTATGTTGTATCTCAAATTACCGGCGCCATTATTGGAGTAGGCATTGCAAACTTTATTTATGAACAATCTTTTTTTGAAGTTTCCCAGATTAAGCGTGATGGTTCCAACCTATTTGTCTCTGAGGTTTTAGCAACTGCGGTACTACTTTGGATCATATTGAGATTTCCAAAACGTGATGATCTAGTTGCACTTTATGTTCCACTTTGGATCTTTGGTGCCATCCTTCTCACATCCAGTACCTCCTTTGCTAACCCAGCAATAACCATTGGACGCACTCTTACTAATTCAATTACCGGTATTGCCCCAGCCTCAATACTGCTCTTTATAACAGCGCAGTTAATTGGTGCATTGCTAGGCATGCTAGTGGCCAAGAATCTGACTAACTCAAGTAAAGATAACAATGAGTAAACCATCCGTAATTTTTGTCTGCGTGCACAACGCTGGGAGATCTCAGATGGCCGCAGCTTTTTTGACACATCTTGCTGGTGATCGTGTTGAGGTGCGCTCAGCCGGATCAGCACCTGCAGACTCAATAAATCCTGCAGTAGTAGAGGCAATGAAAGAGGTGGGAATTGATATCTCCCATGAACAACCAAAGGTCTTAACTACCTTTGCTGTAGAGCAATCAGATGTAGTTATCACGATGGGTTGTGGGGACGCCTGTCCATTTTTTCCAGGCAAGCGGTATCTTGATTGGGTACTTCAAGATCCTGCAGGGCAAGGAGTTGCTGATGTTCGTCCGATAAGGGATCAGATTAAAAAACTTGTCGAGGAGCTAATTCCTACTCTTTTTAAATAATAACCTCGTTATTAGATTCCTGCCAAGCAATGATTCCACCCAATAAATTAAACGTTGAAAAACCTATCTCATCCATAGCAGCAGCAGCATCTACTGATCGCTTACCTGAACGGCAGTAAATCGCATACTGAGCATCTTTATCCAAGCCAGCAATATCAGCTATGAAGTAATCAGATAACACATCAATGTTGATTGATTTGGCAATCCGGCCCTGCGAAAACTCTGCTGGAGTTCGAACATCAAGCACAATTACATTTTGATCGGTGATCTTCTCAGCAAACTGAGATACATCCAGATTTATCATCAGAAGGTAATCTTATCTACATGAAACTGGCGATGGAAACTCATGGTTCTGGTGAGGCCATAGTTTTAATTCATGGCATGGGATCTGCTGCCACTGCTTGGAAGCCCATCATTCCAGAGCTAGCCAAGCGCTTTGAAATTATTACGATAGATCTGCCAGGACATGGTCGAAGCCCATACTCGCCAGTTCAGAAAATGGATCCAACCTCCCTGGCTAATTTGGTTATAAGAAACCTAAAAGAGATTGGTATTGATCAATTTCATTTAGTTGGTAATTCACTCGGTGGTTGGATTAGTTTTGAAATAGCAGTTTTGAAACCAGCTGCGGTAAAAACGATAACCGCACTAGCACCAGCTGGCCTTTGGCTTACCCCATTTACATCACGCTATCCAGGTGAACTTGCTTTAAGAGCCATGGCAAGTGGAGTTGAAAAACTGGCGCCTTCACTTTTGAATTACACCTGGGCGAAGAAGATTGGCTTTGAAACAGTCTCTCCCCGGTGGAAAGAACTAAGTTATGAAATCTGTCTAGATGCTACAAATGCTATGGCAAAATCAACTGGTTACTTCCCGGCATGGGATGCATTGTTAGGTAAGAGATTTGATAAACAGATCGATTCACAAGTTTGCGTGACGATTGTCTTTGGCGATAGTGACCACACTTTGCCTGCGAAAACCTGTCAAGAAAGAAGCCTTGCACCAGCACATGCCAAGTGGGTGGTATTGCCACAGACTGGTCATGCACCGATGTGGGATAGTCCTACCGAAGTTTTGGCTGAAATAATGCAAACTGTTAGCCTCATAAAATGATAACAGTTGTCTACTTCTGGCGGATTAAAAAAGCATTTCTTCCGATTGCCATTACCAATATGGCATTCAATAAATTGTGGCTCAGGATAAAATTTAAAAACTCATTTATAAAGCTGCTTGGTACGGGAAAGGGTGAGAGCTTTACCCCTAAAAATGCCGATCAATTTCGGTGGGGATTGTTAATTACTCTCGATCAGTCACAACTTTCAGATCTAGAAAAATCAGATGTGATAAAAATGTGGCGAAAGATTTCCAAAAATGAATATCGAGCACTCCTAAGACCCATCTCCTCCCATGGCTTATGGTCTAGAAAACAACCATTTTTACTTGAAAAGTTTGAGTGGCATGGAAAAATTGCTGCAGTAACTAGAGCCCGCATAGTTTGGCGAAAGAATTTGCAATTTTGGAGAGCGGTACCACCAGTTACTGAAAGTTTGCATAGCTCGCCCGGCTTGCTTAATGCAATTGGCATTGGTGAGGCACCAATCGGCCTACAGGGAACTTTTTCGATCTGGGAAAATGCTGCATCCCTGAGAGAGTTTGCCTATAAAGGGGATGCCCATGTGAAGGCAATTGCTGCTACGCAAACCAATAAGTGGTATTCCGAGGAGTTATTTGCGCGATTTGCCGTTATTCAGGAGCAAGGGGTTCTCAAGTGATGAGGCACAATTAACCCATGTCGCTCCGCCAGTTTTATCCAAGAAAAAATATGCGCAGGCAGGTAGCAGGTTGGAAGCTGTTTGTTTTATATGCAACTTTAGTAGTTGCAATTGGATTACAAATTTCCTATCCCCTAATTGAGGGTGAGTCACTGCGTCTTGTAACAATCGCTACCGTTTACTGGGCAGCTGCGGCAATGTTTTTGCATGCCATATTGGCCTATGGAGTTATATATGCCTTGCAATTTTTATTCATCACCTTCACCTACGCACTACTTGTAGAACAAATCGGCAGCAAAACTGGCTGGCCATTTGGCACCTACGAGTATTCAGGAAGTTTGGGATATCAAATTTATGGTGTTCCGCTAGTGGTTCCATTTGCTTGGATAATGTTGGCCCATCCAATATTTATTGCAGCTAGAAAAGTTACTAAGAATTGGGTTTTTCTATACGGCGGACTTGGCATGATGGCTTGGGATCTATTTCTAGATCCACAAATGGTCTCTGCTGAAAGATGGGTTTGGGATTTCACCGGCACATCCGTGCCATTCCAACCTGAAATCCCACTTTCTAATGCTTTTGGTTGGTTACTAACTGGAATGGGCTTGATGGCAATTTTAAATCTTGCTCTGAGAAAAGATCGGCGCAAGGTTGCAACCTCAACAGCAGTTCCTGACTTTTTCCTAATGTGGACTTGGTTCTCAGGAGTTGTTGGAAATCTATTCTTCTTTGACCGACCTGGAGTGGCATTAATTGGTGGAGTAGTTTTTGGATTAGTGCTACTTCCTTATATCTTTCTACTGCGATTTGGTCCACCCGCTAGCAATTAATGGAAATTATACTCCTCTTAGCATCTCTTGCCTTGTTAATGGTAGTCATCAATTCCTTGACCATCCGAGTGATTAAAGATGTACCGGTGCAAATTCCACATGGTGTCTCTGTTTTAATCCCAATGCGCAATGAAGAAGAAAATGCTAGAAATTGTCTGACCGGTGTAGTCAACCAGCAGGGACTTACAAATTATGAAATTCTTGTTCTTGATGACAACTCGATTGATAAAACTTCTGAAGAGGTTAGAGGGTTTTCCCAGGTAAGGTTGATCGCTGGCTCTAATCCCCCAGAAAAGTGGCTTGGTAAGTTGTGGGCCTGCCAACAATTATTTGAAGCGAGCCAAAACGAGTACCTAGTTTTCTTAGATGCCGATGTCAGGTTAAGTAAAAATGCAATTGCTAGTTCAATCGCAAAGATGCAAGATTGGGATTTTATATCGCCATATCCTAGGCAGCTGACTGTGGGTTTTGTTCAGAAGATTTTTCAGCCACTACTTCAATGGTCATGGTTAGCTTCCGTGCCATTATTTATTGCGCAGAGATTCTCAATTAAATCTATGGCGGTTGCGAATGGTCAATTTCTAATTGTTAAAAGAGATGCCTATTTAAATGCAGGTGGGCATGCGTCGGTTAAAACTGAGGTTTTAGATGATCTTATGCTGGCCCGTCAACTACTAGATAAGGGATTTAAAGGCGGAGTGGCTGAAGCCAGCAAAGTCGCTAGTTGCCATATGTATAAAGGTTCGCAAGATCTATTCAAGGGTTACCAGAAATCTCTATGGAAAGCTTTTGGATCCGCCTTCGGAAGTATCATTGCAATCTTTTTGCTAGTTGTAACTGGGTTGATTCCATTGGCTTTAACGGTTGCTGGCTCAAATCTTGGCTTAATCACATTCTTATTAGTTTTTTTAAGTCGAGTTATTTCTTCGCTTAGAACCGGTGCCTTACCTAACACTGCAATCTTGCACCCATTTTCAATAATTTTGCTAATTGGCTTAATTGTTTATTCCTGGTTTGGTCGATTGACTCAGACATTAACCTGGCGTGATAGATCGCTAATTTAAATGGCACAGATTTCAGTTATTGGTGCAGGTATTGGCGGCATGAGCGCTGCTGCTCGCTTAGCACGGCAAGGACATGATGTAACTATTTATGAAAACAGCGACCGCTCTGGTGGTAAGTGTAGAACGGAATGGTTTGGTGATTATGGCTTTGATACAGGCCCATCACTTCTAACACTACCTGCGGTTTATCGAGATCTCTTCCTTAAGACCGGAAAACGCTTGGAGCACATCCTGGAGTTAACTCCAGTTGATCCAGCATTTAGTTATCACTTCAGTGATGGTAAGTCAGTTACTTTTCCAAACCTATCTAATCCAAAAACATATCTAGAGATCGAGAAATCATTTGGCATCACTGCAAGCGAAGGTTGGAAGAAAATCATTACTCGCTCAGAGAAGATGTGGGAGGCCTCTCGGGAGTCCTTTGTTGAGTCTGAGTTGAAATCAATTTGGCCATTGCTCAAGCGAAAGAATCTGATCAGCCAGATTGGAGAGATTGCTCCATTAACATCACTTCGAAGGTTGAGTGAAAAATTAGATTTAGATCCTCATCTGAGGATGATTATTGATAGATATGCAACCTACACAGGAAGTGACCCAAGGCATGCACCAGCAGTCTTATTGACTATCGCATTTGTTGAAAGCACATTTGGTGCCTGGCACATTAAGGGTGGAATTGGTCAACTTTCTGTGGCAATTGAGCAAAGATGTCGCGATTTAGGAGTCAAATTTGAATACAACACTTTGGTATCGAAGATATTGACCAATGGAAATTTAGTTACAGGTATCGAATTAGCTAGCGGAAAACAAATCACCTCAGATATTGTCGTTGCAAATTCAGATGCTGAGTATGTCTACAACAAGTTACTAGATAAGAAAGTTTCAAATGCCAAGGGTGAACGTAGAAAATTGAAGGTTGCAACAAAATCTCTTGCTGGATTCTCACTATTACTGGGATTAGATAACTCTAAAGGTGGATCAGTTCAGGTAGATCACCATAATGTTTATTTTCCAAAAGATTACGACGCAGAGTTTGATCAGATTTTTACTCAGAAAGTTCCGGTAAGCGACCCAACAATTTATCTCTGTGCACCGAAAGATGAAACGATGGTTAAATCTGCTGGCAAAGAATCATGGTTTGTATTAGTAAATGCCCCACGCCATGAACCTGAAACTGGCTGGGATTGGAATCATGGTGGAGAGCAATACGCAAGGATGATCATTAAAAAAATGGATGCCTTGGGTTTAAATGTTTCAAGCAGATTAGATTTTATGAATTACCGCACACCAGCTGACTTGGAAAGATATGCCATGGCACCTGGGGGCTCTATCTACGGCACCTCAAGTAACTCTGCCACCTCGGCATTCTTGCGAGCACGTAATCGCTCAAAAGTTAAGGGGTTATTCTGTGTAGGCGGCTCTGCTCATCCAGGCGGAGGTTTGCCCCTGGTTGGTATTAGCGCTGAGTTGGTGGCAAATGCAATCGGTAAGGCTTAGTTTAATTTTAAAAAAATAAAACGACTGATCTTTATTAAACTTATCATCTGAAGCGCCAACCAAATTGCAATAATATGATTGAGAATATTCAAATCTAAATTAAATGCTACTAAGGCAACAAACACAAAAGATGCTCTAACTGGCCGCTCTGCATATGTCACAACTCCTACTTCAAATACTCCAACTCCCCCAGCTCTAGCCCTTAAGTACTCCTGTATCGCAGAGAGGACAAGAACTGCAAGCAAAAGATTGATATCAATTCCAAGAGAGTAAAGAGCTAGCACCCAGAACACCTCAGTCAATCGATCGATAACCGAATCTAATATCGCACCCCATTTTGAAAATTTTCCAGTAATTATTGCCATACTGCCGTCGATCCCATCACAAATTAATGACAAAACCAAAAATATTGGTGCCCAAATAGATTGCGCATTTAGATAGAGCAAAACACCAAATACTAAACCAAAGAGTGTTAAGCCATTTGGTGAGATCCGTATTCTCGCCAATGGATTTGTAATGAAGTAAGAGATGTTAAGCCACCCCTTAACAATTCCAGAGACCTGAGCATCTCCATGAAGTTTGCTCCAAGTTGAAAGGAAATCACTTTTGTTCATAATTTCACCAATCCAAGATTCTTGGCAATCTCGATGGTGGATTCAGCTGTATTCATAGTATAAAAATGTAAACCTGGCACATTCGCTTCCAACAACTTACTGCCCAACTCACTTGCAATATCAATTCCAATTTTCTTAACCTCTTGAGGATTGTCTGCAGCATTATCAAATCGAGCCAAAATTTGTGCTGGTATTTGTATGCCACTTAACTCCACCATCCGGGAGAGTTGTTTAAAACTTGTTATTGGTAGAATTCCAGCAATTATCGGTAACTTTGATCCCTTCTGAGATAGTCGGTCTACAATTTTTTGCCATTTATCAAATTCGAAAAAGAATTGTGTAGTGGCAAATGTTGCACCCAACTCCTCTTTTCTTAACAAGACTTCAATATCTTTCTCTAAATCAAAATTGGATGCGGGATGACCATCCGGGAAGGCTGCAACTCCAACTTCAAATCCTCCTAATTTCATCGCCATCTCAACAAGTTGATCGGCATGATCTAATCCGTCAGCAATTGATTGCCATGTAGCGGTTGGGCCACCTTGAGGGTCTCCGCGCAATGCCAAAATACTTTTTATCCCCGAATTTTTATATTGTTTAAGAATTTCAATCAACTCAAATTTGGTTGATCCAACGCAGGTTAAGTGGGCAACGGTGGGAATAGCGGTTCGGGTGGTGATCTCAGAAGTAATGCGAATTGTGCGGTCACGGTTGGAGCCACCCGCACCGTAAGTTACAGAGACAAAATCAGGATGCAGAGGCTGAAGTTGGGCCAGTACCTGCCATAGACGTTCCTCCCCTGCTGGATCCTTTGGTGGAAAGAACTCCAGAGAGAAGGAGGCATCTCTCAGATCATTGCTCATAGAAGGCAGGGTACCGTTGCGCCGTGAGTTTTTCTGCGAGCAACGATATAAACGGGATTCGCTCTGAGATAAATCAGGCGCTTGCAGATTTTGTAACCAACCAGGGTAAGTACCTAAGAACCATTGGGCCAGAGTTAGACCCAGTTGCGGTTGCACTAGAAAAATTCTTGCTAGAAAGTGGGAAGAGATTGCGACCACTCTTTGCCTATGTTGGTTTAGTGGGAGCCGGAGTTTTGCCAACCAAAGAGTTAATTTCAGCCGCTGCCAGTCTTGAACTTGTGCATGTCTGCGCACTTATTCACGATGATGTTATGGATGCATCTGATACTCGCAGAGGTGCACCAAGTATTCATAAATCATTTGAAAAAATGCACCAAGATAAGAAATTAGTAGGTTCAGGATCTCAGTTTGGTGTTGCTTCTGCAATCTTGATTGGTGATTTAGCACTTATTTGGTCAGCTCAAATGCTGCACAATTCCAAACTACCAACTGATAAATTAATATCTGCGCTGCCAGTTTATGATGAAATGCGAGTTGAGCTTATGGCAGGACAGTTTCTTGATGTTTATGAACAGTCACTTGGTACTCAAAGTGTTGAACGCTCAATGAAGGTGGCACGATACAAATCTGGCAAGTACACAATTGAGCGTCCATTACATTTTGGAGCTGCATTGGCACAAGCCCCAAAGGAGCTAATTAGCACCTACTCAAAATATGGCATTCCACTTGGTGAGGCATTCCAACTTAGGGATGATCTACTGGGAGTTTTTGGTGACTCTTCTCAAACTGGCAAACCATCTGGTGATGACTTAAGGGAGGGTAAACGAACTGCATTAATTGCAATTGCTTTGCAGAAGGCAAACACTTCGCAGCAAAAAGTGATTACCGAAAATCTTGGAGACCCAGGTCTCACGCCAAGCATGATCTCGGATCTTCAACAAGTGATTACTGATACTGGTGCTACTTCTCACATTGAATTGATGATTGAGGAACTGACCAATACTGCACTAACAGCGCTAAACCATGATGGAATTAGCCAGGATGGAAAGCAGTACCTAACTGAACTTGCAGTTCTTGCCACTAACAGAAAGATTTAATTGTGACAGCTAGAGTCAAAGGTCCGACAGATCATGTTGTTGTGGTTGGCGCAGGATTAGCTGGATTAAGTGCTGCACTTCGGCTAGCAGGAGCTGGCCGCAAAGTCACAGTCATCGAACGCGAAGCTGTCCCAGGCGGCCGAAACGGTTTACTAAACAAATCTGGCTTTGCATTTGATACTGGGCCATCTGTTTTAACTATGCCAGATCTAATCGCAGATGCTTTGGCTTGCGTTGGAGAGGATCTAAAGGATTGGCTTGATTTGGTACCGCTTAAACCCCTCTACCGCGCTTTTTACCATGATGGCTCACAGCTAGATGTGCATGCTGATACAGATCAAATGCAGGCAGAGATTGCTAAAAGTATCAGTCCAGCTGAAGCGGTCGGATATGGAAAGTATGTTGAGTTTGTTACTAAGTTATACAAATATGAAATGAATGATTTCATAGATAGAAATATCGACTCACCATTTAATTTATTAACACCAAATCTGGCTCGATTGATAGCCCTTGGTGGATTTAGAAGATTGGCTCCGAAAGTAAATCAATTCCTGAAAGATCCAAGAACTCAAAAGGTTTACTCCTTCCAAGCAATGTACGCTGGTGTAAGTCCTCAGCAAGCATTAGCGATTTATGCAGTTATCGCATACATGGATTCAGTAAATGGAGTCTTCTTTCCCAAGGGTGGAATGCATGCTGTACCAAGGGCGCTTGCAGGAGCGGCAGAAAAGCACGGCGTGACTTTTAAGTACAACTCAACTGTAACCTCAATCGAGCGCAGCAATGGACGAGCTACTGCAGTAATAACAGAGTCTGGTGAGCGAATAGCTTGTGATGTAGTGGTTTTAAACCCTGACCTCCCAGTTGCTTGGCAGGATTTACTTGGTGGGCAACCAAGATCTGTTAAACGCCTTAAGTACTCACCTTCTTGCGTAACTCTTTTGATCGGCTCCAACAAAAGTTATGACCATTTAGCTCATCACAACATCCACTTTGGAAAATCATGGGATGGCGTTTTTGATGAGTTGATAAAGAAAAAAACCTTAATGAGCGATCCAAGTATTTTAGTTACTGTGCCATCAAAAGATGATCCATCTCTAGCTCCTGCTGGGAAGTCCTCCTATTATGTGCTATTTCCAACACCTAACTTAAGTGCTGACATCGATTGGAAAAAAGTTGGTCCAAAGTATCGAGATGAAATGATTCGCGCACTGGAAGAACGTGGGTATACAGATTTTGGTAAAGGCATAGAGGTTGAGCAGATGACAACTCCCCTAGATTGGCAGGGCCAGGGAATGGAGCAAGGTGCCCCATTTGCTAGCGCTCATACCTTCTTTCAAACCGGCCCATTCCGTCCTAGAAATCTCGCAAAAGGTTATGAAAATATTGTTTTTGCTGGATCTGGAACGCAACCAGGCGTTGGCGTCCCAATGGTGTTAATTTCTGGCAGATTAGCAGCAGAACGAATCGTCGGACCAGTCAAGTAATTAATGGATGAGTTAACCGCTGCCGGCATAACTGACCCAAGGCTGCGCGCTTCTTATCGAGAATGTAAAACTTTAAATTCAAGGCATGGAAAGACTTACTACTTAGCCACTCTACTTTTACCAAAGAATAAGCGCCCGTATGTCCACGCACTTTATGGATTTGCAAGATATGCCGATGAGATAGTTGATGATCTTTCTTCTCAGTTAAGTGATAATGAAAAAACAGAAAAATTGAATAGTTGGGGCGATCTTGTCCTAGCGGATTTAAAATCTGGGCGTAGTCAAGATCCAATTGCAACTGCCCTAGTCGACACCGCCACCAAATTTAATATTCCAATTTCATATTTTGAGGCCTTTTTGCACTCAATGAAAATGGACTTAACCGTAACTGAATACAACTCGTATCAAGATCTATACGAATATGTTTACGGGTCAGCGGCAGTAATCGGTTTACAAATGGTTTCAATTTTGGGTACGGAGTCTGCTGCAGAGTTTGAGCCTGCAAAAATCGCAGCAGAAAAACTAGGTGTGGCATTTCAGCTGGCAAATTTCATCAGGGATGTCGGTGAAGATTTAGAGCGAGGTCGGGTGTATTTACCTATCACTGAATTGCAATCTCATGGCGTGACTCGTCAAATGCTAGAAAATAGAGTTGTAACTCCACAGATAAAAAATGCATTGAAAGAGCAGATAGCTAGGGTTAGAAAACTCCAATTGGAGTCTATGCCAGGAATTGAATTACTAAGTGCTGAGAGCCGAGAATGTATAAAAGCTGCAAGTGAGCTCTATTGTGGAATTGTGGACGAGGTAGAAAAAATAGATTATGAAGTGTTTAGCAAGAGGGCTAAAACGTCTACGTTTCGCCGGATGAAAGTAGCTTTACCTGCCTACTTAAGATCTAAATTTGCAAAGTAATTACTTTTTTTGAATACCTTTTTTGCCCCAATAAATCCATAAGCTCATCACAGATAAAACTAAGGCAAAACCAAAAAATAAATCTTCCGCAGGTGCAGAAGCAATTCGAATACCAATAATTGCATCTGGGTCATACATCACTATTTCTCTCGAAGTCAACCACCAGTTAGTAATCAACTGAAAGAAGAGAATAATTAAATAACTAGTCCAGAAAACTGCCCGAGTCAAAAGCCTGCTCTTAATGATATATAGATCAAATATTATTGAAAACAAAAAAGCTGTTACTGCGATATCGGTGTAGTTCACTACTCATCCCCCACTTTCCAATGTTTCTTAACGGTTCTAACTGCCTCGATAGTCATAATCGCTGCAATTGGAACAAAGATAAAAAATAGATACTCTTCAAGTGGAATTTCAAAGGGTCCAATAATGCCCAGTATCTGTTTCTCGTCAAAAAACCAATGACCTTGAGAAATTGCATACGCATCCCAGGCAATGAAGAAAACTGATACTGGCAAGATGCTAAGGACTAGGCGTTTTACGCGGTGCAACACACCTATTTTTAAAACAACTTCAAGCCAAAAAGATCCAGCGATAGTGAACAAGATCATTGCTAAATAACCAAATTTCAACACAGGTTAATTATAGACAACTTATAGGTGCGCTAAGATAAATAACACGGGAGCTAAGAAATTTAGCTGAGAGGGCTTGAAATCCAAGTCGACCGATTGACCAGTTCGGTAATGCGAATTGGAAAGGGGTTTGGTATGTCTATCTTAGAAATTCTTGCCTTTATCACTGCATTAACTGGTGTAGTGCTGGGAGTATTCGGAAATCGAATTACTTGGCCATGGTGGGGTGCAGGCAGCCTGCTATATGCCTATCTATTTTTCCAATCTGAATATTATGCAAGTGCGGCACTGCAATTTGTTTTTATAGCTGGTGGAATTTGGGGTTGGTTTGGTTGGGGCCCAAAAGGTGCTATTCCAAGAAAATCCTCAACAAGAGAAAGAATAATTCTTATAGGTGTTTTAATTATCTCCTCCTTAGCACTTTGGCCAGTTTTGGTAAATATCGGCGCTTCATCAACTGTGATTGAATCATTTGGTTTTGTTGGAAGCGTTATTGCGCAGCTTTTCATGATTTGGCAGCGATTTGAAGCCTGGCCGCTATGGGTGATTGTTAACATCGCATACACATATCAATATTTTGTCGGCCAGCTATATCTGACCAGCTTCTTATATGTCGTCTTCTTGTTTGTAGCTATTTGGGGTTGGATAAGGTGGCGAAGAGAATCAGAAAAGTACAAAGTTGATTAACTACTCCCAGTTACATAATGAATTAGAGTTACTGCGCTCTGAGAAGCCGGTAGTAATAGCAATAGATGGAGTTGCTGGCTCTGGTAAAACTACTCTGGCTGGAAGGTTGAAGCGTGATATAGCGAGCTGTCAGGTAGTACATATGGATGATTTATACAATGGATGGAGCGATCCTCTTTCAAAGGAGTTAACTGAGCGGGTAATTACTCAGATTCTCGCTCCTGTTAAGAATCATCAGCTTGTGAAGTATGAAAAATACAACTGGTACATCGATTCATTTGATTTGGTATCTTCAATACCAGAGTGTGATTTTTTAATTCTTGAAGGCGTTGGATCTGGTCAGCTTGAGTTTAGAAAATTTCTATCTAAATTAATCTGGGTTGAGCTAGATCCCAAAGCAGGCTACGAGCGGGTAATTGCTAGAGATGGTGAAGGGGTAAAATCTCAGATGTTAAATTTTTTGATAAGCCAAAGTAATCATTTTGCATCGGAATTAACCCAGATTTCTGCGGATTACACCATCTCTGGCGTGCCATAAACTGCAATTTTTCAACTTCTCTCTAAACTTTGGTTGTGTCTGATTTAACTGGCGAGCTAATTGATAATCGATACCTGCTTAAACAACAGATTGCATCTGGCGGTATGGCAACTATCTATTCTGGCATTGATACTCGACTTGATCGCCCAGTTGCCGTAAAAATTATGCATGCCCATCTAGCAAATGATGAGGCATTTGTTTCTAGATTTATCAAAGAGGCCAAAGCAACTGCAGCTCTGTCTCATCCAAATATTGTCTCAATTCAGGATCAAGGTTGGAATGAGGGTGGTCCCCCTGCTGTATTTTTGGTAATGGAGCTGGTAGAGGGTTCAACCCTAAGAGATTTCCTTAATGAAAATGGCCCATTATCAGTTGAGCAAACAATTCAATTTATCACTCCAGTATTAAGCGCTTTAGCTGCAGCTCATCTGATCGGAATTATTCACCGAGATGTCAAACCAGAGAACATATTAATATCCAAAGATGGTCGCATTAAAGTTGCTGATTTTGGGCTGGCAAGAAATATGACAATAGCTCAAACGATGACGGCTGAATCAAGTGTTGTACTAGGCAGTGTTTCTTATTTATCCCCAGAACAGGTTCAACGAGGTATTGCTGATGCCAGAAGTGATGTATATGCGATCGGAATTGTTCTCTTCGAAATGCTGCTAGGGAAAAAACCATACGATGGTGAAACTCCCATTCAAATTGCCTATCGACATGTAAATGATCGAATTCCAAATGTTAAGGAGTTTAAATCTGATATTCCAGAGATTATTGCAGATCTCGTATTTAAGGCTACAGCGCCAAATCCAGACCAGCGACCGAAAGATGCCGAGCAGGTACTAAGCGAAGTTCGAGATATTCAAGCAAAATTGGATCCAAAACGCAGACAAATGAGTTTAGATCTAGACTTACCACCTGTCCCACCTAAGATTAGTAAACGGCCTAAGGTATCGATTGGCACAGCATTTGGTGGGTTAAAGGAAAAAACCAGTCAATTAATCTCAACAAAACCAATAAATATTACAAAAGCAGAGGACTCAGTGAGAACTAAGAAGCGTAAAGTTTCCAGGCGTGTAAAGAGAAATCGAATTATTGCTCTGCTGATTTTGCTAGGTGTAGTTTTTGGTGGATACCAATTATTGGGTGTTGGGAAAATTGCTGTACCTTCACTAGTTGGCATGAGTCAGAGCGAAGCCAAAGAGGCTCTGTCAAACATTGGTCTTTTATCTGAAGTAGTAGAAGAGGTATTTAGTGAGGACATCGCTCAGGGAAAGGTGATCTCTAGCTCTCCTGGAGGTGGCGGAAGAATCTCCCCGGCTGGCACGGTTGGTCTAATTATTTCTAAAGGGCAAGAAAGAATTGAAATTCCAGTAATAACTAACTTAACTCCAGATCTAGCAACTCAAAAAATATCTGCCCTTGGACTAACCATAGGGGACATAAACGAAGTATTCGACATGAAAGTTGAGTCAGGATTTGTGATTGGGACGGATCCAAAGAGTGGAGAAAAGGTAAAGCGTAATTCTGTAGTGAATATAGTTGTCAGTAAAGGTGTTGAAAAAATTGCTCTAATTTCATATGTTGGTAAAGGCGGGGATGAAGCCCTATCTGAATTAACTAACAGTGGCTTTGATGTGAAAGTAGATTATAAGTTTAGTGATAAAGTTTTTAAGGGCCAGGTAATATCTCAAACTCCTGAAATTTCAGACGCAATAGGACTTGGCTCAAAAGTAGAACTAGTTTTGTCAAAAGGGCCAGAGTTCGTATTTGTGCCAAATGTACTGGGTAAAAATAAGAATGATGCGAGCCTTGATCTTGAAAATTTGGGATTGAAAGTTGTTACCAAAGGCACTGGAAAGGTCAATAACATCTCCCCTGCCATTGGCACCAAAGTTAAACAAGGCGCCGCAATCACTCTGACTCTGAGGTAGTTAGTTCTAGCAAACTCTCAGGTAGGCTCCACTAATGACCAAGGTTAAATCACTTCCAAAAATTGGGGCACATGTTCCAACCTCTGGAGGAATGGCGACTAGATCAATTGAGTATGCGTTAACTATAAAGGCCGAAGCAATTCAAGTATTTGCTTCAAGCCCAAGAACTTGGGCAACTTCAGCTCCCAATCCAGCTATGGATGAAGCTTTTAAAGCTAAAATCGCTGAACATAACATTGAGGCCTACGTCCATGCTTCATTTCTAATAAATTTAGGTTCACCAACGCAATCAACCTATGAAAACTCTTTGTCAGCAACTGCATACTCATTAAAGCGGGGTAAAGAAATTGGCGCACAAGGAGTGGTAGTACACACTGGTTCAGCAGTTGATGAATCAAACATTGAGCGGGCTTGGAAACAAATACATGAAGGTGTCATGCCTATATTAAACAACTTAAAAGATGATGATCCATGGCTTCTGCTTGAGCCAACTGCCGGTCAAGGACAATCCTTGGTTAAAAAATTAGATGATTTAACTAAATATATGGATGCTCTTGAATGGCATCCAAAAGTTGGAGTATGTCTTGATACTTGCCATGTATTTGCTGCAGGTCATGATATTAAGAAGCCAGGTGGCATGAAAGAAACTATGGATTTACTTGTCCAAGTCGTAGGTCTAGAACGTATTCAATTGATTCATGCTAACGATTCCATGGATATCTGTGGAAATCTAAAAGACCGCCATCAAAATATTGGTAAAGGCGAAATAGGCAGTAAACCATTTATTGAGTTATTAGCCCACCCCGCCGTGGTGAATGCACCATTAATTTTGGAGACTCCAGGGGCAGAACCAGAGCATGGCAGTGAGGTCGCGATGCTTAAAAAGATGCGTGATAAGTAAATGAAAATAAAAGCATTGCTCTACCTTGGATTATTGGCAACAACCGCTGTCTGGGGTGGGGCATTCTTAGTTATGAAAGATTCCTTAGAGCGTCAGGATGTTTATTCGTTTTTGGCATCTCGATTCACATTAGCTGCCTTATTTATGGTGTTGTATAAACCCCGGTGCTTGCAAGGTTTAAGCAGAGTGTTTATCCAACGTGCTGCACTTGCTGGGATTCTCTTGGGTAGTGGGTTTATCTTCCAGACTTTTGGCTTAACCCAAACTACTGTTTCAAATACCGGCTTTATTACTGGTCTGTACTTAGTATTCACACCACTCATCTCTTGGTTATTATTAAAGAGAGAGATCTTTAAAATGCAATGGTCAGCTGTGTTTGTGGCAACAATTGGGTTGTACCTTATTTCGTTTAATGGAATTTCACTTGGCATTGGTGAGATGTTGGTAGTCATCTCAGCAATACTTTTTGCTGGACAAATAGTTGCATTGGGTGAATGGAGTGATGGTAGTAATACTTATGCGCTTACTTTGATACAGATTTTAGTTTGTGCCTTTATGTTTTTAGGACTGTCCCTAAAGGATGGGTACCAACTTCCACCTGATGGTGGAGTCTGGTCATCAGTTTTATTCACCGCTTTTCTAGCAACCTTTATTGGAGTCTTAATTCAAACTAAGGCTCAATCAGTCATGAGTGCAACAGCGGCTGGAGTGCTTTTGGCTATGGAGGTTCCTTTTGCCTTATTTTTTGGACTTTACTTTGATAATGACCCAATTACTTTTAGAATAATTTCAGGTGGTTCTCTAGTAATGATTGCCATGGCCCTGGTAATTTGGTCTGATTCAAAACATACAAAGTCGGAGGAAAATAAGAGTGTCTAAGAAAATTGCAGATCTAAGATCAGATACTCTGACAAAACCTTCTGAGGATATGCGTCGCTTTATGTCAGAGGCAATTGTTGGTGATGATGTTTATGGAGAGGATCCGACAGTTAACTCACTTGAAGAACGAGTTGCTGAATTATTTGGCCATGAAGCTGCTCTTTTTTGTCCAACTGGTTCATTAGCAAATCAATTGGCGATACGAATGCTGGTTGCCCCAGGGGAAGAGTTAATAACTGAAACTAACTCACATATAGTTAGAGCCGAATTGGGGGCTGGCGCTGTTTTTAGTGGCATCACTACTAGAACATGGCTTTCACCTCGAGGTGAGCTGAAAGCAGAGGATGCTCTTAACATTGCCAGGCCAGACTCTGGGCCATATTTAGTATCAACTAAGGCTATCGCAGTTGAGAATACCCATAATTTTGGTGGCGGAACTATTCAGCAAATTTCAGAAATTAAAAAACTTAGCCAAGAGTGCCAAACCCTTGGCATTAGCACGCACCTAGACGGGGCAAGAATTTGGAATGCTCATGTCGCCACTGGAGTGACGTTAAAAGATTATGGAAAGTACTTTGACACGCTAAGTGTTTGTTTATCTAAGGGATTAGGCGCTCCTATAGGTTCACTAATGATCTCCACAGCGGATCGGATTAGTAAGGCTAGGCAATGGCGTAAACGGTATGGAGGTGGCATGCGTCAGGTTGGAATAATGGCAGCAGCTGGTCATTACGCCCTAGAGAATAATTTGAAGTTACTAAAAACTGATCATGTGCGAGCTAAAGCTATTGCGGAGGCGATAGCTGCAGTAGCCCCATCAGTCATTGATCCCAAAACAGTTGAAACAAATATTGTCGGCCTAGATTTGTCGTCAACAAAACTCACAGCACTTGAATTAGCTGCCGAGCTAAAAGAGCATGGGATTCTTACCGGACCCTTAGGCTCTAAATACTTACGCCTTGTTACTCACTATGATCTTGATGAGGCAGATATCAACTTAGTTAAACAAGTACTGCCAGAGATTTTAAATCGCTCCCTCATGGCTCAGTAACCACTCCTTTATCTTTACTCCATAGCCATAATTTCCAATAGCGCCACTAGTTTTTATGATCCGGTGGCAAGGAATGATGGGAGCAATCAGATTGTTTCCACAAGCTGTTCCTGCCGCTCTAATTGCATCTGGTGAACCAGCTCGATTAGCCAATTGGGCATAAGAGAGCATTTTGCCTGCTGGAATTTTTCGCATTGCCTTCCAGGCATCTTGGGAGAATTTAGCTCCAGCTTGGCGAACTTTTATCGCATTTATCGCATTCAAGTCACCATCTAGGTAATCTTTGACTAAATCAGAGATCACTGAGATTTTTCCAACATGCTTGATATCTTTTTCAATGTCATCAGGGGACATACGTTCAATTAAAGATTGAATGGATTTGAATCCAGCAGCCAGGACTATGTCTTCTTTTGCTACTAAATATAGATCGCCAACTGGGGTTCTAACTGTTGTTGTGTGAAGCACTCTCCGACCTTAACTAACTATTAGCCTTAAATAAACCTTTATTTCTTACGATCTCGAAGCATCTCAGCAACCAAGAAGGCTAATTCCAGTGATTGCGTGTGGTTAAGCCTTGGATCGCAGGCAGTTTCATACCTTGAAGATAGATCTTCATGACTGATGGCCTCACCCCCGCCTATGCATTCAGTTACATCATCTCCAGTTAGTTCAATATGAATGCCACCTGGATGAGTTCCCATTTTCTTATGCACCTGGAAAAATCCCTTAACCTCATCAATAACATCATCAAATTTTCTGGTTTTATAACCACTCGGAGACTCAAAGGTGTTTCCATGCATTGGATCACACACCCATAAAACAACTGAACCTGATTTGCTCACTGCTTCGAGTAACGGTGGTAATTTCTCCCTGATAAGTCCAGCGCCCATTCGTGTAATAAAAGTTAATCTACCCGGCTCATTACTTGGATTTAACTTCTTGATAATCGCCAAAACTTCATCTGGAGTGCTCTTTGGTCCAAGCTTTACGCCAATTGGATTGTGAATCTTTTCAGCAAAATCCATATGTGCACCATCTATTTGACGAGTTCGCTCCCCAACCCAAACAAAGTGCGCTGAAACGTCATACGGATTATTAGTTCTTGAATCTATACGTGTTAACGCCTTTTCGTACTCTAAAATCAAAGCTTCATGGCTTGAGTAGAAATCGACCGATTTAAATGATTCTGGATCAACGCCAGCAGATTGCATAAATTGAATTGCTCGACCAATTTCATTTGCCATCTCTTCATAGCGAGCGCTAAATCTGGCATCACCAGCAAATCCTCTATTCCAGCTATGCACTTGCCGTAGGTCGGCAAAGCCTCCCTGCGTGAATGCTCGAACTAAATTTAAGGTAGCCGCTGAGGTGTTGTAAACCCGAACTAGCCTCTTTGGATCTGGAGTTCTAGATTCTTTTGTAAACTCTAAATCATTGACCGCATCTCCTCGATAGGCTGGCAGCGTTATCCCATCACGAGTTTCATTGTCATTACTTCTTGGCTTTGCAAACTGCCCCGCCATTCTGCCAACTTTAACTACTGGCAAAGATGAAAAGTATTGCAAAACGGCTGCCATTTGAAGGATTGTTTTAATTCGATTTCTAATTGAATCAGCGGTAGCTGCTGCAAAAGTCTCTGCACAATCGCCACCTTGTAGCCAAAAAGCATTCCCTAACGCTGCTTGGCCAATTTGCTTCTTTAGATTGTCGCACTCACCGGCAAAAACTAAGGGCGGGAAACTCTCCAACTCAGTAACTGCAGCCGCTACCGCCTGTGCATCTGGCCAAGTAGGTTGCTGCGCTGCTACTAGCCCTGGGGTAAATATCGAGTTGGCGTTCATTGGGTAATGGTAGGCAATCTTGAGTGATTGATGTGACTAATTAAGCCATTATCAATTACCCAAAGAAAATCTCCGCCTCTTTGTATAAAGCCAAATCAACGGTCTTTAACTTCTCGATTGCTGAGGCCAACGGCACTCTCTCAATTTTGGTGCCGTGTAATGCCACCATCGTGCCCCAATCCCCATCATGTACGGCGGTGATGGCATGAAGTCCAAATCTAGTGGCCAATACCCGATCAAACGCAGTTGGACTGCCACCTCGTTGAATATGACCTAAAACTGAAGTACGCGCCTCTTTACCCGTTTTCTCTTCAATTTGATTAGCCAGCCACTCACCTATTCCAGATAATTTAACGTGACCAAATGAGTCCAATGTTTTGTCCTTAGTAATTAGGTCACCATCTTTTGGAATAGCACCCTCAGCTATCACAATAATAGGTGCATAACTTTGTTCAAATCTAGATTCCACCCACTTACAAACTTGCTCAAGTGAAAATTTGACCTCCGGAATCAAAATACAAGAAGCACCACCGGCAAGACCTGAGTGAAGGGCGATCCAGCCAGCATGTCGGCCCATAACCTCAACAATTAAAGCCCGATGGTGTGACTCAGCTGTGGTGTGCAATCGATCAATTGCCTCAACTGCAATATTAACTGCTGTATCAAAACCAAATGTGTAATCAGTATTACTCAAATCATTATCAATAGTCTTAGGAACTCCAACCACTTTCACACCAAGTGAATCTAATTTTGATGCAACACCTAAGGTATCTTCCCCGCCAATTACAATTAATGCATCTACTTTCATTTTGGCTAAATTCTCTTTAATCTTTTCAACACCGTTTTCGATCTTAAATGGATTAGTTCTAGAAGATCCCAAGATAGTTCCGCCTCTTGGCAGTATTCCTCGAGTGGCTGCAATATCTAATTTCATCGTTAATCCTTCAAGGACACCACGCCAACCATCCTTAAACCCTATGAATTCATAGCCATACTCTTTAACACCTTTACGAACTACACCGCGAATGACTGCATTAAGTCCAGGACAATCTCCCCCACCAGTTAAAACACCAATGCGCATATCCCTCAGAACTCCAGCCTTGAAATCATTGTGCTTTTTGGTCAATGTCGAGTCCTAAGTCTACTCTGCCGCCATAAGAGTTAAACACAATCTTTATGCCGTATCAATTAGAGATAAAAGATTAAAAGGAGTGGAGCAGGCAATTTTGATAGCAGTCGAGTTTGATCTGTTTTCTGATGATGTAAAGAATTACTACAATGAATTAATGCTAGATTCAGCACCAGTAGTGCTTAAAGAGCTTATTGGGCGTAAACATAGGTTTTTTAATTAAAGGGCGTAACAGGTGATACAAACTCAGTATACTTATAGATTGCAGCTGCAATGAATGAAATTTTAGGAAGGTGAAAATCACTTGACCAGAGTTGGATGGGGCAGATTTGCCCTGGTGGGGTTTCTATGGGGTTTGCCATACCTGTTCATTAAAGTTGCGGTGGAGGAAATCTCTCCTTCTGCAGTAATATTCTTCCGCGTCTTAATCGGAGTTATGGTTTTACTACCACTTGCGTTAATGCAAAAGAAAATCAGAATTTCAAGAAAGTATTGGCATATAGTTCTAATTTATACAGTTGCTGAATTAATTGGTCCTTGGTATCTAATTACAAATGCTGAACTGAAAATATCATCAGGCTTGGCTGGGCTATTAGTTGCCACTGTTCCAATTTGGGCAGCGATTCTTGCATCAATGACAGGTGACCACACGGTTTGGCACAAAACTAGATTATTTGGATTGATTATTGGATTCGTGGGAGTTGTAGCAGTAGTCGGCATTGAATCAATTAGTGGGCGCCAGGATTTAAGATCAATTGGCATGGTGATATTGGCGGCTATCTGCTATGCCTATGGTGTAAATATGATCAACCGAAAAATACCTAATGTTCCTGCAATCGCATTAAACTCATGGGCAATGATCATTACAACTTTGTTCTACCTTCCATTTGCACTTAACAGCTGGCCTACACAGACTCCATCTGTAGAGGCAATTGCATCAGTTGCTGCACTTGGTGTGTTTTGTACCGCGATTGCTTTCATTTTATTCTTTAAATTGCTAGCAGAAGTTGGACCACCTAGAGCCTCTTTAATAACCTATCTCAACACCGCAGTTGCAGTTGTGTTAGGTGTTATTTTGTTGAGTGAACCAATTACTCTGGGAATTCTTCTTGGGTTACCACTAGTATTAATTGGTTCCTACTTTGCTAGTCGGAAAGTGAGTCTGTAAAGCCTAACTTTGCTAACAACTTTGTATCTTTTTGCCACTCTTTTGAAACCTTCACATGAATCTGCAAGAACACCTGTGTGCCCACTAAATTTTCAATGGATTTGCGAGCTAGGGTTCCAATAGCTTTTAACTTACTTCCTTGTGGACCAATAATTATGCCCTTTTGACTATCTCGTTCAACATGCAATGTAGCGCTAATATCAAAAATCTTTCCACCTTCGCGCTCTCCCATCTCCTCAATGGTCACCATCACAGAATGGGGTAGCTCCTCATATAACTCTTCAATTGCTGCCTCTCGAATTAGGTCAGCAAACATTAACTCTTCAGCTTGGTCGGTATTGATATCAGTTGGATAAAGCGCAGGTGATTCAGGAAGATGTTTGGAAAGCAACTCAAGTAGCAACTCTGTTTGGTCAAGATTCTTAGCCGAAACTGGAATGATCTCAGCTTTTTGTAGATTATTTTTGGTGGCAAATTCATAGACCTGTGTTAACTTAACCGCTAGATCTGATTTAGAGACTGTATCTGTTTTAGTTACAACGAGAAAAACCACCTGATTACTCTTTATCTGCTTAGCAATATATTCATCCCCCGCACCAATTTCTTCATTTACTGGTAGGCACAGCAACACTAAATCTGTGGAGTGTATATTCTCATTAACCATAGAATTTAATCTTGTTCCCAGCGCAGTTTTAGGCTTATGCATACCTGGTGTATCAACTACGATCATTTGAAAAGCATCTCGACTAATAATTCCACGAATTGGATTTCGAGTTGTATTGGGATGATGCGAAGTAATAACAATTTTCGAACCGACTAAGGCGTTTACCAGTGTAGATTTACCAGTGTTAGGGCGACCTACTATTGCAACAAAGCCTGCCTTGAAATTTTCCATCAGCAGTATTATCTCACCTTTTAGCTACCGCTCTTGCAAAGGAGTGATTACCTCCAAAATTTCAACCAAAGTTGTAGCGATATCAGCGACTCGATCAGCAATTAGCCGATGACATCCAGCACTTAGCGGTGAAGATATCTGTCCAGGAATAGCAAAAACCGGTCTAAAAATCTCTGCTGCATCTCGTGCTGTTCGTATTGAACCACTCACAAACTCAGCCTCAACTACAACTGTCGCTTTGGATAA
>CAMCVO010000017.1 GCA_945881945.1 Bifidobacterium breve
TACTGCAGGTCCTGGCTTAATCGGGGCATTATTGGTTGGCGTGAGCAGCGCTTCAGCTCTTTCACTGGCCCTGGATAAGCCATTGTATGGAGTAAATCATCTCTCATCCCATATTGCAGTTGACTCACTAGATAATGATAAGAAATTGGCTCCCACTATTGCCTTACTTGTCAGCGGTGGACATACATCATTATTAATGGTTAATAACTTGGTAAGTGATATTGAAGTGCTTGGTGCAACTATTGATGATGCAGCAGGTGAAGCATTTGATAAAGTGGCAAGAATTATGGGTCTTGGTTTTCCTGGTGGACCAATTATTGATAAAACGGCTGGGGATGGAGATTTATCTAAAATTCAATTTCCAAGAGGTCTTTCTTCGTCAACTGATTTATTAAATCATAAATTTGATTTTTCATTTTCAGGATTAAAAACTGCTGTGTCAAGATACTTAGATAAGACAATAGATTATAAAAAAGCAGATGTTGCTGCATCTTTTCAAGAAGCAGTAGTTGATGTGTTAATTACAAAATCACTTTCTGCTTGCAAGGAAAGTGGTATTGATTGCCTAGTTATTGCCGGAGGTGTTGCCGCAAACTCAAGGCTTCGCCAACTAGCAGGTGAGAGGTGTGATGCGGCTGGAATCAAGCTTTCAATTCCACCGATTCAGCTATGCACCGATAATGGCGCAATGGTTGCCGCCCTTGGCAGCCTTGCTATTAATCAAGGCGCAAACCCCTCTCAGATCGGCATATCGGCTGATTCAGCGGCAACATTCAACCAAATCATCTGGTAGCCAAACCTGAATTTGCACTGCTTGGCCCGCCCCTTTAAAGTTGGCTTTAGCACTCTAAGCCCCCGTGTGCTAATTCATAAATGGGGTACTTCAGAGGGTATTACCAAAACTAAGAAGGAGTTATCACGATGGCAATTTCTATTAAGCCACTAGAAGATCGCATTGTTGTTAAAGCAAATGAGGCGGAGCAAAAGACTGCATCTGGTTTAGTTATTCCAGATACTGCAAAAGAAAAGCCACAAGAGGGAACTGTGATGGCAGTTGGCCCCGGCCGTTTTGAAAATGGAAATCGAATTCCGTTAGATATTAAAGAGGGTGATGTTGTGCTTTACTCAAAGTATGGTGGAACTGAGGTTAAGTACAACAATGAGGAGTACTTAGTACTTTCATCTCGTGATGTACTAGCAATTATTGCGAAGAAGTAATCATGGGTAAATCACTTCAATTTGATGAAGCAGCACGTCGTGCGATGGAGCGTGGCGTCAACATTCTTGCTGACACCGTCAAGGTAACACTTGGACCAAAAGGTCGAAATGTTGTAATTGCAAAAAGCTATGGTGCACCATTAATTACAAATGATGGCGTAACAATTGCTAAAGAGATTGAGCTATCTGATCCAGCTGAAAACATGGGCGCTCAACTTGTTAAACAGGTTGCAGAAAAGACCAATGATGTCGCAGGTGATGGCACCACTACAGCAACAGTATTAGCCCAAGCAATGGTGAAAGAGGGGCTTCGTAATCTTGCTGCTGGCGCTCAACCAATGGAGCTTAAGTACGGAATCGAACAAGCTGTCGCTGCAATAACTGAGGCGCTGCGCAAAAACTCAACAGCTGTTAGCGGAAAATCTCAAATTGCAGATGTTGCAACAATTTCAGCACAGGACAAAGCTATTGGTGATTTAATCGCTGAGGCGATGGACAAGGTTGGCAAGGATGGCGTAATTACAGTTGAGGAGTCATCTACAACAGGGCTTGAGCTTGAGTTCACTGAGGGTATGCAATTTGATAAGGGCTATATCTCTCCTTACTTTGTTACCGATTCAGATCGTATGGAGACTGTTTTAGAGGATGCATACATTCTTATCTCTGGACAGAAAATCTCAGCATTAAGTGAGATTTTGCCTGTACTAGAAAAGGTTGCCCAAGCAAGCAAGCCACTTTTGATCATCGCCGAGGATGTTGAGGGTGAAGCACTTTCAACTCTTGTAGTTAACCGCATGCGAGGCACATTTGCCTCAGCTGCTGTGAAAGCGCCAGGTTTTGGTGATCGCCGTAAATCGATGTTGCAAGATATTGCAATCCTTACTGGTGGACAGGTTATCTCTGCTGAAGTGGGCTTAAAGCTTGAGCAAATTGATATTGAAATGCTCGGCAAAGCACGTCGAATTGTTATTACCAAGGACAACACCACAATTGTGGATGGCGCCGGTAACAAGGCTGATGTAGCAGCTCGGGTAACTGAGATTCGCCGCGAGATTGAAAACACTGACTCTGATTGGGATCGCGAAAAACTACAGGAGCGAGTTGCAAAACTTGCTGGTGGTGTTTGTGTAATCAAAGTTGGAGCCCACACTGAGGTTGAGTTGAAAGAGAAGAAGCACCGTCTTGAGGATGCTATCTCTGCAACAAGGGCTGCAGTTGAAGAGGGAATTGTGGTTGGTGGCGGTGCGGCATTAGTTCATGCTGCAGCTGCCCTTGAAAATGATTTAGGTTTTGAAGGCGATCGCGCAGTTGGTGTGCGCCTAGTCCGCAAAGCCTGTGATGAACCACTTCGTTGGATTGCTGAAAATGCTGGCCAAGAGGGTTATGTTGTAGTTTCAAAGGTTCGTGCTATGAAACCTAATGAAGGTTTTAATGCTTACTCTGATACTTACACAGATCTAGTTAAAGAGGGTGTTATCGATCCTGTTAAGGTGACTAGATCAGCGCTGGCAAATGCAGCCTCAATTGCAGCGATGTTTATAACAACTGAAGCCTTAGTTTTTGAAACTCCAGAGCAGAAAAAGGAAGAGGCAGCAGGTCAGGGCCACTCACATGGAGCGGGTGGACACTCACACTAAATAAATCAACCAAGAGGCCTTGTTCTCAAAGTATCGGCAATCGATTAACATCAATTGGTGAAAGTTACAACACTAACCGTTGATTGCGGTGGCACTGGGATCAAGGCCTCTGTGCTTGATAAAACTGAAAAAGTTTTAAGTGATTTTCCATATTTAAAAACTCCTTATCCTATTTCGCCAAGTAAATTGGTGGGAATAATTCAAGAGTTTGTAAAGGCCGATCCGAGAATAAAGCGTGTAACGATTGGCTTGCCAGGAATGATTCGAAACGGCAAAGTTGTAGTAATTCCACACTATATAAATACCAATGGGCCAAGGAGTGTGGTTGATCTAAAATTAAAGAAAGCTTGGTATGGCTTTGATATGCAATCCACTCTTCAAAAGCGATTAAAGCTTCCAACTTTGGTTTTAAATGATGCCGAGGTGCATGCAGCTGCTGTAATTGAAGGTAAGGGATTGGAGACAGTTTTAACCTTTGGCACTGGCTTAGGAAGTGCCATATTTTGTGATGGCAAACTTGCTCCTCATCTTGAGATCTCTCATGCCACAATCAGGTATGGAAAATCAATTGATGCATGGATTGGTGAGCAATCTCGAAGGCGACTTGGTAATCAACTATGGTCAAGACGAGTTAAGAGTTTGATCCAAGAGTTATACCCAATGATTATTTGGGATAAGTTATATATTGGTGGTGGGAATGCGCAGCGCATTAGTAAATCGGCACTTAAGAGTTTTGATTACAAAGTTAAGATAATTCCTAACTCAGCCGGCGTGACCGGCGGGGTTAAAGCCTGGGACTTACTGGGTTAGATTTCATTAGATAAGTATTAAGCAGATACGATTAGTTATATGTCCGATATTGAAATAGGCCCTGGCAAACGTGCTCGAGCAGCATACTCATTTGATGAAATTGCAATTGTGCCATCTCGGCGAACTCGAGATCCTGAAGAGGTTTCAATCTCTTGGCAGATTGATGCTTATAAATTTGATTTACCTTTTGTGGCAGCGCCAATGGATTCGGTGGTCTCACCAGCTACTGCGATTGCAATTGGTAAAGCTGGTGGATTAGGTGTTTTAAATTTAGAAGGTATTTGGACAAGGTATGAGGATGCTGCAGAACAATTATCTGCCATGTCTAAATTAAGTGGTGATGATGCTATAAAGAAAATGCAAGAGATTTATATGGCTCCTATTCAACCAACCTTAATTAAGGAGCGAATCGCACAGATTAGATCTGCAGGCGTAACTGTGGCAGGAGCACTATCTCCACAGCGCACTTCTGAGTTTCATAAAGTGGTACTAGATGCTGGTGTAGATATCTTTGTGATAAGAGGAACTACTGTTTCGGCTGAACATGTCTCGGATAAGACTGCGCCTTTAAATTTGAAAAAGTTTATATATGAGTTGGATGTTCCCGTAATAGTTGGTGGCTGCGCAACAGCTCAGGGTGCGTTGCACTTAATGCGATCAGGTGCAGCTGGAGTTCTAGTTGGTTTTGGTGGCGGCTCTGCCCATACAACTAAAAAAGTATTAGGAATCTCAGTTCCAATGGCCTCAGCAGTTGCCGAAGTTGCATCTGCTAGACGTGATTATTTAGAGGAGTCTGGTGGCCGATATGTGCATGTAATTGCAGATGGTTCAGTTGGTTCTAGTGGTGAGATTGCAAAAGCTGTTGCTTGCGGTGCTGATGCGGTAATGATGGGTTCACCACTTGCAAAGGCCAGTGAAGCACCTGGCAAAGGCTGGCACTGGGGACTTGAAGCGCACCACCCACAATTGCCTCGGGGTAACAGAGTGCAGGTTGGAACTGTTGGAACTCTCACTGAGGTATTAACTGGGCCATCACACACATCAGATGGATCAATGAACCTCTTTGGAGCTTTACGTAGATCAATGGCTACTTGCGGCTATTCAGACTTAAAAGAGTTCCAGCGGGTTGAGGTAGTGGTTCAGCCTTAATTTTCGGCTGTGAAAACACTTAAAGTTAGATTGTAAGTAGCCTTAATTTAAGTATTTGGTTGGCCAGTTTAAGATTGTTGATTAAACTTTGCTCATGCAACGCGTAGTGAAAATCATAGCAACATTATCTTTATTTGCTGTGTCCTCAATATATTTTCCAACTATTTCTTCTGCAGCGCAAACAAAGAAACCAACATCAGTAATTTGTAAAAAAACTACAGCTAAAGCTCATTCGGTAAAGAACATAACACCACCAGAGGTAATCCCACTTTTCAAAAATAAGGTATTTACTTTATTTACCAATTGCGGTGAAATTGTGATTGAGGCAGATGCAAAAAATGCTCCAATTACAGTTACCGCACTAGCCGCACTGGCTAAGGGTGGTTTCTATAACAAAACTTTATGCCACAGGTTGACGTTGAATAATATTTTTGTTTTAAATTGTGGTGATCCAACTGGCACAGGTATGGGTGGACCGAATTTTACCTACCGAGATGAGAATTTACCCCAAGATGTGCAAGCAAATTATCCAGCTGGAACAGTTGCAATGGAAAACTCAGGGGCTAACACAAATGGAAGCCAATTTTTTATTGTTTATGAGGACACATCAATGGATCCAAATTTCACAATTTGGGGAAGAGTGACTAAAGGGCTAGAGATCATTAAAGCGATCGCTAAAGAAGGAGTCGTAGATGGTTCTTTGGCTGGGTTCCCAAAGCGGACAATTGCAATTGAAAAGGTAAGAGTTCGTTAATTTGTATTTATAATTTTAAAAACTTCAGCAATTCTTCCAGCAGGTAGGTTATTTGCTTGCGCATTTTTTTCTCCCCACTCGCGCACCATATTTTCCAGATTTTCATTGTGTGCAGTTTGGCTTACGTGAGCATTTAGGGCACTAATTTTTTTATCAAATGTTGAGGTGATATCAATGAAATGATCTGGGTTCTGGGTGGACATGACCCAAACCTCCTTTACCCGCCAAGGTTGTAGACCCTCATCTTTTAATAGATCTTCAAAAGCAAAGGCATTTCGAGAGTCTGGATAAACCGCTTGGATAGCAGCCTCACCAGCTGCCATGTGATCTGGATGAGAGGCAAACAATCGATCCCAATTTCGATCAGGTGATTGAATCACCATTCGATCAGGTTTTGAAATTCTAATTTGGCGGACAATATCTTTTCTAAGTTCAATTGTTGGCACCAGCCAGCCATCCCTATAATTTAAGAAGGTAATATCGGTAACGCCCACTGCCAACCCAGCTTCGCGCTGCTCTCGTTGACGAATCTTTGGCATTTCATCTCGTGGCACTGTCGGATCTTCACCGCCTTGATCACCGTTTGTGCAGATACAGTATGAAACTTTGATTCCCTTTGCACTCCACAACGCAATCGTCCCAGCTGCGCCAAAATCACAGTCATCGGGATGGGCGGTAACGACAAGTACTCGTTCTATCTCACTGTCATCTATTGGAGGCATCATTGCCAAGATTACCGCAGCAAATACCTTTGTCTTACCCACCGATAGACTTAGCAATATGTCTGCACTAATCGAGGGATTAAATCCTCAACAATTGGCAGCGGTAAAACATGAAGGCTCACCACTTTTGGTAGTGGCAGGTGCTGGCTCAGGTAAAACTAGAGTTTTAACAAGGCGAATTGCATACCTACTAGCAGAGCGAAATGTCGCACCATATGAGGTGCTGGCTATTACTTTCACAAACAAAGCAGCTGGTGAGATGAAGGAGCGAGTAGCGCAATTAGTTGGTGACCGAGCCAAACTTATGTGGGTATCTACTTTCCACTCTGCCTGTGTTCGAATCCTTCGCAAAGAGGCTTCCCTACTTGGCTATACCAATTCTTTTACTATCTACGACCAAAGTGATTCATTGCGTTTGATAACAATAATAATGCGAGATTTAAATCTAGATGCAAAAAGATATGCGCCGAGAGCGGTGGCATCACTTATTTCGCAATCTAAAAATGAATTACTTGGTCCAGCTGATTATTTAAATCAAAGTAAGGATCAATTTCAAGAGATTGTCGCCCAAGTTTTTGCAATTTATCAAAAGCGATTAATTGGGGCGAACTCGATGGATTTTGATGACTTAATTGCTAAAACAGTTGAGGTGTTACAGCGACATCCTCAAGTTAGAGCAAAGTATCGATCACGCTTTAAACATATTTTGGTGGATGAGTATCAGGATACAAATCATGCCCAGTATGTGCTGATTAAAGAGTTAGTTGGTAGTGATCGTGATGGTTTAGCACCTGCTGAACTTTGTGTAGTAGGAGATGCTGATCAATCAATCTACGCATTTCGCGGGGCAAATATTAGGAACATATTGCAGTTTGAGGCTGATTATCCAAATGCGAAAACAATTTTGTTAGAACAAAACTATCGCTCAACCCAAAATATATTAAGTGCTGCTAATGCGGTGATTTCAAATAATGAAGGGCGCAAAGAGAAAAATCTCTGGTCAGAGGCTGGCTCTGGCGCCATGATTACTGGCTATGTGGCAGAAAGTGAACATGATGAGGCTGATTTTGTAGTGCAACAGATTGCTAAATTACGAGATTTGGGTAAATCAAACCCAGGAGATACTGCCATCTTTTATCGAACCAATGCCCAATCTCGCGTATTTGAAGAGGTATTTATGAGAATTGGTATTGCATACAAAGTAGTTGGTGGGGTCAGATTTTATGAGCGCAAAGAAATCAAAGATTTTCTTGCATATTTAAGAGTGATCGTGAACCCAGAAGATGAGGTCTCTCTTCGCAGGATTATTAATACTCCTAAGCGCGGAATTGGCGATCGAGCACTTGATCTACTTGATCTATACGCACAAGCAAACAACTTAACCTTTTGGCAATCTCTATGTCAGGTTGATAAAAATCAGGAGATCGCTCAGCGCTCAGCCATTGCTTTGACTGATTTTGTTAAGTTGATCCAATCATTACAAACTTTAGTAGAGGCAAAAACTAGACCATCGGTAATTGCACAAGCTGCACTTGAACAATCCGGCTTATTAACAGAGTTATTGGAGAGCAAAGATCCGCAGGATGAGGTCAGGGTAGAAAACTTGGAGGAGTTAGTAGCGGTTGCAACTGAGTATGAAGAGGGTGAGGTAGATGAGGGCGAGGAGATTTCATTAGTTGGATTTTTAGAGGATGTTTCACTTGTGGCAGATGCTGATCAAATACCAGAGGGTGAAGATCATGGTGGATTGGTAACGATGATGACACTGCACACAGCAAAAGGTTTGGAGTTTCCAACTGTTTTCTTAACTGGCATGGAGGAGGGAATTTTTCCTCACTCCAGAACATTGGGTGATCCAGATGAGTTACAAGAGGAGCGACGACTTGCCTACGTTGGTTTAACTAGAGCGCGAGAGAATTTATTTATTACCAGGGCTGAGTATCGATCATCCTGGGGAGCTCCTAATTACAACGCAGCATCTAGATTTTTAAGTGAGATTCCAGATTCAGTTATTGAATGGAACCAAGCGCAGGAGAAGATTTCACCAATTAAGTCTTCAATTAAACGTTCATTCATACCACCTAGAGCAACTGGCAAAGTTAGTAACACAATGAAGCTTGAGGCTGGTGAGCGAGTCTCCCATGACACCTTTGGCCTAGGCACAGTTGTTTCAGTAAGTGGTGAAGGCGATAGAGCCGAAGCAACCATTGATTTTGGCTCATTTGGTGAGAAGCGGCTCTTACTTAGGTATGCCCCAGTTGAGAAATTATAAATTTATTGGCAATTTCATTACTATTACCACCTTGCCGAAGTTATATATTGATCGGGGATAATTAATTGGATCTTTTTGAGTATCAAGCTCGTGATCTTTTTGAATCACACCAAATTCCAGTATTGGCCGGGGCGGTAGCCACCACGCCAGATCAAGCACAAGCAGCCGCAGCCAAAATTGGTGGCAAGGTTGTTGTAAAGGCTCAAGTAAAAGTTGGTGGTCGAGGAAAAGCTGGCGGCGTAAAGCTTGCAGAAAATGCTGATGATGCGAAGGAAAAAGCCGCAGCAATTCTAGGGATGGATATAAAGGGCCATACCGTACATAAAGTGATGATCGCTCAAGCTGCACCAATTGAGTCTGAGTATTACTTAGCAATTTTATTAGACCGAGCAAATCGAAATTTCTTAGTGATGGCTTCAGTAGCTGGTGGAATGGAGATTGAAGAGGTTGCTCATAAAACTCCTGAGAAGTTAGCCAAAGTTGGTATAAATCCAAATATTGGAATTGATAAAGTCAAAGCACTTGAAATTGCTAAGGGTGGTCAATTCCCGACAGATGTAATTGACGAGGTAGCAGATGTTTTAGTGAAATTATGGCAAGCATTCATAAAAGAGGATGCAACTTTAATGGAGATCAATCCATTGGTTAAGACTTCAGATGGCAAAGTAATTGCATTAGATGGCAAGGTCACTTTAGATGACAACTCTACTTTTCGACATCCTGAACATGAGCAGCTTGTAGATCATGATTCAACAAATCCATTAGAGAAGTTGGCTAAAGAAAAAGATCTCAACTACGTAAAGCTAGATGGTCAAGTAGGCATTATCGGAAATGGTGCTGGTCTTGTTATGAGCACCTTGGATGTAGTTGCTTATGCGGGTGAAAAATATGGCGTAAAACCAGCTAATTTTCTAGACATTGGTGGTGGTGCATCTGCTGAAGTAATGGCAAATGGTCTATCAATAATTTTAGGAGATTCTGATGTTAAGAGTGTCTTCGTTAATGTTTTTGGCGGTATAACAGCCTGCGATGCAGTTGCTAATGGAATTGTGCAAGCACTTGATATGTTGGGCAGTAAAGCAACTAAGCCAATTGTTGTAAGGCTGGATGGAAACAATGTTGAATTAGGTCGCAAAATATTAAATGATGCAAATCATCCATTAGTTCAACAGCTTGAAACTATGGATGGCGCAGCAGCAAAAGCAGCAGAATTGGCGGGCAAGTAATGGCAATTTTTGTAAATGAAAATACCAAAGTGATTGTTCAGGGCATGACTGGATCTGAAGGAACTAAACACACCAAGCGAATGCTTAAGGCTGGCACCAAAATTGTTGGTGGCGTAACCCCTGGCAAAGGTGGACAAAGTGTTGATATGGATGGACAACTTATCCCAGTCTTTAATTCAGTAGCCGAGGCAATGGGTACAACTGGTGCAAACGCATCAGTGGTGTTTGTACCACCAAAGTTTGCAAAGGCAGCGGTTATGGATGCAATTGATGCATCAATTCCACTAGTTGTTGTAATTACTGAGGGAATCCCAGTTCATGATGTTGCTGCTTTTTATGCTTACTCAGTGAGTAAGGGCAAGACACAAATACTGGGGTCAAACTGTCCAGGAATTATCAGCCCAGGGAAAACAAATTTGGGAATTATTCCAGCTAATATAACTGGCCCAGGAAAAATCGGCTTAGTTTCAAAGTCAGGCACCCTTACCTATCAAATGATGTTTGAGTTAAGGGATTTTGGATTTACAACTGCGGTTGGCATTGGTGGGGACCCAATTATTGGCACCACTCACATTGATTGTTTAAGAGCATTCCAGGATGATCCTGAGACTAAAGCAATAGTTATGATTGGTGAAATAGGCGGCGATGCCGAAGAACGCGCAGCTCAATTTATTAAAGAGTATGTGACAAAACCTGTGGTTGGTTATGTCGCTGGTTTTACGGCACCTGAAGGCAAAACTATGGGCCACGCTGGCGCTATTGTCTCTGGATCATCCGGTACAGCTGCTGCTAAAAAAGAAGCTCTGGAGGCTGTCGGTGTTGCGGTTGGTAAAACACCAAGTGAAACCGCTAACTTGATGCGCAAGATATTGAATGGATAAATCGCAGATAGGAAAATAATGGTTGCGCGTAGATTTTGGATCTCGCTGCAACAAGCGGTCCGATCTCTATTGATTATTCTTTTCCCACTGTCATTTATTACTTTGTTCGCTTGGGCAACTGCAGGTAGTACCTACGGAAGCACTTCAGATCCCATGCGGGCGGCAGTCTGGCTCTGGCTGGGTTCACACCTGACACCATTTAATATCACTAGTAATGAGGTAACAGGTTATCTCTCCTACTTACCATTAGGAGCTGCCTTACTTCCCTGGCTAAGTATGCGAATTGGATACAAAAGAGTTGTCGAAGTTTTACAAAGTAAAAGAGTTAGTCGAGCATATTTTATTTTGGTTTATGTACTTATTTATTCTCTCTTAGCTTTCGTTTCTTCAAATGATCAGGTTTCAATAGATTGGCTGCGAGGGTTGCTGATTCTGTTGGTACTACTTTTTTCAGCTACTACCTCCATAAATTTTGAACCACTAGTGAAATTACCTGGCTATCTTTTGTTAATCATATTTGGTGTATCAGGCTTAGTATTTTCAGTATCACTCTTATTGAATTTTTCAATTGCCAAAAATCTAACAATTGTATTAAACCCTGGAATAGTTGGCGGCATGTTACTTTTAGGATTACAAATTCTCTATTTACCCAATCTTTTTTTTGCAACTTTTGGTTATATATCAGGAGCCGGCTTCTCATTAGGTAATGCAACCGATATCACACCTTTTGTATTTAACTTGCGGGAGATTCCAGCAATTCCAGCTCTAGCAGCATTGCCTGCCAATAAATATCCGTGGATCGCCAGTCTGTCACTGATGCTGGTTATCTATTCAGTTATAAACCTAAATAAGATTAATACTTTACAGATAGATAATAAAAGTAAACAACAGTTAGTGCTTAGATTATTGCTCCTATCGGTTTGTGGATCTGGCTTATTATCTTTCATTTCATCTGGGTCACTTATCTCTGCAAACATGGATCCAGTCGGAGTAAATCCGTTGCGAATAAGTGCAATCGTATTTGCTCACATAACAACTGTTTATTTACTTATGCTTGTGCTTTCTAAAATGGTTAAGAAAAAAGCGAATCAGAGTAGGCTTGAGCAATGAGCCCTAAGTTTATGGATGGCAAGGCTTTTGCTAAACAATTAAGATCTGAAATTAAAAAGCAGGTAAAGGATTTTTCCAAGCCGGTAGGGTTAGGCACAATTTTAGTAGGAGATGACCCAGGATCAATTGCCTATGTTGAGGGCAAGCACCGAGATTGTGCTGAAGTTGGTATTAAATCTATCAGGATAAATCTGCCAGTAACTGCCTCAACTGATGAGGTCATTGCAGCAGTTGGTAAGTTAAATACTGATCCACTTTGCACCGGATTTATTGTTCAGCTGCCATTGCCAAATTCAATTGACGTCCAGAAAGTACTAGCTTCAATTAATCCAAAAAAAGATGCAGATGGATTGACGCCAAGCAATTTAGGAAACTTAGTACTAGGTTTTAACACAATCACACCGTGCACACCCCTGGCAATTGTGGCCTTGCTTGAAGAGTATAAAGTTAGTTTGGCTGGCCAAAAGGTTTTGATAATTGGCCGTGGGAGAACAGTTGGTAGACCTTTATCAATTTTACTCTCTCAAAAACCATACAATGCAACTGTAATTCTTGCTCATTCTGCAACTACAAATTTAGCGCAACAGTTGCAAGATGCAGACATAGTTATTTCTGCAATTGGTATTGCTCATTTTATTAAGCCTGAGATGATTAAGAAACATGCAATAGTTGTGGATGTAGGAATTTCCCGTCTAAATAATCAACTAGTCGGAGATGTTGATCCACGTGTAATTGATGTTGCTTCTCTCTTTGCGCCAATGCCAGGTGGTATTGGTCCAATGACAAGGGTTATGTTGCTTCGAAACCTTATTAAGTTGGCTCAAAATGAAAAATAGCTTTAAACTTGATCAAATTCGAAGAATTTCAATAATAATAGTTGTAATCGGATTAATTATTGCAATAAGTGGTGCTGTTAGGACTGGAACTATACTTTTGTCATTTGGAGCAAGTGCATTTTCTATAGCTAGATATTCACAATTTGTAGTAAAACGAAACATTGAATTGATTTTGCCAATTATGATATGCGTCATGCTGTTCGGATTGGCTATTTCCCTGCCCAACGCTAGATAACCGCACAGATTTAGTTGATTGGGCCAAGATCAGTAATATTGGACATACCCCACGAGAGGATTCAATGAGTAGATCAGGGAAAGTAACAGTTGTAGGAGCTGGTTATTATGGTTCAACTACTGCACTACGACTTGCTGAGTATGATGTTTTTGAAACAGTAGTGTTAACCGATATTTTAGAAGGTAAAGCAGAGGGATTAGCGCTAGATATTAATCAATCAAGATCTATTGAAAACTTTGAGACCAAAGTGATTGGTGCTACCACCACAGCAGAAGGTGCTGGCTATGAAAAGAGTGCAAACTCAGATGTTGTTGTAATAACTGCAGGACTACCTCGTAAGCCAGGTATGAGTCGTATGGATTTAATTGGCGTTAACGCTGGAATAGTTCGGGGAGTTGCTGAAAATGTTGCAAAAAATTCGCCAAATGCAGTGATTATCGTGGTTTCAAATCCACTTGATGAGATGACCGCTCTTGCGCAGATTGCAACGAAATTTTCATACAACAAAGTCATGGGACAAGCAGGCATGTTAGACACTGCGCGCTTTACAAATTTTGTCGCTGAAAAATGTGGCGTAACAACAGCATCGGTCAAGACTTTAACACTGGGCTCACATGGTGAAACCATGGTGCCAGTCCCAAGTCGATGCACAGTTAATGGCAAACCGCTTGCTGATGTTTTATCTGCTGATGAGATAAAGGATTTAGTAGATCGGACTAGAAATGGTGGTGCTGAGATTGTGGCGCTGCTTAAAACCGGATCTGCTTATTACGCTCCATCTGCAGCAGCAGCTCGAATGGCTAAGGCCGTAATTACTGATTCAAATGAGGTAATGCCAGTCTGCGCATGGGTTAATGGTGAGTATGGAATTGCTGGTGTTTATTTGGGTGTCGAAGCACAGATCGGCAAAAATGGTGTCAATAAAGTATTGGAAACGAAATTAACCGCCGATGAGCTAAGTTCCTTAAAAGCTGCAGCAGAGGCTGTCCGAACCAAACAAGCTGACGTCAAAGATCTATAAGCGAGGAGAAAATTCGTGAACAAGATCAAAGTAGAGGGCACAGTCGTTGAATTAGATGGCGATGAGATGACTCGCATTATCTGGCAGTTTATTAAAGACTCTTTGATCTTGCCATACCTTGATTTAAATCTTGAGTACTACGACCTTGGAATTGAGTATCGAGATAAGACAGATGACCAGGTAACTATTGATTCAGCTCATGCGATTCAAAAGCATGGCGTGGGAGTCAAATGCGCAACCATCACTCCAGATGAGGCCAGAGTTGAAGAGTTTAAGTTAAAAAAAATGTGGAAGTCCCCTAACGGAACTATTCGAAACATTTTAGGTGGCGTAATTTTTCGGGAACCAATCATCATTAAAAATGTTCCACGGTTGATTCCACACTGGACAAAGCCAATTGTGATTGGCCGTCATGCATTTGGCGATCAATATCGAGCAACAGATTTCAAGGTACCTGGAGCTGGAAAGCTAACTGTGACCTTTACTCCTACAGATGGCTCAAAGCCAATGGAGTTTAATGTCTTTGATTTTCCATCATCAGGAGTTGCCATGGCTATGTACAACCTTGATGATTCAATCCGAGATTTTGCTAGAGCATCTTTTAACTATGGACTAATTAGAAAGTATCCAGTTTTTCTCTCTACTAAAAATACAATTCTTAAAGCTTATGATGGCCGATTTAAAGACATCTTTGCAGAAATTTTTGAGAATGAGTTTAAGGCCGATTTTGCAAAGAACAATCTTGAATATGACCATAGGCTTATTGATGACATGGTCGCTACCTCACTTCGTTGGGAGGGTGGGTATATCTGGGCATGTAAGAATTATGATGGTGATGTTCAATCTGACACGGTTGCACAAGGTTACGGCTCACTTGGTTTAATGACCTCAGTGTTAATGACACCAGATGGTAAAACTGTTGAAGCAGAGGCTGCACACGGTACAGTCACCCGTCACTTTCGGGATCATCAGGTGGGCAAGGCAACCTCAACAAATCCAATTGCATCAATCTTTGCGTGGACGCAGGGGTTGGCCCATCGAGCAAAGCTAGATGACACACCAAAGGTTGCTGAGTTTGCTAAGACTCTAGAGCGAGTCTGTATTGAAACTGTCGAGAGTGGAAAAATGACGAAGGACCTTGCACTTTTAATTAGCAAGGATGCGCCATGGCTTAATACTCAAGATTTTTTGGCAGCTATCGATGATAATTTAAAGAAAGCTATGGCTTAATCAAGTTGGCCTGAAAAAGAAAGACGCATACATTTACGCTCACCGGCGCCATAATCTCATCTTGTGGATATCATTAGAGATATGGCTGAAGGCGCACTAACAAGCATTGCAATCGTTCTAGGCTTAATAGCCCTGGGTGGAATCTTTGTTGCCGCCGAGATCGCCTTAATCTCCCTGCGAGATTCGCAGGTGAAACAAATAGCAGGTAAGGGCAAACGTGGAGCGCGTGTTGCCAAGTTAACCAGCAACCCAAATCGTTTCTTAGCAGCGGTTCAAGTTGGGATTACCTTATGTGGATTTTTGTCAGCTGCCCTTGGCGCCGAGCAACTTGGGGTTTATGTCATTCCTAGATTGGAGTCTATTGGACTCTCAGCAGGTAGTAGTGAAATTATTTCAATTATTGGCATTACATTAGTAATTGTCTATATCTCCCTAGTTTTTGGAGAGTTAGTACCAAAGAGACTGGCGTTGTATAAAACTGAGAGCATTGCGCTCGCAACTGCATCAATTGTTGATCGTGTGGCTATTATTTTCAGACCAATTATCTGGTTATTGTCAAAGTCTACTGATTTAATTGTAAAAGTCTTTGGAATTACCTCAAAGAGTGAAAGAAATCAAATATCAGATGTTGAATTAATGGATTTGGTTAGTGGTCATGCTGATTTAACTAAAGAGGAGCGTGAGATTGTTGAAGAGGTATTCAACACTAGTGATCGATTGATTCATGAAGTGATGGTGCCAAGAACCGAAGTTGATTTCCTTGATGCTTCAATGAGTATTTCTCAAGCTCGTAAACTTGCCATTGAATTTGCACACTCTCGTTATCCAGTAGTTAGGGGAAGTAGCGATGAAGTGATTGGCTTTTTACATGTTAGAGATCTACTAAACCCTAAATTAGACGATGCTCAGATTACTATTATGGAAATTGTTCGAAATGTTATTTTCTTGCCAGGAACCAAAGGTGTACTACCAGCATTAACTGAGATGCGCAGCAAGCGCCAACATATAGCCATTGTGCTTGATGAATACGGTGGTACTGACGGAATTATCACCTTGGAAAATTTAGTAGAGTGTTTGATTGGTGAGATTCAAGATGAGTATGACGGCCACGAAACCCAACCTAATTTGCAGCAACGCACAGGAGAAATAGAGATTGATGGGCTAATCTCACTTGAAGATTTGCAAGATCAAACAGGCGTGCAGCTTCCTGAAGGTCCATATGAAACCGTGAGTGGTTTTGTGATGCATAAGCTAGGCCGTATTGCGCAGGTTAATGATGTAGTTCTCATTGATGGTGGACGCTTTACAATTGTAAGCATGAGCGGCAAACGGGTAGGACAACTGCTCCTTGCTCGAGATAATGTGAAAAAATGAGCAAAAAAAGAGTTTTATCAGGAATTCAACCAACCCATAACTCGTTTCATCTAGGCAATTATCTTGGTGCCATTAAGCAATGGGTAGAATTACAAAAAGATAACGACACTTTTTATTGTGTAGTTGATCTACATGCGTTAACTATTGAAACTGATCCAAAATTGTTGGAAAATCGTACACTACTTTCTGTGGCTCAATTAATTGCGATTGGAATTGATCCAAAACTTTGCACATTATTTATTCAGTCCCACGTACCTGCGCACAACCAATTAGCTTGGGTGCTTGAATGTATTACTGGCTTTGGAGAAGCTGGCCGCATGACACAATTTAAAGATAAATCTCAAAAAGGTGGCGCAGATCGAACAAATGTAGGTTTGTTTACTTATCCAATCTTACAAGCGGCAGATATATTGTTGTATCAAGCAGATTTTGTGCCAGTTGGCGAGGATCAACGTCAGCATGTAGAACTTACAAGAGACCTGGGACAAAGATTTAATAACAAATATAAAGAGGTATTCAATATTCCACAACCCCAAATCATTAAGTCACTAGCAAAAATTAACGACCTGCAAGATCCAAATTCAAAAATGAGTAAATCAGCTGCTTCAATGACGGGAGTTGTAGAACTTCTAGAATCTGCAGATACCATAATTAAAAAGTTTAAGTCGAGTGTTACAGATGCTGGCAAAGAGATTAAATTCAATGAAAAAGAAAAGCCAGGTATTTCTAATTTAATCACCATTCATTCAGCATTTTCTGGCAAGTCTATTAATGATATTGAGAATGAATTTGCTGGTAAAGGGTATGGTGATTTTAAATTACAAGTTGCAGAAATTGTTGTTGAAGCATTAAATCCAATTCGTACTCGTACATTGGAATTAATGGATGACAAAGCAGAATTATTGAATATGATTAAATTAGGCTCAGAGAAGGCCAATTTAATCGCAGAGAAAACTTTATCTGAGGTTTATTCAGCGCTGGGCCTAATTGCTAAAGGCTAGACATTTCTCAAGTTAGTAACTGCGCTAACTTTTTCA
>CAMCVO010000018.1 GCA_945881945.1 Bifidobacterium breve
AATTACCCAAGAGATCAGTGAAATCGTAGGCGGCGCAGATGCGCTCGCCTCAGCTAGCGCAGGGAGCGAATAATGTCAGTCAAAACAGCAACTGGAAGAGTTGCCCGTGTAATTGGACCGGTAGTGGATATTGAATTTCCAGCCGATGCAATGCCGGCCATCTTTAACGCACTAAATATTGATGTCACATTGGGGGGTGAGACTAAGAAGTTAACTCTTGAGGTCGCCCAACACATTGGCGACAACTTAGTCCGCGCTATCTCTATGCAACCAACTGACGGCATGGTTCGTGGTTCAACAGTTACCGACACCGGAAGTGCGATCTCAGTTCCAGTTGGAGATGTAACTAAGGGACATGTATTTAACACCTTGGGTGAATCGCTAGATGTACCAACCTCTTCACTAGATATCAAAGAGCGATGGCCAATCCACCGAACCGCTCCAGCATTTGATCAACTTGAATCAAAGACTGAGATGTTTGAAACTGGAATTAAAGTTATTGATCTTCTTACTCCTTATGTAAAGGGTGGAAAGATCGGATTATTTGGTGGTGCAGGCGTCGGTAAGACTGTGCTTATCCAAGAGATGATTTATCGCGTAGCAGAAAACTTTGGTGGTGTTTCTGTGTTCGCAGGAGTTGGTGAGCGTACTCGTGAGGGTAATGACTTATTCCTGGAAATGACTGAAACTGGCGTTATTAACAAAACCGCATTGGTCTTCGGGCAAATGGATGAGCCACCTGGAACGCGTCTACGGGTAGCACTTTCTGCTCTAACCATGGCTGAGTACTTCCGTGATGTGCAGAAGCAGGATGTGCTGTTATTTATTGACAACATCTTCCGCTTTACTCAAGCAGGCTCTGAAGTATCAACACTTCTTGGTCGTATGCCATCTGCAGTTGGTTACCAACCAACTCTTGCTGATGAGATGGGTCAGTTGCAGGAGCGAATTACCTCAACTCGTGGTCACTCAATTACCTCGATGCAGGCGATTTATGTTCCAGCAGATGACATCACCGATCCAGCACCGCACACAACCTTCGCTCACTTGGATGCAACAACTGTGTTGTCTCGTCCGATCTCTGAGCTTGGTATTTATCCTGCGGTTGATCCACTTGATTCAACCTCTCGTATTTTGGATCCTCGTTATATTGGCGAGCACCATTTCAAAGTTGCAAATCGAATCAAGCAAATTTTGCAGCGTTACAAAGATTTGCAAGACATTATTGCAATCTTAGGTATTGATGAACTATCTGAAGAGGATCGAATCCTGGTCGGAAGAGCTCGTCGAATTCAAAGATTCTTATCTCAAAATACCTTCGTGGCCAAGGTCTTTACTGGTCTAGATGGTTCATTTGTGCCGCTAACTGAAACAATCGCAGCATTTGAAGCGCTAGCTGATGGTAAGTATGACCATGTACCTGAGCAAGCATTCTTTATGTGCGGCGGCCTTGATGATGTTGAGCGCAAAGCAGCAGAGTTAGCTAAGTCCTAACTCATGTTAAAGGTTGAGGTAGTTACCCCAGAGAAGCGGGTGTGGAGTGGTGAGGCAAAGATGGTTACTGCCCGCACACTTGAAGGAGATCTTGGCGTTCTGCCAGGACACGCACCACTTCTTGGGGTACTTGCCGATGGCACCGTATCAATTAAATCTACTGATGGTTCGGTAAATGATTTTATTATTAATGGTGGTTTTATTTCAGTTTCAAACGATCGAGTTTCAATCTTGGGTGAGGCCCAGGTAGTAACAAATTAGCTTTAGCGGTGCTCAGTTTCAATAATTCTTACCGTTTTTGAACGACCTCGTACAACTAATGAATGTGAAATCGCACCAAATGCTGTGTGGCGAACACCTCTTAACAACTCACCATCTGTAATTCCAGTTGCGGAGAAGAAGACATCATCTGAGGCAACTAAATCATTGGTTGAGTAAATCTTAGATAGATCATGCCCGGCATCCGTTGCAGATGCTTTCTCGCTATCACTTTGTGGCATTAACTGTCCTTGAATTACACCGCCTAAAGCTCGCATGGCTGCAGCAGTTACAACTCCTTCAGGTGTACCACCAATTCCCATCAAAATATCAATACCGGTACCAATTCGCGCTGTTTCAATTGCAGCTGCCACATCACCATCTCGGATTAATCTAATGCGCGCACCTGCAGCACGTAACTCTTTCAGTAACTGAGCATGTCTTGGTCTATCCAAAACGATTACGGTGATGTCAGAGACATCTACACCTTTTGCTTTTGCAACCCTGCGCACATTTTCACCAACTGGAGCGGTTATATCAACTACTGATGCTGCTTCAGGGCCAGTAACAATTTTGTTCATATAAAAAGCACCCTTTGGATTAAACATGGTGCCACGAGGTGCTAACGCAATAACACTAACTGCACCATTTAATCCATTTGAGGTGAGAGTAGTACCATCAATTGGGTCAACTGCAACATCACATGCTGGACCAGTTCCATTGCCAACCTCTTCACCATTGTGAAGCATGGGCGCATTATCCTTTTCGCCCTCCCCAATGACTATTACACCTGACATATCAACGGTGTTAATCATCTTGCGCATAGCTGCAACCGCAGCGCCATCTGCTGCATCTTTATCGCCTCTACCAACCCAGGTAGATGCTGCTAATGCTGCTGTTTCGGTAACCCTGACCAATTCAAGGGCTAAGTTGCGGTCTGAAGAATTAAACTCGGCTGACATCTGCACCTAACGATTGTAGTTGAGAGGGAAAATCTGGATATCCTCGGTCGATATGAAAAGCATCCTCAATAATAGTCACACCATCGCTTACTAGGGCTGCTAACACTAAGCCAGCACCTGCCCGAATATCAGTTGCTGCAACAGGTGCTGCTGATAACTGCTCAATGCCAGTAATTGCTGCGTGATGGCCATCTACTTGCACCTTGGCTCCTAAGCGGAGTAACTCATTCACAAACATAAACCTGCCCTCAAAGACATTTTCAGTGACTATGGAAGTGCCATCAGCAATTGCGTTCAAAGTTATTACCATTGGTTGCAAATCGGTTGGAAAGCCCGGATAAGGAAGTGTTGCTACATCAATTGCGGTGGGGCGCCGATCCATTTTTACTCTAAAGCCATTTTTTGTGGTGGTAACAACCGCTCCAGACTCTACTAACTTATCAAGCGGCAACTCTAAGTGATCAGCTCGTCCATTCTCAATGGTGATATCTCCCTGGGTCATTGCAGCAGCAAATGCCCAAGTTCCTGAAACGATTCGATCAGCCAAAGTTGCGTGAGTAGTTGGGGTTAATCTCTTAACTCCTTCGATTGTAATTGTGTGAGAGCCAAGTCCAGAAATTTTTGCACCCATTGAAATTAAAAACTCACCAAGATCAACTACATCAGGCTCGCGGGCAGCGTTATCAATTACCGTCTTACCATTTGCTAAGGTGGCAGCGGTCATAATATTTTCAGTGGCGCCAACACTTGGAAATTCAAGAGTGATATGCGCGCCAGTTAAACCATTACTTGCTTTAGCAATAACAAAACCATGTTCGGAGGTTACCTGTGCGCCCATCTCAGTTAACCCATTTATGTGAAAATCCAGGCCACGAGATCCAATTGCATCTCCACCAGGAAGTGCAACCTCAGCAACTAACTCTCTGGCAATTAGCGGACCTAAAACATTAATAGAGGCTCGCATCTTTCGAACCATGTCATAGTCAGCACGGTGTCCTAATTTTTCTGGGACATCGATCACAACTTGACTAGATTGCCGATTGATTTCCACCGAGCAGCCTAATCTCGTTAACAACTCGGCCATGTACTCAACATCTGCAATTGCTGGAAGATTTGTGATGGTTGATTTACCGGGTGCTAATAATGTGGCAGCCATTAACTTAAGCGCTGAGTTTTTTGCTCCAGAAACTCGAACAGTGCCGGCTAATCTGGCACCCCCAACTACCCGTAACCGTTCCATAATTCCCCATTGTAATTGCTTAAGGTAGGGTGCACTCATGGTCAACCTAACCCGCATTTACACAAAAACTGGCGATGACGGCACAACCTCTCTTGGGGATATGAGCCGAACCTCAAAAAATGATCCCCGGCTTGAGGCATATGCCACCGTGGACGAAGCGAACTCATCAATCGGAGTTGTATTGGCAATGGGAGATATCAAAGATGCTGATATCAAGAAGTTGCTAGTTCGAATTCAAAATGATTTATTTGATGTTGGCGCAGATCTTTGTACTCCAGTAGTTGATAATCCAGCCTCTGAGCCGCTTAGAGTTTTAGATTCACAGATTGAATATCTTGAACAACAAATTGATAAGTACAACGAGAGTCTGCAACCGCTTAGATCCTTTGTTTTACCTTCAGGAACACCAGCTGCTGCACTTATGCATGTAGCAAGAACTGTAACTCGACGGGCGGAGCGAACAACCTGGAATGCAATACATGCATTTGGTGGAGGAGTAAATCCAATCACCGCTAAGTACTTAAATCGTCTTTCAGACCTATTGTTTGTACTGGCCCGATATGTCAACAAAGATGTTGGTGATCAGCTTTGGGTACCAGGAGCAAATCGCTAAAAGTTTAAAGTTGCCTTTGCAATCTTTAAGTCCTTCTCAAAGACTAATATTTTTGGGCCATTTTTAGTTTGAGACAAAGTGGCTTTAATACCAACTGACAACAATTTTTGTCGAAGCATTTCACCCTCAATATGATTTTTAGGAGAGTGGGCAACCCTAAGTAGTCCATACTCATCTTCATTACCAATTCTTTTTTCACGCTCTATAACTGACTTGTTATTAGAAAATGCCCATTTTAAAATCACGATCATTACTGCAATAACTAGAAAGCCAGATAGTGAGACCAAGAAGAGACTGTTATTTATGCCACCGAGCAACTTTTAACCCTTCATGCAACTAACGTAGCTGAGTGTAAATATTAGCTGGAATTTTTTCATTTGTACCAGACTTATGACAGGTTGCTGAAATTGCTCCAACTACAACGCCAGTTCTTGGCGGTCCCTGTATTTGTTCTCCAGTGTCTGGATCTGTAATTGAAGGCCCATAAAGTGGTTCCTCACTTGATAAAATGATATTTGCATATGTTTTTGGAGATAACGGACCGTAAAGAGTTCGAAGTTTTCCAAGTGCAATTTTCTTGCTTGCATCAGCTGGGTCCGTGCCATAAACAGTAGATTTAATCTCCCACCACACACAGCGGTAATCGGCTGCCACAATAACTGCACCGCATGCATATGATTCACATTTTTTAACTGTTTCAGCCAATCCAGCCTTAGCTGAAACCAACCCAAGTAGCTCTTTACTTGTTGGAATCTTTGCGTAAATGCCTTTGTTTGAAGTGAATTTAATTGGTGGCCAAACTGGTGATGGTGATGGAATTGGTGTAGCGGTTTTCTTTACCTTTTTTTTAACCGGTTTCTTACTTGGTTTCTTACTTGGTTTCTTACTTGGTTTCTTACTTGTTGATGCGGTAGATGTTTTTGCTGTAGCAGATTTTGAAGCCACCGGCTTGGCACTGCTCTTAGAGCTAGCTTTTGGCGAGGGAGTAGCTGCATATGCAGAGGTGGCAAAGAGGGCAATTGAGGTAAAGATTGCAATTATTAATTTAATCTTCATTCCCTACTCCATTTGAATTTCTTTATCGCAAAGAGTAATCCAAGAATCAGCCATATCAATAAAACTAGTGCAGTTTTCCCTAATTCCCAATCACCTGCCACCTCCTGGGTTGCAAAATCATCGGGTAGAAATACTGACCGCATTCCTTGCGTCAACCATTTCAAAGGAAATATTGCGGCAAGCTGCTGCATAAAAGATGGCAACGAGGTAAAGACAAAAAATACGCCGCTGAAGAATTGCAGAATAATCACTATGGGTGAGACAACTGCTGAGGCTCCGCGACCACTTTTTGGTACTACCGAGAACGCTATTCCTAATACAGTTGAGCAGGCACTTCCTAAAAGAACTAGCCAGGTGAAGTTCCACCAAAGCATGGGATCAGATGGCAGATTTAAATCAAAGACTATAGCGCCAAAAAATAGAAGCAGTGCGGTTTGAATAATCATTAAAAATGTCACCAACAATGCCTTGCCAATAAAGTAAGAGGAAACTGACATTGGCGTGCCACGTAACCGCTTTAATGTTCCATCATCTCGCTCCATTGGAATTGTTATCGCCAGCTGTTGAAAACCGGTGTTGACCAAACCGGAGGCGATCATGCCGGCAACAAAGTACTGACTAAATGTGACACCTGGCGCAATAGTGTCTTTAAAGACTGTGCCAAAGATAAATAACAAAATAACTGGAAAAAACAATGTGAAAACTACTGACTCACGCTGTCGCATGAATTGCTTAAGTTCAATTCTGCTGCGCAGTCCACCAATTCGAAGGGTTTCAAGGAGAGTATTCATCGAAGTTCACCAATCATCTTTAAATAAATCTCCTCTAAATTTGGTCTTGATACCTCTAGCTCTGGCACTGATCCACCAAATCGCTGACTGAGTTTAAGCACCTCAGTAGTTGGATCCTTTGTGTGAATTTGATTAGTTACCCCGTTTTCAAGCCAAGTTACCTTTGCTGGTGCATTGTTTCGACCACCCAATGTTTGCGGTGTTGCGATCTCAATAATTTGTCCATTGTTTATGACGCCAACTCGGTCTGCTAAGGCTTGGGCCTCATCTAAGTAATGAGTAGTTAGTAAAATAGTTTTACCCTCTGCCTTTAATGTTCTAATTAGCTCCCAGAAAGATCTTCTAGCTTCTGGATCAAATCCAGTTGTTGGTTCATCTAGAAATAGCAGTTGCGGAGATCCAATAATTCCAAGTGCGACATCTAATCTACGGCGCTGACCACCTGAGAGTTCACGAGCTTTAGCATCTATTTTTTCTCGAAGTCCTACCTCATCAATTACCTGGTCAACATTTCTTGGGTTTTCGTAATAATTTGCATAGTGGGAAATAGTCTCAAAGACTGAAAGATCAGCTGCGTCAGAGGTTGATTGCAAGACAATTCCAATTTGGTTACGCCATTTTTGTCCAGCACTTCCCTTAGTCGCAGGATCAAAACCCAAGACCTTTACTTGTCCGGCAGTTGCAGTTCGATACCCCTCAAGAATTTCCACAGTGGTGGTTTTACCAGCACCGTTAGGTCCAAGTAATGCAAAAATTTCACCACTTTCAACAGATAGATCTATACCGTCGACCGCATTTTTTGCACCATACCTCTTAACCAGTCCTTGGACCTGAATTGCTGCGGTGCTGCTCATACCGACATCTTGCCTTAATTGGTAATAAATACTTAATTTATTCGGGAGAATAATCCTGTGAGTCCACGTAAAACAAAGCCAAAGCGTAAGGGCAAAGGAGATATTGCCCACGACGAAGAGCGGGAGTTAGCCACATCTAATGAATCAATTGAAGAGCATGATGATGGAATTTATGTTGTTAGAAAAATTAGCGGCTCATCATCTAACAAGCCGTATCGATGTCCGGGATGTGATCAGGTAATTCCAATGGCAACACCTCATACCGTAGCTTGGTTAGAGCATGATCAATCTGGGCGAAGACATTGGCATAATATTTGTTGGAGTAAACGAAATCTAAGAAAACCTAAGGTAGAAAGAACTAGAAACGCTCCTAGATATTGAGAAATTCCACCAAGAAATATTAATATTTTGATAATTCTAGTTATAGTTCTCAAATGAGCAAAACATTCACAGCGGTAAATCCAGCAACTGGCCAAGCAGTTGGAGAGCCAATTGCCGAGAACAACTTTGAAGAGGTTTCAGCTGCGATTGCTGCCGCAAATAAGGTTAAGAAAGAATTCGCAGCCACTACGCCAACTCAGCGAGCTGCGCTTTTGAATGCAATTGCCGACTCAATCGAATCACAAAAGGAAAAGCTTGCCGATATTTCAAATCAAGAGAGTGCGCTACCAATAGCCCGAGTTACTGGCGAGGTTATGCGAACTGTTATTCAAATCCGCGCTTTTGCTGATTTAGTAAAAACTGGTGGCCACTTGTTACCAATTATTGATTTGGCAGATCCAAATTTTCTACCGATAGCAAGACCAGATCTTCGCAAGTCTCAACAACCATTGGGTGTAGTTTCTATTTTTGCAGCCTCAAATTTTCCACTTGCATTCTCAGTTGCAGGTGGTGACTCTGCATCAGCACTGGCAGCTGGATGTCCGGTGGTAGTTAAGGCGCACCCATCACACCCAAATACCTGTGAGATGGTTTATCAGGCAGTAACCAAAGCAATTACTCAGCAAGGTTTACCAAAAGAGATATTTACATTGGTACAAGGAGTTAATCCAGAGATCACGCACTGGCTGGCTAAAGCCCCTGAAGTGACAGCGATTGGATTTACAGGATCTGAAATGGTTGGAAGGTTGTTAGTTAAGTTGGCCCAAGAAAGAGAGACACCAATTCCAGTTTATGCTGAAATGGGCTCGTTGAACCCAGTTTTCTTTACCCCTGCGGTTTTAAACCAAAGGCCAGAAGAGTTGGCAAAAGCTGCTATCGACTCAGCACTTCTAGGATCTGGTCAGTTTTGTACAAAACCAGGAATCATTGTTGTATCTGATGATTCTGCTGGTGATAAATTTATTGCAAATGTTCAAACCTACCTAGCAGACCAAAAAGTTGGTCCACTATTAAATAAGGGAATTGTCACCAGGTTTGTCGATGCAATCACTTCAATTAGCAAAGCAAAAAGCATTAGGGTTTTAACCGGTGTAGCTAATCCAGATGGTTTTGGGGTTACTCCTAGCATATTTGTAGTGGATTGGAAGGATGCTAAGAACCATGCTGAATTATTGGAAGAGCATTTTGGCCCTACCTCGGTAATCATTAGAGCTAGATATGATCAATACTTAGAAATAGCAGAAACAATGGGTGGTCAACTAGCTTCATCAGTACATGCAGCTGCAAGTGATGATGTTAAAGAATTAGTAGCAGCTTTGACCCAGAAAGCTGGCCGGTTAATCTGGAATGGATTTCCAACTTCTGTATCAGTTACAGCAGCTCAAAATCACGGAGGCCAGTGGCCAGCGTCCTCCTCTCACACAACATCTGTAGGCCTAGATGCGATATTTAGGTTTGTTCGACCTGTGGTTTATCAAAACTTTCCCGACGACCAACTTCCAGCAGAATTACAAAATGATAATCCATATAAAATTGAACGGGTAGTTAATGGAGTACGGCAGATAAAGGCAATAAATTAAGCAGTATTGGGTTTTTGAAGGCAGACCTCTAAAACCGAACTTTGCACTTTACTGGCTGCAGTAAATAACTACTTACTCAAGGGGTATGGCATACTCTTTAGCATGGTTGAAATTGTTCGAGCATTAACCTTGTCAGAGCTCAAACAGCGCAAGAGTGTTAAATGGCGCCAATTTCCTCAAGATGTTTTGCCGCTACCAGTTGCAGAGATGGATTTCGCATCTGCTCCTGCAATAAAAGCTGCTCTGCTAGATATGGTGGAGCGATCAGATACCGGCTACCTTGGACCATTCCCTGAGCTATTTGAGGCCTTCGCTAAATTTTCAACTCAAAGATGGGGCTGGCAGCCAGATATTAATCAGATGAGAATTGCTACCGATGTTGGGGTTGGCATTGTTGAGTTAATGCGGGTACTGATAAAGCCTGGCGAGAAGGTAATGCTTAACTCACCAGTTTATGAAAATATCTGGAGATGGATTACAGAGGTCAGCGCCACCACAGTTGACACCCCACTAATTGAGGAGGATTTAGCTTACAGATTAGATCTCGCCGCGATTGAAAAAGAGTACAAAAATGGGGTCAAGGTACATATCTTGTGTCATCCACATAATCCAGTTGGAGTAATTTTTGATAGGCAACAATTAGCATCCCTTGCTGAGTTAGCAAAGCGTTACCAAGTAGTGATTTTAAGTGATGAGATCCATGCCCCACTCTCCTATGATGCAAAGAGCTTCACACCATTCCTTGAGGTAAGTGATGTTGCTAAAGAGGTTGGAATTATTGTTACCAGCGCTAGTAAATCCTTTAACTTAGCTGGGCTTAAATGCGCAGTTATTATCACTGAATCAACAAATATGTGGCAGAAGATTAATACAATGCCACCAGCGGTAACTTGGCGGGCATCACTGTTTGGAGCTGTGGCATCGACTGCTGCATATTCTGACTCCTCTGATTGGTTAGATGGTTTACTAAAGACCTTAGATGAGAATAGAAAATTAGTAGATAATTTGATTCAAAGTAAGTTGCCAGGTGTTAAGTATCGAATTCCAGATTTTGGCTATCTAGCTTGGCTAGATATGAGTAACTTAGGACTAGGTGATGATCCAGCCGCTTGGATATTAGAAAAGGGCAAGGTTGCTCTAAATGGCGGTGTTTTATATGGACCAAAACATAAGAGCTTCATCCGACTGAACTTTGGTACCAGTCCTGAGCTAATCACTGAAGGTATTAGTCGAATTACAAAGAGTTTGTAGTACTACTTCTTTCTTCCATGAAGACGCTTAATCAATACTGCTAACACCTTTTCAGAGAGTTTGGTTCGCTTAAAGGTAGTAAAACGTAATGGGATTTTAAATCTAGGCTTAACTACAGTTCTAGCGTATGTGTACTCAAGTAAACCCTCTGCGCCATGGATTCGCCCATACCCAGAATCTTTTACTCCGCCAAATGGCACAGATGCAACTGCTGCAAATAAAAAGACAGAGTTTATTGAAACCATTCCGCAGGCAAGCTTGGCAGCGATTTTTTCACCCTCTCGTTTAGAGAAGACAGAGGCAGCTAATCCATAAGAGCTGGCATTGGATAACTTAATCGCTTCATCAGTGGTCGATACCTTATTAATAGCAATAGTTGGCCCAAAGGTCTCCTGTGTCATTGCAGTTGAATCCTCCGGAACATCCAACATAATCACCGGCTCAACAAAGGCTCCCTTTACAGAATCACTTCCTCCCAGTAAAAACTTAGCTCCCTTTGCTTTGGCATCATCTAAATGAGATTGAATTACCTGCAACTGTGATGGCATGGTGGCTGGGCCATAATCTTTTCCAACCTCAATCTTTTGCGCCATCTTGGTAATCTCTTCAATAAATTGATCAGCTACTGACTCCACCACATAAACACGCTCTGCCCCAATACAAGATTGACCAGCATTGGCCATGGCAGACCAGAGTGTGTATTCAGCGGCAAGTTTTATATCAGCATCCTTGGCAACAATTACAGGATCCTTACCTCCACACTCAAGCACAACTGGAATCATTGATTGCGCACAACTTTCTGCCACCTTTTTGGCAGTTTTAGTTGAACCGGTAAATGAGATCTTATTTACCTTTGATTGGGTTAAGGCTTTTCCAGTATCTGGTAATCCAGTCACCGTTGTGAAGATATTTTCAAAGGGTGCAACTTGGGCAAATGAATCAGCTAGCCAGATACCAACACCTGGTGTGAACTCAGATGGTTTAAATACAACTGTATTTCCAGCAGCTAACGCGTATGCAATTGAACCCATTGGGGTAAAGATTGGATAGTTCCATGGACCAATTACACCAACAACACCAAGTGGGGATCGTTGCACCTGCGCCTTCATATTAAACATTAGCAATCCAGCTGGGCGATCTTGCTTTCGCATAATCACTTCAGCATTTTTTGCTGCCCAAGAAATATGATCGATTGCAATAGAGACCTCAAGGGAGGCATCACTTAATGGTTTGCCACACTCAGTTGCTACTAATTGAGCAATCTCCTTTTGATTATTTGTTATGTAAGAGGCCCATTTAAGTAAGGTGCGCTTTCTGGCAACAAAGCCAAACTCTTGCCAGCGAGCACTGGCTACTTGAGCAAGGTTTACTTGAGCAAATACCTCATCAGAAGAATAGTTTTTATAATTCGCAATTACCTCACCAGTTTTTGGGTCAGATTTTTCAAAGGTGGCTTCAAGGTTCATAAGGTAAGAGTAAACTCTTTTTGTGCCAGAGTTAATCCGCCCTTCAACAATCCTGCCCGCTAATCGCAGCGTAATCTCCATAAAAACTAGTGATGGGCTTAATTTAATTGGTGAGGTGGCAACCCCACTGGGTGAAATTACCGGCTCACTTTTAATGCTTCATCCAAATCCATCAGGTGGGGGAATGATGGATTCACACATTTATAAAAAAGCAGCCAATCGATTACCTGCAATGGCTGGAGTTCAAATAATTAGATTTAATACCAGAGGAACGATGAGTGAAGCGGGAAAAAGTGAGGGTGAGTATGACCATGGTAAGAGCGAAAAGTTAGATGTCCTTGCCGCCCTTGATTACTGTTTTGATCAATTAAAGATAAAAGATCTACATGTAATTGGCTGGTCATTTGGTACAGAGCTTGCTCTGCAATATGCACGGGATGAAAGGATTAAAGAGTTAATCCTGCTAAGCCCACCGATGTTATCTACCACGCAAAAGGATCTAGATTTTTGGATTAAAGATGGCAGAGTTATTACCGCACTTATCCCTGAGTTAGATGATTACTTAAAGCCTGATGCTGCAAGGCTTAAATTTTCTAGAGTTAAAAACTTAAAGCAGATTGATGTGGCAGGTGCTAAGCATCTATGGGTGGGTGAACCAATGGTTCATTTAGTATTAAGTGAGATTGTTAAAGTTATTGCGCCCAGTAGATTGCCATTACCGCAAGAGATTTAAGATTGATCAGCCCTTGGAAAGACAACCTCATCAAGAATAAGAAGTACTGCAGCAGCAATTGGCACAGCAAGTAGGCCACCAATTAGCCCAAGCAAAGATGCACCAAGTAAGGCGGCGATAATTGTTACCAGCCCTGGAATAGCCAAAGATTTTCGCATTATCTTTGGCGTAATAACATAATTTTCAATCTGCACATAAACAATATAAGCACCAAGTGCGATAAGTGCGGTGGTAAGTGAGTCAGTTAGTGAAACTACAGCCACAATTGACATTCCAATGAAGTGGCCAACTAATGGAATAAAGCCGCAGATTAAAACCACCATGGCAAGTGGGCCAGGGTATGGCATGTCAATTGCTAATCCCATAATCAAAATAAATATGGCAGCAAGGGCGGCGATAATTGCCTGGCCACCAACAAAGGAGCCGATTCTTGAAACAATTGCATTTGTTAATTTAGAGACTCGATCACGTCTACTAGTTGGCACAAAGCGAAGGCCAATGTTAATTACCTGTGGAAGTGAGGCTAAGAAGTAAAGAGTTAAGACCAGGATGGTGATGGTTGAAACTAAGCCTGAGATAACAGCTTTACCAACTCCAAGTACACCTCCAAATGCGGTAACAGCAAATTGACCATCTTTAATTACTGAGTCAAGATTGCTTTGCAGTGAATCAATTACCCCATACTTATTATTTAGATCATTGATAAATGCGTTGTTATTTAAATCCTTAATCAACTGTGGCGCGTTATCAAGGAGTTGATTTCCTTGATCAATTAGTGGCGGAACTGCAACTGCGATAAATGCGGCAACAAAGAGCAAAACCGATGCCATTACAGCGCTAACTGAGGCGCCTCTAGATAATCCACGGTTTTGGAAAAATAAGACTGCTGGATTTAAACCAGCTGCTAGGAAGATTGAGATAATAATCAAGATAAAGACGGCAGAGGCAGAGGCCAATGCCTGCAACATTGTAAGAGCAAGGAGTGCTCCAACTGTGACCATAAAGCCAAAGTAAAAGGGGTGTGAGGTATTTACTGGTCTGCCAGCTTTACCAAAATCCTCATTTATTTTCTTACTGACTTTGCCTCTGAGCAATGGTGATAGCTTTGCAGGTATCTTAGGTTTACTAAATCTAGCCATATCTGAGATTTTAACCTGCTTTTTCTCCAACAGCAGAGCATTTGATTAGTGGCTTGATAGTTAAATAGGAGAGAATGTTCCCATGTGTGGCCTACAAATCTGGGGGTTGACCAGAGGCTTGTCGATGCTGATCCTTTGCGATAGCAAATACCAACGGGGGTGGTGCTTAAAGCATGAGCAGTAATAAACCAATCCCAGGGATAAAAAGTGCCAGTTTTGGCAACGCATTTGACCTATCAAGTTTGAAGAAACCAGCAGGTGAAGTGGTTACCCCAACCCACGGCAAGGCGGTAACTCAGGAGAATTTACTATCTGATTTTGTAAGTAAATCAAAAGAGTGTGTAGTGATTTTACTAGCTTGGTCAGCAAGGAGTACTCAAGCTAAAGAGATACTAGAGAGTCTGGGCAAGCTTGAGACCGCTGATGAGAATATCTGGCTACTTGGCGTAGTAGATGTTGATTCTCAACCTGAGGTTGCTCAGGCCTTACAGGTTAAATCTGTGCCAGTTGCAATTGCAATTATTGGTGAACAACTCTTGCCATTATTTGAGTCCGCACCCCCTGTTGATCAAGTCAGATTAGTAATTAATAAGCTATTAGAGGTAGCAGCACAAAAAGGAGTAGGAAAAACCCCAGATAAGCCCACTGAGATTCCACTGGAGCCAGAGGAACAGGCCGCATATGCGGCCATGGAAATTGGTGATTACAAAGCTGCTAAGACATCTTATGAAGCATGGCTTAAGCGAAAACCAAATGAACAGGTTGCTGTCGTAGGTTTGGCGCAGGTTAATTTAATGCTTCGCATTGATGGCTTAGATCCAGTATTAGTATTAAACAATGCTCAAGAAGATGATTTAACAACTCAGTTAATGTGTGCTGACATTGAGATTGCCACTGGCAAGTATGAGATGGCCTTTGATCGATTAATTAAGGCGGTTAAGAGCTTTACCGGGGATGATCGCGATAAGGCGAAAACTCACCTGATCTCATTATTTAATCTAGTTGACCCCACCGATCCAAGGTTGGTAAAGGCAAGAAGTCAATTGGCTAGTGCGCTATTTTGAAAAATTTTGAAAAAAGTATTTACTCAAAGAGCGAGCAGAGATACCTCAGCCTAATATTTTTGCTATTTGGCATAGCAATTATGTCACTGGCTCCGAGAACTCCAGATCTGAAGGCAAATTTAAATATCAATAATGGCACCTTTGGCACCTTACTCAGCAGTGCCTCAATTGGTTCAATAATTATGTTATTAATTGGTGGGCAAATTGTGCACAGAATTGGCGCCAAGCGCTCGCTACAAATCGGCTCGACTGCGGTTGCGATTATGTACATCTCATTGGTCCATACTCGTTCGCCATTTCTTTTTTTGCTGTTAAATATTTTAGCTGGAGCTTCTATTTCAATTTATCATATTGCAACGAGTGGGCATTCACTGCATCGACAAGATGATGTAAAGGCAGTTATTGTCCCTAAATTACATGGTGCTTGGGCGGTTGGAGCAATGAGTACTTCTGCTATTGCATTTTTCATCTCAAATGCAGTTTCAATATCTACGCACATTACAATCTTGATGTTGATAGTGTGGATTCTCACTCAGTATTGCATAAACAAACTTTCACCCACGTTCCCAAACAACCCAACCAGTGATGATGATTATCTAGCCACCTCTGTCAAGCAGTTTAAGTTAAAAGTTAACTGGTTTCTAAGTTTGGGATTTTTCTGCGCAACTATTTTAGAGTTTACACTTGCAGATTGGTCAACTCTTTTTGGCAAAGAAGAGCTTGGTATGGACAACTCAGTTGCCACCCTTTGTTATTTAAGTTGTTTAGTTGGCTTGATAGTTGGTAGGTACTCAATTAGTTGGGCGCTCAAACATCAAAGTGAACAATTTTGGATCAAGGCAGGTGGATTAATTGGTGGTCTGGGATTTGCTGCTATGACTTCACTTTCACTTTTAGTTGTGGATAGTTATAAGGAATTAGCTTTTACGCTAGCTTTTATTGGATTCTTTTTGGCCGGTCTTGGCTGTTCAGCTTTGGTGCCAATTTTCTTTTCAATCGTAGGAAGGCTTGCAAATGGCAGAAATGCCATAGCGATTGCGCAACTTAGTTTTGTTAATGCGTTGGTGATGCTGGTTTGCAAAGTTGTTCTTGCTTGGATAGTTGAGTTAACTTCAATATTTTTTGCGTTAACAATTTCATCTTTTGCAATGCTGGGGTTGGTCTATCTTGGAAATATTGGATCAAAAGATAGACAGCAGCCAGTAGCTTAAATATTTGACTGCGCAGATTGGGAGCAGTACTTGCCTGAGGGTGCTTGTTAATAACAATCTTGTAATCTTTCGAAATCTGGACCCATATAACCGTATTTTCCGTGGGCAGGGTTTAGAGCCGCCATACCTCAACTAGGCAATTCTCACCCCTGCCTCTACGCTATCTCCACTGCTTGGCGGGCACAGGTCCGCTACGTCGATCACTTAAGAAAGGCTAAACCCTTGATGAAAAAGAATCGTTTAAAGGTAGCCGTTGTCGCACTTGCTGCTTCTGTCAGCTTAGTTTTGACATCATGCTCCTCATCTTCATCTGATCTTTACATTGCATCAGATCTTCCACTACAAGGTGGATCTGCAGATCAGAGTAAATCAACAAACAACGCAATTAAATTATTGCTAAAGCAAATTGACAACACAGCTGGCGAATTCTCAGTTGGATTCCGCGAGTATGACAACTCAACTGCTGCAAAGGGATCATGGGATGATGCACAGTGTGCAAAGAATGCTCAAGCTCACGTAGCAGCTAAGGACGAAGTTGCAGTTATGGGTACATATAACTCAGGTTGCGCAAAGATTATCGTTCCTGTGTTGAACCAAGATCCAGATGGCCCAATGGTTATGGTTTCTAACGCCAACACAAACCCAGGTCTTACAAAGGCATGGGATCCAGGCGAGCCAGAGAAGTACTACCCAACAGGTCTACGTAACTACTACCGTGTTGTAACAACTGATGATAACCAAGGAAACGCTGCAGCAGAGTTTGCTAACAGCATTGGCGTTAAGAAGGTTTATGTTCTTAATGATCGTCAGACATACGGACAAGGTGTTGCTCGTGCATTCACCGCTGCTGCTAAGAAGCTAGGAATTAACGTTCTATCTTCTGGCGATGCTGGCGAAGGCTGGGATGACAAGGCTCCTAACTACGAAGCGCTATTTAACAAGATCAAGAAGTTAAACCCAGACATGGTTTATGTCGGCGGTATCTTTGATCTAAACGGCGGACAATTGGTTAAAGACAAGGTTAAGTACCTTGGCGATAACA
>CAMCVO010000019.1 GCA_945881945.1 Bifidobacterium breve
TGCAGATATGGCGCTGCCAATCGAGGATCTTGATCTGACGGTTCGTTCATATAACTGCTTAAAGCGCGAGGGTATTCACACCGTTGGTGAGTTGCTCTCACGTTCTGAGGCAGATCTAATGGATATTCGTAATTTCGGCTCCAAATCAATTGATGAGGTTAAAGCGAAATTACAATCCATGGGAATGCAATTAAAGGACAGTCCAGCTGGATTTGATCCAACTAAGCATGCAAATTATGGAAGCGCTGTTGATGATGAACTTGTCGACGCTGAAGAGGTCTAGGAGAGAAGATGCCAAAGCCAAGTAAAGGCCCACGCCTAGGTAGTGGACCAGCACATGAGAAATTATTGCTGGGCACACTCGCTGCGCAACTTTTTGAAAATGGAAAGTTGACCACAACTGAAGCAAAAGCAAAACGTCTTCGTCCATTAGCTGAGCGATTAATTACTCATGCTAAAAAAGGTGATCTTGCAGCTCGCCGCCGTGTGATGGCAAGAATCTCTAGCAAATCTGTAGTGCATACATTGTTTACAGATATCGCAAAGCGATTTGAGTCTCGTGAAGGTGGTTACACCCGCATTACCAAGATTGGTCCACGCAAAGGTGACAATGCACCTATGGCAGTGATTGAGATGGTTGAAGCTGGTGCGCCAGTAAAAAAGGTAGCAAAAAAAGCAGCAGCGAAAGCTGAGTAATTGCGCTAACTTTAAAAGATTATGACTAAACCCACTCTTGAAGTTAAGAGTGGGTTTTCTCGTTTACGAGTTGATTTAACCTACGACGGAAGTGACTTTTCAGGTTGGGCAAAACAACCAGGATTAAGAACTGTTCAAGAAGAGTTTGAAACCGCCCTAGCAACCCTTACTCGCAGTGAGGTTTTTACAATTGTTGCTGGCCGAACCGATGCAGGTGTGCATGCCAAACATCAGGTTTTACATGTTGATCTGCCAGAAAATATTGAGGTAGAAAACTTAGCCTTTAGGCTTAATCAATTGCTCAAGAAGGATGTTCGGGTGTTGGCAGCAATTTGGGCGCCAGTAAATTTTCATGCCAGATTTGGTCCAATAAGTAGAAGCTATGAGTACAAAATTATTGATGGTGGGAAGGTAACTGCCCCACTTGATCGTCATGACAGCGTCGAGTGGTTTAGAGGGTTAGATCTTGATCTAATGAATCAAGCTAGTAATTTACTTATTGGTGAGCATGATTTTTTTGCATTTTGTAAGCACCGTCCAGGCACTAGCACCATTAAGAAGTTGCTTAATTTCACCTGGTCTCGAGATAACAATGGCATAGTAATCGGTGAGATAAGTGCAAACTCATTTGGCTATAACATGGTTAGAAATTTAGTAGGAGCAGCAGTATGTGTTGGTGAGGGAAGATTTAAGCCAGAGTGGCTGCTAAAAACTTTGCAGGATAAGGTGAGAATTTCTGATAGTTATGTTTTTCCAGCAAAAGGATTGAGTTTGATCAAGGTTGAGTTTCCTCCCAGTGATCAATATTTGGCTCACTACAACAGTTATCAGCCAGCCCTGGCAGACCAAGAGGATGAGGGTTGATTTCTAAGCGGGGCCAGAATGCGGTTTTGACCTTATCCCACACCTGCGGGTAATCTTTGGCCTCTGGAAATGACCCGATTGGGACAATCCTTAACATAAAGAAAGGCAGATGCTCGTGCGCACATTTACACCTAAAGCTAGTGAGATCACCCGTAGTTGGTATCTCATTGATGCTCAAGATGTAGTGCTTGGACGTCTTGCTACTCACGCAGCAAATCTTTTGCGTGGAAAACATAAAACAACTTTTGCTCCTCACATGGACATGGGTGATTTTGTAATTGTTATTAATGCCGACAAAGTAGCGTTAACTGGCTCAAAGAGCTCACAAAAATTTGCTCATCAACACTCTGGTTATCCAGGTGGTATGACCTCAACAGTTTACTCAGATTTATTTGAAAAGTTCCCAACTCGTGCGGTTGAAAAAGCAATCAAAGGAATGTTGCCAAAGAATTCAGTGGGCCGTTCAGCTGCAACCAAGTTAAAGGTTTATGCCGGTAGTGATCATCCCCATGCTGCTCAAAACCCAAAGGCTTTTGAGTTCAATCAAGTTTCCCAGATTTCAAAGAAATAAATAGGAGAAAAATGTCAGACGAGAAATTGGATACAACTGATGAGGCGCTACCAACCTCATATTCCTCCAGCACTCCAGCCCCTGCAACTAACCGCAAAGCAATTACTGCTCCCGGTGGTGGCGTTGGTCGTCGTAAGGAAGCAGTTGCCCGAGTTCGCCTAGTACCAGGATCTGGTCGCTGGGTTGTTAATGGCAAACCACTTGAGGTTTATTTCCCAAATAAAGTTCACCAACAATCTGTTGCCGAACCATTTAAGACTGTTGGCGCTGAAGGTACATACGATGTTTTTGCTCGCATTAATGGCGGCGGAACCTCTGGCCAAGCAGGTGCTCTTCGTCTTGGTGTTGCTCGAGCATTAAATGAAATTGATGTTGATGCAAACCGACCAACCTTGAAGAAGGCTGGATTCTTATCTCGTGATGCACGTGTAATTGAACGCAAGAAGTACGGCCTTAAGAAAGCTCGTAAGCGTTCTCAATACAGCAAGCGTTAATTTCTTAGTCGCTAAAAAATCTAATATGGCCCTCTTCGGCACCGACGGTGTGCGAGGTGTTGCAAACGTTGATCTCACCGCTGAACTTGCAGTTGATTTAGCGGTTGCAGCCGCTCATGTTCTAGGTGAAATTGGATTATTTGCTGGCCACCGCCCGAAAGCTATCGTTGGTCAAGATTCCAGAGCTTCTGGTGATTTTTTGGAGTCAGCAATCATTGCCGGATTAACTAGTGCTGGTGTTGATGTTTATCGCGTTGGAGTACTTCCAACTCCAGCAGTTGCATATTTAGTCAAAGAAAGTAATGCAGATCTTGGGGTAATGATTAGTGCCTCCCATAATCCAATGCCTGATAATGGTATTAAATTCTTTGCAAAAGGCGGGGATAAATTAGCAGATTCATTTGAACTACAAATTGAAAATAGATTAGGTGAGCCATGGTCAAGGCCAACGGGCTTGGATGTAGGCCGTATTTATCATGATGAAAGTGCTAATCAACGATATATAGATTACTTACTCTCAACGATATCTTTAGATTTGAATGGATTAAAAGTAGTTGTTGACTGTGCTAATGGTGCTGCATCAACTGTTGCTCCAAGTGCATACAAAAAAGCCGGGGCATCAGTAATAGCAATCTCTGCAGCTCCCACCGGATGGAACATCAATGAAAATTGCGGATCAACCCATTTGAACAATCTAATCAGTGAGGTTAAAAAAGCAGGAGCTGATGTAGGTATTGCACATGATGGTGATGCCGACCGTTGTATTTTAGTAGCCAAAAATGGCGAAGTGATTGATGGTGATGATATTTTAAATATTCTTTCTAGATCATATCTTGCAGAGAGCAAGTTAAATAAAAATACAGTAGTCGGCACTGTTATGAGCAATCTTGGATTGATAGAGTCAATGGAATCGATTGGAATTAAAGTTGAAAAAACAGCAGTAGGGGATCGAAGTGTTTTAGAAAAAATGCTAGATAATGATTACATATTAGGTGGTGAACAATCTGGCCATATAATCATGCGACAGTTCTCAAACTCAGGAGATGGCCTTTTAACCGCACTGCAAATTATGCAAGTTATGGCTAGATCAAAAAAATCATTGTTGGAGCTGTCATCAAGTATGACTAAGTACCCTCAAATTTTAATTAATGTAACAGATGTTGCAAAAGAAAAACTTGCCTCCTCAGCCAAGATTAAGGAAGCAGTCATCAGTGCTGAAAAGCAGTTATCCGGAGTTGGCAGAGTATTGCTTCGTGCCTCTGGGACTGAATCTTTGGTAAGAGTAATGGTGGAGGCAAATGATTTAGAATTAGCGAAAAAAGTCGCTGATTCATTAGTCCAACTAGTAAGATTAGAGCTTAAGTAGTCAGGGGAGTTCAATTAATGTGCGGCATCATTGGCTATACCGGTAAAAACTCCGCACTAGCCCCACTTATTGATGGATTGCGCAAACTTGAATACCGTGGATATGACTCGGCTGGTATTGCTCTACCAGTAGAGATCGGCCAACCTTTATATATTGAAAAGCGAGCAGGCAAATTAAAAAATTTGGAAGATGTATTGATTAATACTCCAAACTCTACAAGTGGAATTGGTCATACTAGATGGGCAACCCATGGGGGACCCACTGATACAAATGCACACCCTCATTTAGATAATGAAGGAAAGCTAGCCGTAATTCACAATGGGATTATTGAAAATTATGTACAACTAAGGGCAGAGTTAGAAAAAAGAGGACATAAATTTAAATCTGAAACAGATACTGAATCGGTAGTTCATTTATTAAGCGATGCAAGAAAAGAACATAACGGTGATCTCGCAGCCTCTATGAGGTCAGTTTGTAAGCAGATTAAAGGTTCCTTTACTCTATTAGCGATGCACTCAGATGCTCCAGCACATATTGTGGGGGCTAGAAGAAATTCTCCATTAGTAGTTGGTATCGGCAAGGGAGAGAATTTTCTAGCCTCTGATGTGGCCGCTTTTATTTCTCACACAAAAATTGCTTTAGAGCTTGGACAAGATGAAGTAGTTGAGATTACACCATCTTCTGTAGTGGTTACAGATCTTTCAGGGCAGATAGTTAATGCTAAACAGTATGAAATCTCCTGGGATGCAAGTGCTGCTGAGCGAGGCGGGTTCTCACATTTTATGCTCAAAGAGATTTATGAACAACCAAAAGCAATTGCTGACACATTAATTGGCAGAGCTGATGGCTTAAACTTAAATATCAAATTCAAGAAGTTTGAAAAAATTGTGATCATTGCCTGTGGTACTGCGTATAACGCAGGTTTAGTTGGCAAGTATGCAATTGAAAAATGGGGCCAGATTCCAGTTGATGTCGAACTCGCTTCAGAGTATCGCTATCGAGAACCAAGTTTAAATAAGAAAACATTAGTAATTGCAATCTCCCAATCTGGTGAGACTATGGACACTCTAATGGCGCTGAGGTATGCCAAATCAAAAGGCGCAACTATCTTGTCAGTTTGCAATACAAATGGATCAACAATTGGGCGAGAATCAGATTCAACTCTATATACACATGCTGGACCTGAAATAGCGGTAGCCTCTACCAAAGCTTTTGCTACTCAATTAATTGCTATGTATTTAATTGGCCTTGAAATTGGGAAAAAACTTGGTCATTTAAACAAAAATCAAGTTATTTCAATAAATGAGCAACTAACGCAATTGCCGGCCAAAGTTGAACAGGTGCTGGAAACTGTTGAGCCACTACGGGAATTAACTCGAAAGTTTAAAGATGCTCAATCAATTTTATTTTTAGGACGTCATGTTGGCTATCCAACAGCACTAGAAGGGGCGTTAAAACTTAAGGAGCTTGCTTATATGCATGCTGAAGGGTTTGCAGGAGGTGAATTAAAACATGGCCCTATTGCATTGATTGACAAAGGAACTCCAGTTGTGGCAATTATGCCAACACAAGACTCGGTATTGGCTGAAAAAATGGCAAGCAACATCCAAGAGGTAAGAGCAAGAGGGGCAGTTGTAATAGCCATAAGTGAGTTTGATTTTGCTGGGGCAGATCATTTAATCCGAATACCTAATGTTGATCTATTACTACAGCCCATTTTGTCTGTCGTTCCATTGCAGGTTTTGGCTTATGAAATGGCGGTAGCTCGGGGTAATGATGTTGATCAACCAAGAAATCTTGCCAAATCTGTAACAGTTGAGTAAGTAAGATGCCTGAACATAGAAAAAAGCAGAAGAACGCAGCTATTAAGTTAACAGTATTATTCTTACTTCTATATGCCTTAATAACTCAACAAGTTTTAGCAAACTCTTGGATCAGACGATTTGATGAGTGGGTTTATGAACGAGATTTTCTATTAATTACACCAGGTAAGACTCCAACCCTGGTCATGTTAGTAGATGATTTAGGACTAAGAAGTGTCACAGCATTCTTTTTGCTTCTAACAGCAATTTTAATTAGTCGTCGGTTTAAATCTTGGCGACCTGTAAACCTGTCCATACTTTCGTTAATACTACTTAATCTAATTGTTGGTCTATCTAAATTACTTTTTGGTCGAACAAAACCTAGTTCCGGTTTTGATTTAGTTTTTACCGATAGTGGTCTTTCTTATCCGAGTGGGCATGCAGCTAATGCTGTTTTAACCTGGGGAATAATTGCCTACTTAATCTTTAGATACTCACATAAGTATCCATTTGAAGGTATGCGATTAACCTGGTTTGTTTCGATCATAACAACTGGAGTATGCCTGGCATCTTTGTATCGGAATACGCATTGGTTCTCAGATCTCCTAGGTGGGCTTTTTATTGGCTCTGCATTACTTGTGGCAATAATTGCGGTGGATCGAACCATTAAATCTGATCGCCAACCCTCTTAATTCAAAGTAGGCTTATTCATTATGAGTCGCGCTAGCGCTGAAATTAATCTCTCTGCAATTGCGACAAATCTCAAATTTATCAAGAGCCAGACTAATGCCCAAGTCCTTGCTGTTGTAAAGGCAGATGCGTATGGCCATGGATTAATTGATGTAGGTCACCAAGCAGTTACCGCTGGAGCAGATTGGTTAGGAACTGCTCTACTAGAGGAAGGTATTCGACTGCGCAAAAGTGGGATTTCTATACCCATACTTTCCTGGCTTACTCCCCTGGGTGAAGATTTCAAAACTGCAATTGATTTGGAAATTGATTTATCAATCTCATCAGTTGAATTACTGTGTGAAATAGTTTTAGCAGGTAAAGCTATTAACAAAACTCCAAGAGTTCATATCGAGTTGGATACCGGGATGAGCAGAGGTGGGGTTGGTGATGAGTGGCTTAATTTCCTGCCAGTGTTAACCCAATCAGTTATTGCGAAAGAAATAAATTTAATAGGAGTTTGGTCTCATTTTGCTAGAGCTGATGAACCCAGTGAAAAAATGAATCAAGATCAATTAGTTGAATTTGATAAGAGGGTTAAGGACTTAAAGAAAAATGGAATTAATTTTGAGTATTGCCATATTGCAAACTCAGCGGCTTCGTTAAAAAACTCAGACTCACACAAGAATATAATTAGATGGGGAATTGGTTTATATGGCCTAAGTCCTGATGTTAATAATCTTGGTAGTTCTAAAGATTTAGGTTTAATGCCCGCAATGAAATTGAAAGCTAAATTACATTTAGTAAAGTCAGTTAAAAAAGGTGCTGGGGTTGGGTATGGCAGCACCGCAGTAACAAAGAGCGATACTAAGCTTGGCGTAGTTGCTATGGGTTATGCAGATGGAATCCCACGAAACGCAAATCATGCTGCTGGTGTATTTGTTGCCGGCAATCGTGCTCCGATAATTGGTCGAGTCTCAATGGATCAGTTTGTAGTAGATCTTGGAGCGGCTTCAACTGCGCAAACTGGGAGCGAGGTGATTGTTTTCGGAGATGGTAATAGCGGGGAATACACCGTCGATGAATGGGCCAAAGCATCAGGGAGTATAAATTACGAGATAGTTACCCGAATTGGTCCCCGTGTGCCTAGAATCTACTCCCGTGAGTGATGAAAAATTACTGTCGATAAAATCTTTATCGGTTAACTTCGGCGGTTTAAAAGCTCTTTCAAATATGAACCTTGATTTAAACAACAATGAAGTGGTTGGTCTGATTGGTCCAAACGGAGCAGGAAAGACAACTTTGTTTAACGCCCTATCAGGGTTAGCACCAGTTGCCTCTGGCGAGTTGGAAATTAATGGAAAATCTCATAAATGGCCTAAGGCCCATGATTTGGTAAATCTTGGAATTTCTAGAACATTGCAAGGTGTTGGATTGTTTCCTGAATTAACAGTGTTAGAAAATGTGATGATTGGCGATAATAAAAATGCAAGGAGTGGATTAATTTCTGCAGCACTTGGTTTTAATACTCACGATGAAGAAAAAATGAGAAATCGTGCAATGAGTGCACTTGAAAGAGTTTATGCAGCTGGAATTGCAGATCGCAGGGCTGACACTTTGCCTTACCCAGTTACTAAACGGGTTGCTATTGCTCGCGCGTTAGTCAGTGAACCGAGGATCCTATTGCTAGATGAGCCTGCTGGTGGTTTAGGTATTGAGGATACTGAATGGATGAACTCAATAATTCACAACTTGGCAACTCAATGCTCAGTGATTCTAGTTGAGCACCATATGGATGTTGTGATGTCAGTTTGTGATCGGTTATATGTATTGAACTTTGGTGAGATTATTTCATCTGGTGAGGTTGAAACGGTAAGACGAGACCCAGCTGTAGTTGCTGCCTATTTAGGAGTGAACAATTGAGTTTAATTGTAGATAACCTAACTATTGATCACGGCGCAATTAGAGCAATAAATAATGTTTCATTTAAAGTTCCAAAAAATAAGTTGACCGCAATTATCGGTGCAAATGGTGCTGGTAAAACAACATTACTTCGCACCTTGTCTGGGCTTAAAGAGCCCGAGTCAGGCAGTGCAACTTGGAATGGTGAATCAATTTTAAATCGCAGAACTGAGGACTTAGCTCGCTCAGGAATCATGCATGTTTCAGATGGAAAATCTGTAATTTCAGAGTTAACAGTTAGGGATAATTTAGCTTTATCTGGGCTGTGGCGGAAAGATAAAAAAGATGTTTCAAATGCAACTAATGAGGTAATTGAAATTTTTCCAATTCTCGGCCAAAGATTAGGCCAGATTTCTGGTTCGCTTTCAGGAGGTGAACGCCAGATGTTGGCAATTGGGCGTGCATTAATTGCAAGACCTAAACTTCTTTTATTGGATGAGCCTTCATTAGGACTTGCTCCTTTAATCATTGGACAGATATTTCAAACCATTAAATCACTTGTCACCAAAATGGATTTAACCGTTGTGCTAGTTGAACAAAATGCGGTTGGCGCCCTAAAAATTGCAGACGAGGGAGTGGTATTGAATTTAGGTTCAGTAGTGGCTGTGGGTTCAGCCGACACATTATTAAGTGATCCAGTGGTTCGTTCAGCTTATTTGGGATTTTGATATGAATCAATTTATAACAGCGGTTTTGACCTCACTTTCATCAGGTGCAATCTATGCGTTGATGTCAATTTCATTGGTACTAGTTTGGCGCTCCACTAGAGTCGTTAATTTTGCTCAAGCAGGTCAAGCTGTATTCACCACCTTTATTGGTTATGAAGTAACTATAAGAACTGGCTCATATTGGGTTGGATTATTTGTTGCAGTTATTTGTGGAGGCCTGGTTGGGGCAATAATTGACCGATTTTTCATGCGACCGATCTTTAAGCGTGTTAAAAGTGGTCCAATTGTGATGATCGCTCCAGTTGTAGCAACTCTGGGGTTACTTGGATTGATTCAATCTGTTATCGGATTTATCTGGGGATTTAACTATGTATCGATAGAAGCACCAGTGTCAACTCAAGGTTACAAATTATTTGGAACTGTGGTCGCATTCAGCCCCTTTAACTTAATGGTCTTAATAGTTGTGACAATTGCGATGTTGTTGCTGACGCTTTTATTTCAAAAGACCAATATTGGCTTAGCACTTCGTGCCTCTGCATTTTCACCTGAGATCGCGCGGCTATCAGGCATCAAAGTTGATGCAGTTCGTACTCTTGGTTGGGCTATTGCAGGTGCAGCTGGTGGCCTAGCTGGCATGTTGTATGTACCAGGATCTTACCTACACCCGAACGCAATGGATGTGCTGTTAATTTTTGGATTTATCGCTGCGGTAATAGGTGGCTTAGATAGTTTATTTGGTGCGGTCGCTGGGGCAATGGTTCTGGGCTTTGCAATTAATTTTGCCGCTTCCTATGTTAGTTATAAATTGGTTTTTACAACCGCCTTTGCACTCTTAATTATTGTGTTGCTGGTTAAGCCAAACGGATTATTTTCTTCAAGCAAAGGAAGAAAAGACTAATATGAATAATACTTCAGTCAAAAAAAGAAGCTTCATTTTCCTGGCAATTGGCTGGGTTTTATTGCTAATTGGTGATCGAGTTGATGAATTAGTTTTATCTCAAGGTGCGCTAGTTGCTACCTACGCACTTGCAATTGCATCGATTATTTTGCTAACTGGGTATTCGGGTCAATTATCTTTAGGCCATGGTGCATTGATGGCAGTCGGTGCATATGTTGCGGCCTTGACCACTAATAATCTTGGACTGCCACCAGTTATTGCATTGGTTCTTGCTACATTTACTGCTGGTATCTTTGGATTAGTTTTAGGATTTTCAGTAGCAAGATTAAGTGGACCCTATCTTGCCGGAACAACATTAGCCCTTGCCGTTTCTCTTCCAACAATTGCCAATCAATTTGAGATATTGGGTGGAGAGCAAGGCGTGGCGTTTGATATTGGGTTACCACCAGCAAGATTTGGTGAGGATTTTTCTCTATACAAATGGTTTTTCTGGATTTGCGCACTAGCTGCCTTAATTATGATTTGGTTTATTTCAAATATTTTGGCATCAAGATATGGCCGGACATTTAGGGCTTTACGGGATAATCCAGTAGCAGCATCTCTTGCCGGTATAAATACTGGCCGAGTAAAAGTACTTGCATTTGCGCTCAGCTCAGGTGTAGCAGGATTGGCTGGGGGATTGCTGGTAATGCTGATAAGCGGGGTTTCTCCAAGCGCATTTCCGCTCAGCCTCTCATTTTTACTGCTGACAGGGGCGGTTGTTACTGGCGTGTATAACCTAAAAGGTGTGATGCTAGGGGGGCTGATCCTGGTGGCAATACCTGAAATCGCCGAATCGGTAGTATCACGCATAGGAGGTTCCGAAGGGTTCACCGTAGCCTTGCCTGGTTTCCTAGTAAGTGCACTGCTAATCCTGGCAGTTGTATTTACGCCAAATGGGCCAGGGCATTTACTACACAAGAGGAAGCATTAAGATTTAACAAGCAAGACAACTATATGGAAGGAAATAAATGATCAGAAATACTCGTATGAAACGTCTCTCAATCGTTTCAGCGTTAGTTGCCGCAGGTTCAATGCTAGTTAGCTCAGTTCCTGCGCTAGCTGCCGATCCTGGCGTAACTGCCACTGAGATTAAACTAGGAATCACATCGCCTAAGACAGGTACTGTGGCATTGTCATACGGCAAGCTACCTCGTGCCATGAAGGCATACTTTGACTACATCAACGATAACGGTGGTGTTTATGGTCGAAAAATTAAATTAATCTCTCGTGATGATAAGTACTTGCCACAACTAGCCGCAACTCAAACTAGAAATCTTGTTCTTTCTGACAAGGTTTTTGCAATAGTTGGCGCGCTTGGCACAGCGACTCACTCAAAGGCATATGTTGCAGCTCAATTAGCTAAGAACAATGTCCCTGATCTTTTTGTAAACACTGGGTTCAGCGGTTTTGATGATAAAGCTAAGTACCCAACCACATTTTTAGTTCTTCCAAGTTATGCAATGGAAGCAAAAATTATTGCCAAGTTAATTGCAGATACTCCAACAATGAAGCCGATGCCATCATTCTTGATCGCTCAAGATGATGAGTTTGGCAAGGATGGTGTAAAGGGATTTGCGTTAGCTGGTCATAAATTTACTAGCAACCCAACCTTGTATCCTCAGGGATCATTAACTGCAGCACTAGCAGAGAGTTTACTCTCTGGCGTAAATGCCGCTGTTCCTGCTGCTGCAAAGCCAGTAATGGTGTTAATGGGAACAACTGATTCAACAGCTTTGATTTTAAAAGCTGCTGAGAAACTTTCACTCACATCAAGATTTACTTGGATTGCGGGCTCAGTTGGTGGAGATGCCAATACATTGTTAGCGCTAGGCGTAAAGCCAGCAACAATTGAAGGTGCATACGCTGCTAGCTTCTTCCCAGATGCAAAAGATTCCACTGATGCCTATGTTTCTCAATTTATGAAGATAAATGAGAAGTACAACAAGGGTGATTCTTTTGACAATGTTGTGCTGCAGGGAATGAACTCAGCGATGCTGACAGTTCAATCTTTGCGTGCGGCTGGCAAGAATTTAACTCGCGCAGGCTTAATCAAAGCAATTGAAAGTAAGGGTGCAGGGTTTGCCAGCGCAGGTCTTGCTCCTCTTAACTACTCAGCTACTAGCCGTGTGGGTTACAACGGATACTGGTTCGGACAACTAAATGCAAAGGGTGAACTAAAGCCTGTTGGTGGCAAAGTAACTTTGTACACAACAGACTCAACTTCAACTGCTGCACCAGTTCTATCGAGCTTTACACGTAAACCACTTCCAAAGAATGGGATACCAACAAACCAATGAAAACTCTAAAGCTTAAAAAGAGTCTTGTTGCTCTTACTTCAGCTGCGTTAGTTTCAGTTTTTGCCGTTGCGATTCCAAGCACTGCAAATGCTGTAACGACTTGCGTACAAGAAGCTATAACTGTTAATGGAAAGAATGTTGATTACGAAAAATGTACTGGAACTGACTTTAGAGGTTCTAAGTATGAAATCAGAATGCCTTCCAAGTTCAACGGAACCATGATGCTTTACTCACATGGAATTCGTTACAACGTGGACCTTCCTCCAATTCCAGTAGTTGCACCTACAGGACTAGCAAGAAACTTTGCTCCTGAAATTGCACCAACCCAAGAGGTTGGCGAACTACTTCTTTCTCAAGGCTTTGCCTTGGCTGGAGCAGGCGTGCAAATTCAAGGTTGGAATGTAACTGAGCAGGTTTATGCTGCCCTTGAGGTAAACGCTATTGCTAGAGATAAGTATTCAAAAATCGACAAGGTTGTTGCTTGGGGTAATTCATTAGGAGCATTGTCAACCCAAGCCCTAGCCGAGCAATATTCTGGTCTTTTTGATGCAGTTGGCGCAATGTGTTATTCAGATTCTGCGCTTTCAGAGATCACAATGGCCGGAGATTTCCTTTGGGGAGTAAAGACATTCTTTGATCCAACAATCAAACTTGCCGGTTACTCAGCGGGAACAGCTGGTTACCTTGAAATGCTAGGAGATATTGGCAAGGTTCTTGTCGTGTTTCAGTCAATTGAGGCTGCGATTACCGCTAACCCAATTTCACCAACATGGCCTGCTACCTCAACAGTCCCAGCTGCATTAAAAGCACTTCCAGTTCGAAGCGCGGTATTAATGCTTGGCCTGATGTCAGGTATATCAACTCAGTCAACTACTTTTGATGCCTCAAGTGGACCAGCTGGTGCACTTGAAACTGGGTTTGGATTGTTAATCAATCCAGCACTTGCAGTTCTTGAAAATGGTTCAACTGCGGCGCTACTTGGCGTAGTTGCAGGTTATGATCTTGAGCAACGTGCTGGCGGAATCATTTTTGATAACTCAAATACTGATTATGTTGCACGTCTTGGTGCAGATGCTGATACCTATGCTGCAGCACTTTCTGGTCAAAGCTTGGGTATTGCGGGAATGGGTGCTTACTTAAACAGGCTAAACCCAGCCGCTCCACGTGTTAAATCAGATCCAGCAGCTGTTGCAAAGATCAAACAGATATATGAACCAAAGGGAGCGATCACTGTTCCTACGATCACAATTACAGCTACTGCTGATCAGGTAACACCTCCAGGTGCTACCCAGTACTTAATTGATCAGTACACATCCGCTGTTTCAGGTGGTAGTGCAACAAAGGGTATGTTGGTTAATATCTGGAATAAGCCAGCTGATGAGTACACAAAATTCAGCGCGACTGGTTCTCCAATCAAGCCTACGGTTGCAACAAATGGAACTACTCACTGTAACTTCACAACTAGCCAATACATGGCTATTGCTAAGTTGCTAGGTGCCTCTGCCAAATCAGGCAAGGCTCCAACCGCTAGTGCAGTTAATGCAGCAATCAAGAATGATCCAAACTTGTTTGTTGATGCTAACTACCGAGCTCCACTGTTGAAATATCGTCAATAAGTAATCTAAATCAGCTAGATATCTAGTCGAAGGGGCCTCAGGAAACTGGGGCCCTTTCTTTATCTATAAACTAACCGCCACTATGGAAATATCGATTGACTCAGTTGCCCAAATGCACCAGCTTGGTGCCAAAATTGGAACCAAGCTTAGAAGCGGTGATGTTGTGGTTTTAACTGGAGAATTAGGAAGTGGGAAAACAACTTTAACCCAAGGAATTGCTACAGCGTTTGGAGTTACATCAATTACATCTCCCACTTTTGTGATTAGCCGGATTCATAAGGGTGAGCCGAATTTTATTCATATCGATGCTTACCGATTAATTGGGAATAATTTGAACGCATTTGCTGATTTAGATTTTGAAAGCTATTTGGAAAATAGCGTTTTTGTCATTGAGTGGGGATCAGATTTTGTTAGCACTCTTACTGAGCAATTCCTTGAGATTGTTATTAAGCAAGGTGAATCAGAGGACTCTAGAGTTGTGACTCTCATTCCAACTGGTGATAGATGGGCCGGATTAGAGCTATGAGCACAGTGTTGGCAATTGACACCTCAACCTCACAGACATCTGTTGCCGTTGTTAAGGATGGCCAAGTTCTATTCACTCAAAGCCACAATGATCCATTGGCCCATGGTGAGTATCTACCTAAGTTAGTAGCACAAGCTTTGCAAGGTGCGCCAAAGATAGATTTAGTAGCAGTGGGTATGGGGCCTGGTCCATTTACTGGATTAAGAGTTGGGATTGTTTTTGCACAAAGCTACGCACTTGCCGCAGGAATCGATTGGGTTGGGGTTTGTTCATTAGATGCAATGGCTAGTTCAATTTCTGATGCTGATTTTATTGTTTCAACAGATGCAAGGCGTAAGGAAAGATATTGGGCAAGATATCAAAATGGGTCACGAATTACTGAACCAGCTGTAAGCCAAGTGCAGGAGTTGGGCAAGTTTGCAGTTCCAATATATGAAGAGGGCGAGTACTTTCCAGATGCGATAGCAGTTGCAAAACTTGCATTAAGCAATAAATCAGTGTTGCAGCCAATTTATATAAGAAAACCTGATGCACACCCACTTCCGGAGGGAATTAAGTTTCGGGCAATGACAGCACTTGATTTAGTTCCTGCTGCTGCAATTGAAAAAGAGGTTTATGAGAAAGCGGCTTGGTCTATTGCGCAGTTTAAAGAGGAGTTTTCTAAGGCACCTAAAAATGCGCAGTACTTAGTGGCAGAACATGAGGGTGAGTTAGTTGCCTATGCTGGAATATTTTTTGTAGCTGATGTTGCAGATATTCATACAATTACCGTAAGTGAAAAATACCGGCGTAAAGGGATTGGCCGAGAGTTGTTAAAGCGGTTAATTGATTGGGCCAGAGTTAAACAAGCTATTGCAATTATGCTTGAGATGAGATTAGGAAATGACCAAGCACGCCCGTTATATGAATCATTTGGCTTTAGCGAGGTTTCAAATCGGGAAAATTACTATGGTCCGGGGCTGACTGCAGTAGTAATGCGCAAGGAGCTTAAATAATGGCACTGGTATTAGGAATTGAAACTTCTTGTGATGAAACAGCGGTAGGAATTGTTGATGATCGAAAATTGCTGGCAAATGTAATTTCTTCAAGTGTTGCAGAGCATGCCAGATTCGGTGGCGTAGTCCCTGAGGTGGCAAGCAGAGCTCACCTTGAGTCAATGCAGCAGGTGATTAAACAAGCTTTAACTG
>CAMCVO010000020.1 GCA_945881945.1 Bifidobacterium breve
CCACAGTATGTCGAGACCAAGGTAACTTGTGGTTGCGGTGAAGTTTTCACTACCCGCAGCACCAAAGAGAACGGCTCAATTTATGTTGAAGTTTGTTCTGTATGCCATCCGTTTTACACCGGCAAGCAGAGAATTCTTGATACCGGCGGTCGTGTAGCTAAATTCCAAGAGCGTTTCGGGAAGGCTGACAAGAGCGGCACTAAGTAGTTTTAGTTAAGAGAGCGCACCTAAACATCGAAAGATGTGGTGCGCTCTCTTTTTAATTTCTAACTTATTATTTTTGAAAGGGGGATTAGATGGAACGGTTTGCCAAAGTTAATGAGTTATTAGCTGAGTATGAGTCACTTGAAGAACAAATGGCCGATCCCTCTATTCATGCTGATCAAAATAAGGCACGAGCGCTGGGCAAAAGATATGCCCAACTTGGTCCAGTCATTGCTGGCTACCGTGCATACAAATTATCTGAAGAGGATTTAAATGCTGGCAAAGAGTTAGCAGAGGCTGATCCAAGTTTTGCATCTGAAATTACTGCACTAGAGAAAACTAAAGATGAAGCAGCATCACTTTTAGAAGAGTTACTACTACCCCGAGATCCAAATGATGATCGCGATGTGATCATGGAAATTAAAGCAGGAGCTGGTGGGGATGAATCTGCGATATTTGCTGGTGATCTGTTTCGAATGTATTCAAGATTTGCCGAAAAACAAGGTTGGAAGATTGAAGTAATTGATACCACCCCAAGTGATATGGGTGGTTATAAAGATATGTCAGTTGCAATTAAGTCCAAAGGGGTAGCAAAGCCAGGACAAACTCCTTATGCGAAATTAAAGTTTGAAGGTGGCGTGCACCGTGTGCAACGAGTGCCAGAGACTGAATCACAAGGGCGAATCCACACCTCAGCTGCTGGAGTTTTAATCTTGCCTGAAGCGGAAGAGATTGATGTTGATATAAATATGAATGATCTTCGAATCGATGTCTATCGCTCATCTGGTCCTGGCGGACAAAGCGTAAATACCACCGACTCAGCAGTTCGCATTACACATATTCCAACTGGCATTGTGGTCTCTTGCCAGAATGAAAAAAGTCAGCTACAAAATAAAGAGTCTGCCCTTCGTATTTTACGAGCTCGTATGTTGGCAGCAGCTCAGGAAGAGGCGGAGCGGATCGCATCAGCGGAGCGGAAGAATCAAGTAAGAACAGTTGATCGAAGTGAGCGCATTAGAACTTATAACTTTCCAGAGAATCGATTAAGCGATCACCGAGTTAATTACAAAGCAAATAACTTAGATTCAGTAATGAACGGAGATTTAGAAGCAGTAATTCAATCTTTAATTGATGCAGATCGCACTGCAAAGCTATCAGCAGGTAACTCATGAAAGAGCTGCTAAGAGCAGCGTTCTCACAATTTGAAAAGAATAAAATACCGATAGTAGATGCAGAGTTGTTGCTTGCTCACCTGCTTGGAGTTTCTAGAAAGCAAATTCACAGCCAGGCAATCGAACTTAATGAGGTTGAGCAAGAAAAAATAGCAGTTGAATTTAATGAATTGATTAAGCAGCGACTTTTAGGCAGGCCAGTTCAATACATAACTGGTAATGCAGCATTTAGATACTTAGAACTTGAGGTGGGCGAGGGTGTCTTAATTCCTCGACCTGAAACTGAACTAATTGTTGATCGAGTAATTGGTCACCTAAACTCACAGAATGATAAAGATCAAGCCAAAAGTATTATTGATTTAGGTGCAGGCTCTGGTGCTATAAGTATTGCTATTGCATCTGAGGCAAGTATCAAAGGATTGAAGGTGAGCATGGTCGCAGTTGAAAAATCACCAGATGCTGCCCAGTGGTTAAATAAAAATATTGCTAAATATGATCTGCCGATCAGAGTAGTAGTTGAAGATGTACAGAGTGCGCTGCCAGAGGTCAAAGCTGATGTAGTCGTTGCAAATCCACCGTACATACCAAATGACGAGAGACTACCCATTGAAGTAGCCAACTTCGAACCAGAGATTGCATTGCGAGGTGGCCCAGTGGATGGAATGCTTGTTCCAAAACAATTTATTGAAGCCGCCACTAGATTATTAAAATCAGGTGGCTATTTCATAACTGAGCACCATGAAAGGCAAGCGGAGTTGATTAGAAATCTACTGGCTAAAGATTTTCTACCAGCACAAACTCATGCTGATTTAACTGGCAGAGATAGATTTACTAGCGCAGTCAAACGATAAGGAATAGATATGGCTGAGCGAATCGATTTAACTCAATCCACCGGGGATTTATTCAACGAATCTGTTGAGAGCGCACTTAGATACTTAAGAGCTGGTGAGGTAATTATTGCTGCTAGCGAGCACGGCTATGTTTATCTGGCAAATGCCTTTGATAAGGATGCCGTAAATGCAATCCATATACTACGAGGAAATTCAGCTGGAATTACATTACAAGTATTTGTCAAAGACAAAAATATGGCCCGGGGAGTTGCAACAGCATTCACACTCCAACAAGAAGGATTGCTAGATAAATTTTGGCCAGGCTTACTTTCAGTGACTGTAAAATCTCAAGCCGGATTAACCTGGAATTTAGGTGATGATCGTAGATTGGGTAAAGTAAATCTTCGATCCCCAAATAATAAATTCATTTCAGCCATATTGGAGCAATCAGGTCCACTCGCAACATCTTCGGCAGCATTGGTTGGTAAACCAACAGTTTTAGATTTAGCCACACTTGCAATTTATGAAAGTGATGTTGGAGCAATTTTTGATGAGGGCCTCTTGCCAGCTGGTCCGCTCTCAACCTGGGTTGAGTTTTCTGAGAATGAAATCACACTCCAGCGAGTTGGTGCAATCACACTAGAACAATTAAGAGCCACAGTTCCTACTATTTCCGCTCCAACCCTTTAGGCTTGCCACATGTCTAGAACTGAGAAGTACTACGGGCCTGATTTTAATGCTCTAGAAAAACAAGACCCCGAGATCGCTGCGGTTGTAATTTCAGAATTGGTTCGTCAGCGTCAAGATCTACAACTTATTGCAAGTGAAAATTTCACCTCAGCTGCTGTGCTTTCTACTATGGGCTCCACGCTTTCAAATAAATATGCCGAAGGTTACCCAGGTAAGCGATATTACGGTGGTTGCGAAGAGGTTGATAAGGTTGAGGTAATTGGCATTGATCGAGCAAAGAAGTTGTTTGGCGCCGAACATGCAAATTTACAACCACACTCAGGTGCTAGTGCAAATGTTGCGGTGTATCAGGCATTTACAAAGCCTGGTGACACAGTATTGGCTATGTCATTGCCACATGGTGGTCATCTAACCCATGGCTCGAAGGTTAACTTTTCTGGTAAATGGTTTAACGTGGTTTCATATGGTGTGAGGCAAGATAATGAGTTAATTGATTACGACCAATTACGAGATTTAGCCATTGAGCACAAACCAAAGATGATTTGCTCTGGTGCTACCGCATATCCAAGCTTGATTGATTTTGAAAAAGTTCGCCAGATATGTGATGAGGTAGGGGCAATTATGTGGGTAGATGCTGCTCACTTCATTGGATTAGTTGCAGGCAAAGCGATTCCATCACCAGTTCCTTATGCCGACGTCGTTTCCTTTACAACACATAAGGTATTGAGGGGGCCACGGGGTGGCATGATTTTAAGTAAAGAAAAACATGCAGCTGCCATCGACAAGGCAATATTTCCAGGCATGCAGGGTGGACCAATTATGAGTGCGGTCGCCGGTAAAGCTGTTGCGCTTAAAGAGTGTGCAACTGTTGAGTATCAGAATTATGCAAAACAGGTAATTGAAAATTGCCAGGAGTTAGCAAGAGGCCTTGAAGCAGCTGGCATGCGTGCAGTCTCTGGTGGAACGCAAACTCACCTAGCTCTGATCGATATCAGATCTACAAAAGTAAATGGAAAAGTAGCTGATGAAAGATGTGGCAGATCAGGTCTTTCACTAAACAAAAATGCGATTCCATTTGATCCTGAGACACCAGCAGTTACCAGTGGCATCCGAGTTGGCACAGCCGCGATAACAACCCAAGGTATGGGAAAGAGTGAGATGGGTCAGATTGCATCCTTTATTGCCAGAGCCATTAAAGAAGGCGATGATGAGAACAAAGCGAAATCAATTAGATCTGAAGTGCATCAATTAACCGCTAAGTTTCCAGTTTATCCAGAGCCAAAGAATTAAATTTAATCTCAGATGCGTGAGTATTTAGTAACAGTATTACTTGCAGCACTAATTACATATTTAGTCACACCGCTAGTTAAAGATTTAGCAGTAAAAGCGGGTGCAGTTACAGCAATCAGAAGTAGAGATGTTCATTTACAGCCCACACCACGTTGGGGTGGATTAGCAATGTGGATAGCGATGGCGCTAACACTAGTAATAGTCAATCATCTGCCATTAGTTCATAAATCATTTGGTACCGAGGCTACGGGCATCTTTTTAAGTGGCACTTTTATTCTTTTCCTGGGAATGTTAGATGACCGTTTTGATTTAGATCCAATTACTAAGTTTGCAGGACAAGCTTTAGCTGCTGGGATATTACTTATTTATGGTGTACAGATTCTTTGGCTGCCAATCAATGGCATCACCACGCTGCCAACAAATATTGGTCAGTTGCTGACAATTTTGTTTGTAATGGTAGTAATCAATGCAATTAATTTTGTCGATGGCTTAGATGGTTTAGCCACTGGAATTGTGATGATTTGCGCAGGATCATTTTTTGCCTTCTCCTACTTATTGGCAGTTATTAATGGATTAAATCGAGCAGGTGCACCATCATTAATTACCGCAGTAGTTATTGGATTATGCCTAGGCTTTTTGCCCCATAATTTTCACCCTGCACAAATTTTTATGGGTGATTCAGGTGCGATGTTCCTAGGTTTGATGATTAGCGCATCGGCAATAACCTTAACTGGCCAGGTTGATGCCTCAGTTATTACAGAAGAAAATGGTGGCTCAGCACTACTGCCGCTTCTCTTACCATTTACTATTCTTGCAATTCCACTACTTGATTTTGCAATGGCGATATTAAGGCGTGTGAAAGCTGGTCGTTCCCCATTTACAGCAGATCGTGAACACCTACACCACCGGATAATGCGATACGGATTGACGCAGCAGCGCACCACAGTTGTGCTCTATCTATGGACTGGCATGTTTGCATTTCCAACAGTAATTGCAGCATTTGTTCCATTCTGGATCGCAATAATTGCAGGAACAGCAATATTTTTACTATCTCTAAAAATTATTAAGAGTAGCACGATAGGTGTGGCGCGCAATGAGTGATACTCAACTATGGCGCGGAGCGGTATTACCTGCCTCGATAGTTGCTGGCTTAAGTTCAACGGTTATGGCGTTTGTAAATGGTCGATCAGGTTTATTTGGCGCTTTACTAGCCTCGATGACCGTAATCATTTTTTTTAGTGTTCACCTATTGGTGGCAAGAGTTTCTAGAGATTTGGATCCAATGGCAACCATGGCGCTTGCGATGTTTTCATATTTTGCAAAAGTAGTATTCATGGGTGCCTTTCTATTGTTAGTTACAAAATATAGCGACAGAAGTACCATTGATCGAGGTAGTTTTGCTATCTGTGCAATTTTGATTACGATGGCATGGTTGTTTGGTGAGATTCGTAGTTTCCTCAAGCTACGATTTCAGATGCCATTACCTAAGAAAGAGGAGGATCAACAATGAGCCGAAAAAATTCAGATAATGAAAATATTAGTAACTCTCAAAATGAAGAGAATGCCCTTTGGTCAATTGTGGGGTATCTGCTGTCTGGACTCATTATTTGGGGCGGAATTGGATGGGGCTTGGATCGCTGGTTGGGAACCACATACTTAGTATTGGCTGGGATGCTTCTAGGTGCTGGTGCATCAATTTACTTAGTATGGCTGAGGTTTGGGCGCGATTAGGGTCACATTTCTATACAAACACCGATTTTTACCTGTGCTCATTTCCCAGTAATCTGCCTCATCGAATAAGGTTTCCCCCGTAGTCGTTCCTCCCCAGTGGCTATGTAACCTAGGCAATTTTGAAATAGTTTAAACCGAACAGCGACTAACTTTTGGAGATTTAAGTGGGCGTGCAATTAGCAGCGGAGGAAGGCTTTAAGCCACCTAGCACCGCTGACTTTAATTTACCTCCAGTGTTTGGCGACAACCCATTTACAACAAAACCAGTCTTTTTAGTATTTTTCTCAGTAATTTTAATTTCAACCTTCTTCATTGTTTCAGCAAGAAAAGCCTTGATTGTGCCATCGAAGCTTCAATTTGCAGGCGAATCAATTTATGGATTCGTTAGAAATGATTTGGCAAGAGATGTTATTGGTCATGAGTTTATGCGCTTTGTTCCATATTTATTTACACTATTCACATTCATCTTAACTAATAATTTGTTTGGCATCATTCCATTTTTGCAGTTCCCGACGATGTCTAGGGTCAGTTTTCCGTATGTGTTAGCCATCTTTACCTTTGTAATTTTTCACTACGTTGCGATTAAACACAAAGGTCTCATGCCTTATTTGAAAGAAATTATGTTTATGCCCGGAGTACCAAAGCCGGTGTACATATTGCTAACCCCTATTGAAGTTGCTACTTATTTTATTGTTCGCCCGCTCACTTTATCCCTTCGTCTATTTGCCAATATGTTCGCCGGTCACTTGCTTTTGCTGGTTTTTATCCTCGGAGGTGAACATCTTCTGCAAGGCGTTATTGGCCTAAAACTGGTCTCACCTTTCGCATTTGCCTTTGGTATTGGACTTACGTTTTTTGAATTTATGGTTCAATGTCTACAGGCCTATATCTTTACTCTGTTAACTGCCCTCTATATTGCGGGTGCGTTGGCGGATGAACACTAGAAAAAACCAAAGCAACACCTAACTAAGAAAGAAGGAAAAGAATATGGAAGGCACACTCAACCTGGTCGGTTATGGCCTATCTGCAATCGGACCTGCAATCGCAACGGGCATGATCTTCGCCGCTTACATAAGCGGTGTCGCACGCCAACCTGAGGCACGATCAGTACTGCAACCGATCGCATTCCTAGGTTTCGCATTAGCCGAAGCGCTTGCGCTATTCGGTCTAGTTCTAGCTTTCGTACTTTAATAAGCGCGAGGATTGGTAGAAGATGTTTCAACCTAGATATAGCAACTGGGCGGCAGGTGAAGCTGCTAACCCTTTAATTCCGCACACCGCTGAATTAATTGTTGGCTTTGTTGCCTTCTCATTGCTTTTCTTAGTTCTACGCGCAAAGGTAGTTCCGTTATTTGAAAAAGCATTTGCGGAGCGAACTGATGCTATTGCTGGTGGCATAGAGCGTGCTGAAAAAGCACAACGAGAGGCAGAAATTGCCCTTCAGAAATATACCTCTCAGCTCAAAGATGCACAGGGCGAAGCACAAAAAATACGTGAAGATGCTCGGGTGCAAGGTGCTGCGATTATTGAAGATCTGCGTACCAAAGCAACTGAGGAAGCAACTCGAATCTCTGCTGCAGCAACTGCAGCGATTGAAGCTGAGCGTCAACAGGCAATTACCTCACTTCGTAATGAGGTTGGTGCACTTGCAACTGAGCTAGCCGGAAAGATTGTCGGAGAAGCATTAGATGACCAGGTTCGTCAGTCTCGGATAGTTGATCGCTTTATTGCAGATCTGGAGAAGAGTAAATAACCATGAAAGTATTGGGCGGATCCAGCAGAGCATCAGTTTTAACTCTGCGTAAATCATTGGCACAGGTTGTTGAAAAACAATCTGCTCCTGATGCAGCCGTTTTTGCCACAGACTTGTTTACAATTCTTTCAGTATTAAGCACATCAATTGGTGTCAGACGTGCTCTGACAGACAACTCCCGTGATGCATCAGCAAAAGCGGATTTAATCTCAAATTTATTTGTGAAAAATATCAGTTCTCCAGCTCAATCATTACTTGCCTTAGCTGCCTCACTTAGATGGTCTAGCCCAGGTGAGATTGCAGATGCTATTGAAAATTTAGCTGTCGAAGCAGAAGCTGCTGCCGCAGATAAAAATGGCGAGTTGGAAAGACTTGAAAATCAATTGTTTGATTTTGCAAGAGTACTTCGAGCAAACCCAGAGCTAAGGCAAGCATTAAACACCTCAGCTGATACTGATCAAGGAAAGATTTCCTTGCTTGAATCAGTGGTAAAGGGTAAGTATGTAAACTCAACACTTAACCTACTGCGCAGAGTTATTTCACTTCGTAGAGGCAGAAGTATTGATTCCACATTAGCTGCCTACTCACATTATGTTTCTGCACGAAAAGATCGATTAGTTGCTCATGTTAAAAGTGCGGTTGAGTTAAGCGATGCCCAGCTAACCAAGTTAGTTGCAGCCCTTTCTAAGCAAATGGGCAGAGATGTTCATATAAATGTTGAGATTGATCCACGGGTTTTAGGTGGCATTTCAGTGCGATATGCCGATGATGTTATTGATGGCACCATAGTTAATCGTTTGACGGAAGCGGGCAGGGCGCTCGTAAGTTAGTTTTAACAGGTGCCCACAGCATCTGTTATTTAAAGAGAGAAGAGAGAAAAAGATGGCCGAAGTAAGTATCCGCCCCGAAGAGATTCGGGATGCACTGGCAAAACATGTCGCTGCATATAAACCAGGAGCTGCCGTAAAGGATGAAATCGGTAGTGTCACCCAGGCAGGTGATGGCATTGCTCGAGTTGAAGGCCTGCCATCAACTATGACTAAGGAGTTGTTAAAGTTTGAAAACGGCACAGTAGGTCTAGCGCTGAACTTAGATGTTCGCGAAATCGGTGTTGTTATTTTGGGTGAGTTCACCGGAATTGAAGAAGGAACAACTGTTCGCCGGACTGGAGAAATTCTCTCTGTTCCAGTTGGTGATGGCTTCCTAGGAAGAGTTGTCGACGCATTAGGTCGACCAATTGATGGCAAGGGTGAGATCAAAGCTGAAGCTAATCGCGCCTTGGAAATTCAAGCACCATCTGTTGTGCAACGCCAACCAGTTAAAGAACCAATGCAAACTGGAATTAAAGCAATTGACTCAATGACTGCAATCGGCCGCGGTCAACGTCAGTTGATTATTGGCGATCGCCAGACTGGTAAAACTGCAATTGCAGTTGACACAATTATTAACCAATTGGATAACTGGAAGAGTGGGGATCCAAAGAAGCAGGTTAAATGTATTTATGTTGCAATTGGACAAAAGGGTTCAACAATTGCTTCGGTAAAGGGATCACTAGAGGCAGCAGGAGCAATGGAGTACACAACAATTGTGGCAGCTCCAGCATCTGATCCAGCAGGATTTAAATACTTAGCCCCATACACCGGCTCATCAATTGGTCAGCACTGGATGTATAAGGGACAACATGTATTGATCATTTTTGATGATCTCTCCAAACAAGCAGAGGCTTATCGTTCAGTCTCGCTATTGCTAAGGCGCCCACCGGGTCGTGAGGCATATCCTGGAGATGTTTTCTATTTACACTCTCGTTTGTTAGAGCGTTGTGCCAAGTTATCTGATGAATTAGGTGGCGGTTCAATGACCGGCTTGCCAATCATCGAAACTAAGGGAAATGATGTTTCGGCATTCATTCCTACCAACGTTATCTCTATTACCGATGGTCAGTGCTTCTTAGAAACTGACTTGTTTAACGCAGGTGTTCGTCCGGCGATTAACGTTGGTATTTCCGTATCTCGTGTTGGTGGATCTGCGCAAACTAAGGCAATTAAAAAAATTGCTGGTCGTCTTCGTCTAGATCTTGCTCAGTATCGTGAATTAGAAGCTTTCGCAGCCTTTGGTTCAGATCTTGATGCGGCATCAAAGTCACAGTTAGAGCGCGGTGCTCGAATGGTTGAGTTACTAAAGCAGGGTCAATACTCACCATTCTCAGTTGAGCGCCAAGTAGCTTCAATTTGGGCAGGAACTACCGGCAAGATGGATTCTATTCCAGTGGTAGATATCCGCCGATTTGAAACTGAGTTCTTAGATTTCATTGCCAGAGAGCGCAAACAAATCTTTGATGTGATTGCTCAAACTAAAGAGTTAACAGATGAAACTGTTAAATCTTTGGAGGAGGCGATTACTACCTTCAAAACCCAATTCAAATCATCGGTGGCAGCAGAGGTAAATGAAAAGAAAGCTGATGCATTAGATGGTGTGGATAATGAGCAAATTACTCGTCAAGTTCCGGCGATAAAGCGATAAGAAAAGAGAGCTAGGAAAAAATGGGTGCCCAACTTCGTATTTACCGCCGCCGTATGCGGTCGGTAAAGGCGACTAAGAAGATAACCAAAGCGATGGAGCTAATTTCAGCCTCTCGCATTGTTAAGGCGCAACAAAAAGTTGCTGCCTCATCTCCTTATGCCAACGAGTTAACCCGGGCAGTCTCAGCTGTTGCCTCTTTATCTACTACTAATCATCCACTTACCACCGCCTCGGCTAATCCAAAGCGAGCTGCGGTATTAATCATTACTGCAGACCGAGGCATGGCAGGTGCGTACTCAAATGCAGCGATTAAAGAAGGTGATCAATTAGTAGCGCTATTAAAATCTAGAGGGCTTGAGGTAAATACCTATCTAGTAGGACGAAAGGGAATTAATTTCTACAAGTTTAGAAATCGAAAGATCACAGCCTCTTGGAGTGGTTTTTCAGATAATCCAACCTACGCCCACGCCCGTGAGGTTTCAGATGCATTAATTGCAGCATTTATTGCAGATGCCCAAGTAGATCTAAATGGCGTTGATGAACTTCATATTATTTACACTCAATTTAAATCAATGATTACTCAAACTCCAGATGCAAAGCGAATGTTGCCGCTTGAAGTTGTGGAGTCAACAGGTCCGGCAGTTATCTTGCCGATGTATGAATTCGAACCTAATGCTGGTGAGGTGCTTAATGCATTACTACCTCGCTATATTCAGGCTCGAGTATTTAACGCGATGCTTCAATCTGCAGCTAGTGAGCATGCAGCAAGGCGTCGCGCTATGAAGTCAGCAACTGACAATGCTGATGAATTAATTAAGTCGTTAACTCGACTTGCAAACGCGGCTCGTCAGGCCGAAATTACCCAAGAGATCAGTGAAATCGTAGGCGGCGCAGATGCGCTCGCCTCAGCTAGCGCAGGGAGCGAATAATGTCAGTCAAAACAGCAACTGGAAGAGTTGCCCGTGTAATTGGACCGGTAGTGGATATTGAATTTCCAGCCGATGC
>CAMCVO010000021.1 GCA_945881945.1 Bifidobacterium breve
TTAAATCTCTAAATGGTTTTTAGAATTGTCGTTTTATTGTTTAATACTTAACAGGTTAAAGAGATTAGTCATCTCTTGGGAATTCAATACACGGTGTCGGCCAACCTTCATGTCTCCCAAGGCGATGGGACCAAACTCTAATCGGATCAAACGCAGCACCTTAGTTCCCAAACTTTCGATCAGCCTTCTAATTATGTGGTACCGGCCCTCATGGATTGTGATCTCCACCCAGTGATGATTTTTCGTAACCGCCCTGATGTGAACCACTTTTAAAGCTCTGGCTAGACCATCTTCCAGTTTGACCCCTTGAAGCAGTTGATCAGATAACGCCTTATTGAACTCTCCTTCAATTTCAACCAGATACTTTTTCTCCAGGCCATATGAAGGGTGGGTAGCTCTATGAGCCAGCTCCCCATCATTGGTTAACAGGATTACACCCTCTGAATCCTTATCTAATCTACCAACGTGATATAGACGGTCTTTTCTATCTGCAAAGTAATCCCCTAAATTAGCACGCCCCTCCGGATCTGACATGGTTGAAATAACACCCGTTGGTTTATGAAAAGCTAGATAAGTTTTAGACTTATTTATCTTTAAACTCTCACCATCTACTTTAATGTCATGAATTTCCGGATCATACTTACCGCCGAGCTCAATAATGGTCTCACCATCCACACTTACACGACCATCGAGAATTAATTGATCGGCAGCACGACGACTTGCAATACCTGCATCTGCAATGATTTTATTCAATCGAGTTAAGCCCATGCATTAGTTTACCGCGCTTATGTTGGACACTAAACCTAGAAAGAAACTAATCAGTTAAGGTTGAAAGCAACTCATCCAAGCCATCGATATCCGGCAAGAATGGTGCTAACGCAGGCAGATCTGAGATTGAGTTAAGCCCTAATTTCTCTAAGAAGAATGATGTGGTCTGATACAGAACCGCACCAGATTCCCCCTCGATCCCCGCCTCTTCAACTAACCCTCGATTTACCAAGGTTTTCATTACAGCCTCCACATTAACCCCGCGTATGGCCGATACTCGAGCTCTTGAAACTGGTTGGCGATAAGCAATAACAGATAAGGTTTCTAGGGCTGCTTGAGTTAAGCGGGCTTGCTGACCATCCAAAACAAACTTTTCAACCAATGGAGACATTTCAGGGTGGCTGTAGTAACGCCATCCCCCGGATATCTGACGTAGCTCAAAACCTCTTTGTTCCGCTTCATATTTAGCCGCAAGTGATATCAGAGCCGCGCTTATCTCCTCGGTTGGTGCCTCAATGATTTGAGCTAAAACAAGCTCGGAAACCGGTTCATCCACCACCATCAAAATCGCCTCAAGACAACGTTGTAGTTCAACTTCAGACATTATCGGCCTCATCTATCGTTTGTACCGGCAAATCAAACTCATCGCTAACTCTAACTTCACCTGATGCAGTTCCGATCCAGGTGATCTGCAATTCCCCTAGAGAAACCATCTGCTCAAATCTAACTACCCCTTCGCGATAAAGCTCAAGCAAGGATAGGAATCGAGCCACTACTACCAAGGTGGAATCAGCATCGGCAATTAGGGCTCTAAAGGTTGCTCGGCCGGCACGCCGAAGGTGTTCAACCACCTTAGTAGCCTGCTCGGCTACGCTAACTAGAGGTTGGTGCAGGTGATCAATACTAAAAGCTGGGGTTGTTTTTGGAGTCAACACTCGATTAGCAATTGCGGCAAATCGTTGAGCTCCTACTCCGATTAATACCTCTGGAAGTAGTTGAGCAAAATGGGGCTCTAACGCCACTAATCGGGCAAAAGATTTCTCCTCACGATCAATTCTTTCGGAAAAGATTGCGGCAATCTCTTTAAATGCTCGATATTGAAGCAGTCGGGCAAAGAGAAGATCGCGTGCTTCAAGTAGGGCAAGATCAGATTCATCATCTATCTCCCCGCTTGGAAGTAATTTGGCTGCCTTTAAATCCAACAAGGTCGCTGCCACAACTAGAAACTCTGTTGTTTTGTCTAAGTCCCAGCCCTGATCAGCATTTTCCAACTGTTTTATGTAGGAGATGAACTCATCTGTCACCGCACCCAGTGCCACCTCGGTGATATCCATCTTGTGGCGTGAGATCAACTGCAGCAGCAGATCAAAAGGTCCATCAAAATTAGTTAAATGCAAGGAAAAACCAGCTACTCGCCCATCGGTTATTGAGGCAGGTGGGTTGGCAGCTGTGGATAAATTTTCTTGCGACATGCGCACAAGATACTTCACACATCCTTGCCTTTGCATATGCCCCACCGTAGGTTCTGGGCATGGGAAAAAACGCTAGACAGACTTCTCGGTTAAACGCTAAATCGACATTGAAACCAACTCGTTCTCCAAGAGAGGAGAGTTTGGCAACGACTGCTGATGTATTGGGCAAAAAATTAGTGAATTTTGCAGAGCCAATCAAAACGCCAGAGGCTGGGATTGCAAGAGTTATCTCAGTTGTTAATCAAAAAGGTGGTGTTGGAAAGACAACTACCGCTATCAATCTCGGCGCAGCACTTGCTGAGGTTGGTCGGAGAGTTTTACTAATTGATTTTGATTCCCAGGCCTCCATGACCACCGGCTTAGGTATTAAAGGACCAGCGTTGCGCGAACAGTACGGCTCGATTTGGTATCTACTAAATGATTCAGAGGCAAAACTAGAGGATTTCATTCTTAAATCATCAGTTGCTGGCCTTGATTTCATTAGAGGCCATGAGGATTTAGCAGCTGCTGAGGCAGCATTTGTCTCTGAGATAGCTAAGGAACATAAGCTACGTAAATTACTGGCACCAGTTCTTGATAAGTACGATGTGATTTTAATTGATTGCTCTCCATCTTTAGGGACATTAACTGTTAATGCATTGACCGCTTCAAATGGCGTAATTATTCCGATGGAGTGTGAGTACTTTGCCGTGCTGGGTCTTTCATTAGTTAAGAAAACTATTCAAAAGATTAAAGAGAATACAAACCCTGAGTTAGAAATCCTAGGAATCCTTGCCACTATGTTTGAGCGCAAAACAAGCCACTCACGTGAGGTCTTGGAGTTGATTGATAAGGAGTTCCCAGATGAGGTGTTTGACACCATTATCTCAAGAACTGTCAGATTCTCAGAGTCCACAGTTGCAGGTGTGCCAGTCACCGCTTATGCCAGCAGTAGCTCAGGCTCTGCCTCTTATCGAAGATTAGCTAGAGAATTAATTGCCAGAGGGGGAGCAAAATGAGTCGTCGCGTAAGTTTGCCTGGAGCAGATGAGTTATTTCGCAACACCGCTACTTTAAGTGCGGTACCAAGTCAACGTGAAAATAGCGAGGAGATAACACAATCACCAGTTGCAGCTCCTACACCTAAAAATTCAGTTCGCCAAACTCCAAGAAGAAGAGTTAACGCCTTTGATCGTGCGCCAAGTGGACGGGAAAAACATGATGAGAAAATTACTGTTTATCTATCCCCGGATGAACTTTATGATCTAGATCAAGCACGGTTAGCACTTCGTGGTGATTTAGGACTTGCAGTAGATCGAGGCAGAATCGTTCGAGAATCTCTTTCAATAATCATTGCTGACCTTGAAGCCAAAGGTGATCAAAGTATTATCGCTAGAAGATTACGTGGTCGGTAAAACTATTTGCTTCTAGGATGAGCGCTAGCGTAACTCTCACGCAAGCGATCAATAGTAATTAATGTGTAAACCTGCGTTGTTGTAACGGAAGCATGTCCAAGTAGCTCTTGCACCACTCTGATATCGGCTCCCCCATCTAATAAATGAGTTGCAAATGAATGTCGCATCGAGTGAGGTGTTACAACATCAGCCAAACCAGCCCGTGCAGCTCTATTTGCCACGATACTCCAGGCACTTTGTCTAGTTAATCTGCCACCTCTTTGATTTAAAAACAATGCTCTTTGAGTTAACACCTTGCTTAAGGTTGGCCTTGATCTTGTTAAGTAATCATTTACTGCAGTTAATCCAAAGCTTCCAATGGGAACCACTCGTTCCTTTCCCCCCTTACCTTTTACTCTTATTGTTGTAATCTCTGAATGGTCATTTTTTACAGTTGAGATATCGGTGGTATTAAGGTTAATGATTTCAGTAACTCGGCCGCCAGTTGCATATAAAAGCTCAAGCAAGGCCCGATCGCGCAGTGAGATCAAATCATCACCTGAGATCTCCAAAATACTCATGATTTGCTCAACAGTAAGAGCTTTTGGGAGCCGTTTAGGAATTTTAGGAGGATAAAAATTTAAGGTTGGATTTGTGTACTGGTGCTCTTTTGCAAGGTAGGCAAAATAACTTCGCAAACTAATTATGTTTCTTGCAATTGAAGATTCACCGATCTTAAACTCGGTATTTGATCGTCCTCTTAGCCAGGCAATATAGCCAACCAACTCCTCAGATGTTACCTGGGAGGGATTAAGTTGGTTTATCGATAAATAGTGAAAAAATCGATCTAAATCACGTCGATATGCATCAGTGGTATTGCTAGCTAACCCCTTTTCTATGGAAAGGTAATTAAAAAAGTCAGCTAAATGATCACTTGCCATGCTTTGCGATCGCTGCGGCGATTAACCCGGCAAATAAAGGATGTGGTTTGGTCGGTCTGGACAAAAACTCTGGGTGTGCTTGAGTTCCCACATAATATGGGTGAATCTCTTTCGGTAATTCAACAAACTCCACCAAATGCTTATCTGGAGAAAGTCCAGAGAAAATCAGCCCCGTTTTAGATATCTGTTCACGATACTTATTGTTCACTTCATATCGATGGCGGTGCCTCTCACTTATTTGATTCTTCCTATAAACACCAGCGACAACTGATCCTTGAAGAAGATTAGCTTTGTAAAGACCAAGCCGCATCGAACCACCCATCTGGCCATGACCTGCAACGATTTCAACTTGATCACTCATTGTTGAAATAACTGGATTGCTGGTTGCCTCATCAAATTCAGCTGAGTTTGCATCTTTGATACCAGCTAAATTACGCGCGACTTCAATAACCATGCATTGCAATCCTAAACAAAGACCTAGAGTTGGAATTCTGTTTTCGCGGGCAAATTTCAAAGCTCCCAGTTTTCCCTCAATTCCTCTTACACCAAATCCACCTGGCACACAGATTGCATCAACATCTCCTAGATTTGCAGCCGCTCCTTTTTCAGTTGCGCAATCATCACTAGCCACCCATTTGATATTCACCTGGGCAAAATTAGCAAAACCGCCAGCACGCAATGCTTCGGTAACTGAAAGATAGGCATCTGGCAAATCGATGTACTTACCAACTAGGGCCACAGTTACTTGATGTTTTGGGTTATGCACTTTATTCAATAGATCTTCCCACTCACCCCAAACAACATCACCACACTGAATCTGAAGACGCTTAACTACATACGCATCTAATCCTTCAGAGTACAAAACCTTTGGTATGTCGTAAATAGAAGGGGCATCGACTGCAGCTACAACTCCTTCAATATCAACATCACACATAAGTGAAATCTTCTTCTTAACGGATTCAGGTATTTGTCGATCACTGCGTAACACAATCGCGTCAGGTGTAATACCGATAGATCTAAGTGCTGAAACACTGTGCTGAGTGGGTTTAGTTTTCAACTCACCAGCTGGTCCCATATAAGGAACCAAGGAAACATGTAAATAAAAGACATTATCGCGGCCGACATCCTGTCTTATCTGCCTTGCTGCCTCCAAAAAGGGCTGAGATTCAATATCTCCAACTGTGCCGCCGATCTCTGTGATCACCACATCAACATCAGGACCTGCCATCGCTTTCATGGCATCTTTGATCTGGTTTGTAATATGTGGAATTACTTGCACCGTTTCTCCCAGGTACTCACCTCGACGTTCCTTAGCGATCACCTTTGAGTAGATCTGGCCGGTAGTTATGTTGGCCGAGCCGTGCAGATTGGTGTCTAAAAATCTTTCGTAATGGCCAATATCTAAATCAGTTTCAGCACCATCATCGGTAACAAAAACCTCACCATGTTGAAAAGGATTCATTGTGCCTGGATCAACATTTAGATAAGGATCAAGCTTTTGCATAGTTACTCGAAGGCCTCGAGCACGCAATAATCGACCTAGGCTTGAAGCTGTTAATCCCTTGCCTAAACTTGAGGCGACACCACCTGTAACAAAAATATGTTTACTCACATGATGGGCGGTCATGGAAGACTAGATTATCATGCATTCTTAACGATTGCCAATAACTCGCCTGCATGTTCTTGTGCGGTTTGAGAATCCTCCTGTCCACTCAACATTCTTGCAATCTCAATCTTTCGTTCGTTGGCACTGACCTCAATCACATCAGATTGTGTCACTAATCCATTCTCACTCTTCTTCACAACTAAATGATTATCGGCCCAAGCAGCAACTTGAGCTAAATGTGTAATAACGATTACTTGGGCTGATTTTGATAACTTAGATAATCGCCTCCCTACCTCAACTGCAGCTTTTCCACCAACACCTGCATCAACCTCATCAAATATATATGTTCCAATTGGCTCTGCCTCTGCGATTACAACCTCTAAAGCCAGCATCACCCTAGATAACTCGCCTCCGCTTGCCACCTTATTTAAAGCAAGTGCAGTACCACCAGAGTGTGCTGAAAACAGAATTGATATCTCATCAATGCCATTGGATGTAAATGATTTGCTGTTTTTAACATCTCCTATTGTTTGCTCAATTACAAAAGAGGCGTTTGGCATGGATAAACTTCTAACCTCATCTGTTACCTGGGAAGATAGTTTTTCTCCATTTTCTTTGCGTAATTTGCTAAGTGCCAAACCTTGCTCCTGCAATTGCTTGAAGAGTGAATCAGCTTCCTTCTGTAACTCTGCTACCCGCTGATCTCCACCAGATAAATCAGCTATCCGCTCCTTGGCACTTTTGCCATCTATTAATAATTGTTCAAATGCAGCCTCTTTATCACTTCCCTTGCCATACCTTTTAAGCAGTGAGTTTAAAGAGGCTTTTCGATCCTGCAGCTTCTCAAACCGATTAGGATCTGCTTCAAGTTGTGACAGGTATGAGGTTAAATCGCTAGATATATCCTGCAGATTAAGCAAACTTTCGGTATATCTTTCAGTAATTGCATCTAGTTGTTTATCCTTGCTATTAACCTGATCTAGATTTTTTCGTATCTGCTGAAGCATATTAACCGCTGAATGATCCTCATTTTCAAATAGGTTTAAAGCGGCAGAAACTGCTTGATTTAAAACCTCAACCGATCCTAGCTTTGCAATCTCATCTTCAATCTCAACCAATTCGCCAGATTTGGGGTTTAATTTCGCAAACTCATCAGCTAACTTGGAAAGCTCTGCAATCTGTCGATCTGCCTGCGATAGCTGCTCCTTTAAATCATTTATTCTTCGCAGTATTTGCTGATACTGATCAAAGGTTTGTTGGTAGGCGGTCAGATCGATACCAGCAAAACGATCTAGCAACTCCCTGGCCACCCCTGGTTTTGTTAACTTAGAGGATGAAGATTGGGCATGAATTTCCACTAAAGAGCTAGCAAAAGATGAAACTGCAGCTGCAGATGAGACAACGCCACCAACTAGTACCCGAGATTTACCTGCAGTACTAACAGTTCTTGAGATAATAACACTTTCCTCCTCGATCTCACCGCCAGCATCAATTATCTGCGTAGCCAAATCTTTAGGAACTGCAAATTTTCCTGTAACAATTGCTCGCTCTTGGCCTTGCCTTACTAAATCAGAATCTGATTTACTACCTAACACCAAACCCAAAGCGGTGAGCACCATTGTCTTTCCAGCTCCAGTTTCACCAGTTAATACAGTTAAACCTGGCTTGAACTCAATGTTGGAGGACTCAATTACTCCAAGAGATCTAATTGAAATCTCTTCTAAACTACTTTTACCAACCTTCTTACTGCCCACGCCAACCCTCGACTGGCAACTTAAATTTTGCCACCAAGCGATCTGTGAAGGTGGCAGTTTTTATATGTGCCAATAAAACATCCTCTTTATCACTGGTCAATATCACTCGATCATTCTTTTGCAATGTAATCCTTCTAATCCCATCTGCATTTAAATCAGCAGAATCACTTCCTAAGTCCAATACAATCTCAGAGTTTGGTGAAACCACCATTGGTCTAGAAAATAATGCATGAGCAGCTAGCGGCAGTAGTACCAAGGCATCAACCTCAGGCCAGACAACAGGCCCGCCCGCTGAGTATGCATATGCGGTTGATCCAGTTGGAGTTGCGCAGATAACTGAATCACACCACCATCTACTAAGTGGTCGATGATCGATTTGAACAAATGTGTCTATCATTTGATGATCATTTCGCTCTACCAACACCTCATTCAAAGCCCAGCCAGATTGCAAAAGCTTGCCATCTCGGATTACTTGATAGTTCAAAGACATTCGCTCCTCTATTGAGAAGGTGCCGCTGGCGATTGCGCTCACTACCTCATCAAGTGAGGGCCGTTCAATCTCTGCTAAAAACCCAACATGACCTAAATTAATTCCAAGGATAGGCACACCTTTACCACGGAAAATTTCAGCAGCCCTTAGCATTGTGCCATCGCCACCAAGAACTACTGCTAAATCAATCTTTTGATCACTAAATAGCATTAACGAAGAAATTGGCAAAGTGGAAAAAGCTTGGATTTGTCTAGTAGCTAATAATTTAGCCAACTCAGTAGCTGCGGCAAGTGCCTCTGGTCGACTGGGGTGGATAACCAACAAAACAGTTTTAACAAGGTCGCTCATGCTGGTCCCTTCTCGATTGCAAGATCTAAATCTACTTCCAATAAGGCTTGCCCTGCTTTGCTCAACCACAGAAAGTACTCAACATTGCCACTAGGGCCAGGAAGCGGGCTGGCTACTACCCCTAAACACCCCAATCCAAGTTTTAATGCTGTCTCTGCGACGGCAGCAACCGCCTCTTTTCGTAAAGTGGCATCCCGAACCACTCCTCCCGCTCCTAATTTCTCTTTACCCACCTCAAACTGTGGTTTAACCATGATTAGGAAATCAGCATCATCTTTTGCCACATCAATAAATGCCGGTAGAACTAATTTCAATGAGATGAATGAGAGATCTGCAACCACAAGATCAATCTCCTCTCCGACCTGCTCTTTGGTAAGGGAGCGAACATTGACTCGATCTAAGATTTTTACTCGGTCATCACTTTGTAATTGCCAAGCCAATTGTCCATATCCAACATCTGCTGCGATTACCTTTTTAGCTCCTCGTTTTAACAAAACATCGGTAAAGCCACCGGTGGAAGCACCTGCATCTAACGCAATTTTGCCTGCGACGGCTAAGGTCGAGAAATGATCTAATGCGCCAGATAATTTGTGACCGCCCCGTGAAACATACTCTGCTTGATCATCCTTTAAAGTAATTGATATCTGAGCATCAACTTGCGAGGCTGCTTTTGTTGCCGGAATTCCATTTACTAAAACTTTACCCGCGGCAATTAATTCAACTGCGCTCTCCCTGGATCTAGCTAGTTCGCGTCTGACCAACTCCGCATCTAGCCGGGTCTTCATCTACTTAAACTCCGTCTAGATTTGTTAACGCTTGTTGTAACTGTTTATGAATTTTTTCAAACTCTGCGCTATGACTTGCAATTGGTAGCTCATTAACAGATGTGATATCTGATTCAATCTTGGCTAGATCAATCTGTGATTGCTCACTTTGTTCTTCACTCATAGAGATAAGGTATCGAAAAAGTGTTGATTTTGGCTCACTTTAGCCCATTTTCTGCGCGTGGTTTGCGAAACAAAAAATAAGCCCCACCTGAGTTAACAGATGAGGCTTATCATTAAATTGAGTCCGGCGGCGATCTACT
>CAMCVO010000022.1 GCA_945881945.1 Bifidobacterium breve
TCTTCGCCATAATAAGATAAGCCTAAAGAATAAGTTAATTGTGGGCCGTAATCGGCACGCACTTTGTCTAGAAAGTTAATCAAAAAGCGATTACTAAACCTCAACCACTAACGGAATGATCATCGGTTTTCGACGATGCTCCTCCCCTACCCAGCTACCAATCGTTTTACGAACTACTTGAGATAGTTGATGTGTGCCATTAAAACCACCAGCAACCGCCTTGCTTAGTGCCTTTTCAATATCTCCTTTAACATCATCAAACAAGCTTTGATCTTCTGTAAAACCACGAGCATGAATATCAGGACCGGCAACTATTTTTCCACTTTGAGAATCAATAACCACGACAACTGAGATGAATCCTTCGTCACCTAAAATTCTTCTATCTTTTAATGAACTCTCTGTTATTTCACCAACACTTTGTCCATCGACATAAACATAACCACAAGGAACAGAGCCAGATATGTCAGCATGACCATTGGCCACATCAATAGTGATGCCATTCTCAGCGATTACAACATTGTGCTCTGATAAACCGGATTTCATCGCCAGATCTGCATTTGCTCGCATATGTCGCCATTCACCATGAACTGGAAGTACATTCTTAGGTTTAACAATTTCATAGCAGTGCAATAACTCTCCAGCGGAGGCATGCCCTGAAACATGGACCATGGCATTGCCTTTATGAACTACATGCGCACCAAATCTAGTTAGCTCATTAATTACCCGGTAAACAGATTTTTCATTTCCTGGAATGAGTGAGGAAGCAAGCACGACCGTGTCACCCTTGCCAACTTGAATTTCATGATCACCATTTGCGATTCTAGAAAGTGCTGCCAATGGTTCTCCTTGAGAGCCAGTACAAATCAATACAATCTTGTCCCCAAAGGTATCTATATCTTTGTAATCAACCACCAAGCCATTTGGTACTTTCAAATAACCAAGATCCTCGGCAAGTTTCATATTCCTAATCATCGATCTACCGACATAGGCAACTTTACGATTGGCCTCATTGGCTGCAGTTAGTACCTGCTGAATTCTATGAACATGAGATGCAAAGGATGTAACAACTACTCTTCTTGGAGTCTTATCAATTGCCTCTTTTAAAGCTGGGTAGATATCCTTTTCAGCAACTGTTAGTCCTGGTACATCAGCATTTGTTGAGTCAACCAGAAATAGATCCACACCCTCTTTGCCAAGTCTTTCAAAGGTTTCTAAATCAGTAACTTTTCCATCAAGTGGCATCTTGTCCATCTTAAAATCTCCGGTGTGCAAAATTACTCCCGCTGGAGTTTTAATCGCTACCGCTAGTGAATCTGGAATGGAGTGATTAACAGTTACAAACTCCAATGTGAATGGCCCAACTTTTTCTATTTGACCTGCCTTAACCTGTGTCATTGGCGCAGTTATCCGCCGCTCCTTCAACTTTGGTGCCACAAATGCCAGCGTTAATTGTGAACCTATGATTCGAATATCACTGCGCTCACGTAAAAGGTAAGGAACAGCCCCAATGTGATCCTCATGGCCATGGGTTAAAAAAATCGCTTCGATATCATCCATGCGATCTTTTAGGTATGAAAAATCAGGAAGAATTAAATCAATTCCTGGTTGATTCTCCCCTGGAAATAAAACTCCACAGTCAACTATTAGTAATCGTCCCTCATACTCAAAGACGGTCATATTGCGACCTATTTCACCCAGACCACCTAAGGCAACAATTCGCAAAGTTTTCTTTGCTAATTTGGCAGGGTAAGGCAGGCCAGGATGGGGGTGATTCATCTATTTACTTTAATTTAACGCCGCCGGCTTGCAGATCAACTTTCAGTTGCGCAATTTGCGCATCGGTTGCATCCACAAGTGGCAATCTTGTAAATCCGCCAGGTAATCCCATTAAATTCAAGGCAGCTTTTGTCAGAATTGCACCTTGCGTGCGGAAGGTTCCAGTAAATACTGGAAGTAATTTCTGATGAACCTCTAGCGCCTTGCTTGAATTACCAGAAAACCATGCATCTAACATGACTCTCAGATCTGCGCCAACTGTATGACCACAAACTGAAACAAAGCCAACAGCGCCAACAGAAAGTAATGGCAGATTTAAAATATCATCACCTGAATAAACTGGAATTAAGGATCTTTTAATTACCCATGAAGTGGCTGCCGGATTACCTTTGGCATCTTTAAGAGCCACAATATTTTTATGTTCAGCAAGTTTTACAATGGTATCTGATTCAATCTCTACACCTGTTCGCCCAGGTATGTCATACATCATCACTGGTAAATCAGTGGCATCTGCCATCGCTGTGAAGTGCGCCTGTATTCCTGCTTGTGGGGGCTTATTGTAATAAGGAGTAACTACCAACAAACCATCAGCACCAGCTTTGGCAGCACGTTGAGCTTGTTCAACTGAGTGCGATGTTTCATTATTACCAGCTCCTGCAACAATCTTAATCTTATCTCCTACAACCTTACGAACTGCTTTAATAATTTGATCTTTTTCATCATCAGAGGTTGTTGGCGCCTCACCAGTTGTGCCATTTAAAACTATTCCATCATGCCCAGTTGAAACTAGCTGAGCTGCAATTTTTTCAACACCTGCCCAATCAATTTCACCGGATTTAGAAAAGGGTGTAACCATGGCGGTGATCAACCGACCAAATGGTGGCGTTATTTGCATGGGTTAAGGCTACCGCTTAATTAAGGGGCTATGCGGCCAGATTTTTGAAAAGCTCCGTAGGTGATCGGCATTAACTTGGCAAAATGCTCTTCCATCTTCTCAGCTACCATCTCAATCTCCCGCTGCGGATAAGAAGGAAAGTGTGAGCCTTCCCGAGCAGTTCTTAATGAAAGAAAGTTCATCAACGCTCTTGCGTTCATAGTTACATACATAGATGAGTACAAAGTTACCGGTAAGACTGCTCTAGCAACCTCGCGGGCGACCCCAGCTACTAACATTTTTTGGTAGTTCGCATAGGCTAAGTTACAAGTTTCTTTTATGGCAGCAACTGTAATATCAAATTGTTCTGCAGTTCCATCTACAAATGTATAAGCACCAGCTTTGCCAATCTGAACCAATTTACGATCTTTACTTGGGATATAAAAAACGGGTTTTAATTCACGGTAACGCCCACTCTCTTCATTGTATGAAGCAATTCGGTGTCGCATAAACTCTCTGAAAACAAATATTGGTGCAGATACAAAGAATGTCATTGAAGTGTGCTCAAATGGTGAGCCATGTCGCTCCCGTGCTAAATAATTAATCAGTCCTTCAGACTTTGTAGCATCAGCACCAACATCTTCTAGCGATTTATCGCCAGCGGTTGAAACTCTGGCAGCCCAAATTACATCAGCATCACTTGCGCTTGATTTAACAAGCTCAACTGACATATCGTCTCTAAATATGATCTCATCGCTCATGGTTGCGACCCTATCTTTGGTGATTGCTGATCGGCTGGATTAAAGTGTCGGCGTGTCAGTGAATCCAAAGAAGAATCAGGTAGATCGAACCGCATTTAGCGTTGCATTTACCGTGGGACTTTATGGGGCAGCCTTTGGGGCAGCTGGGGTGACGGCAGGTTTTTCAATCCTGCAGACCTGCTTGCTATCAATCCTGCTTTTTTCAGGTGCATCGCAATTTGCCGTAGTTGGAATCATGGGTGCTGGCGGTGCCGCTATCAGCGCTATTGCAACTGCCACACTACTCGGATTTAGAAACACTCTTTACGGTCTGCAAATGGCACCAATCTTGAAAGTTAAAGGTTTTAAACGAGTTCTTGCTGCACAAATAACAATTGATGAATCAACAGCGGTGGCAACCTTGCAAGATAATGATGAAGATCGCAAAAGAGGATTTTACTTAACTGGTATTGGTGTTTATGTCTTTTGGAATTTGTTTACATTCCTTGGTGCATTGGGTGCTAGTGCAATTGGTGACCCTTCAGTATGGGGATTAGATGCAGCAGTGCCTGCAGCTTTCTTAGGATTAATTTGGCCACGGCTTAAAAACAAAATTCAATTTCTAGTCTCAGGTGTTGCTATCGCCTGGGCTCTGCTACTAACGCCAGTAACTCCAGCCGGAATTCCAATCATTACTACCGTTGTTCTGGCAATCATATTTGGGGCCAAAAAATGAGTGCTATCTGGATCGCAGTTCTTGGAGCAAGCTTGACCGCATTTTTAAATAAATATATTGGACATAGTGTTCCTGAAAAATGGTTGAACCGGCCAGTTTTTGTAAGGATTAATGCACTTGTCCCAATTGTTTTACTTAGCGCCCTAGTTGGCGTGCAAACATTCACCGATAAAAAAGAGATAGTGATTGATCAGCGTGCGGCAGGAGTTTTTGTGGCTTTAGTTGCCCTGAAGTTCAAAGCGCCATTTCCACTAGTCGTTATCTCCGCCGCAATCACATCTGCTGCTGTTTACAACTGGTTTTAAAGAACTTTTAGCGCCTCTAATTTCTCTTTTAAAGCAGCATCTGATGGCTCAGTCAGATGAGTGCCATCCGCAAACAAAATTACTGGAATTGATCTCATGCCGCCATTAATCTCAATAACCTTATCTGAGGCAGATGCATCGGTTTCAACATCTATGTAATTGTATTTAACATTATTAGCATCTAAAAACTTTTTAGACCGGCGGCAATCGCCACACCACTCAGCTCCATACATAGTTATTTCACTCATTACATACCTCCCATGTAATTTTCCAAACCTACTGTTAGGCCCGGATTTTTTGCAACATTTCTTATGCCGATTAAAACTCCTGGCATAAATCCTGCCCGATTTATTGAGTCATGGCGAATTGTTAAAGTCTCCCCTGAATCTCCAAATATAACCTCCTGATGAGCAACATAACCATGAGATCTAATTGAATGCACTGGAACATCTCCTACTTTTCCACCTCGAGATCCAGCAATCTCAGACTTTGTGGCATCTGGCATGGCTGATTTTTTACTTTGCTTTCGGGCCGCAGTAATCATCTCCGCAGTTCTAATTGCAGTGCCAGAGGGTGCGTCCACTTTATGGGCATGATGCATCTCCACTATCTCAACACTTTCAAAGTATTTAGCTGCCGTCTGGGAGAACTGCATCATTAAGACTGCACCCAAGCCAAAATTTGGCGCAATTAATACACCTACTTTTGGTTGCTTGCTGAGCATCGATTTAAGCAAATTCAATTTACTCTCATCAAAACCAGTAGTACCGACTACAACATGAATTCCATTTTGTATTGCAAACTCTAAATTTTTCATCACTGAATCTGGTGTTGTAAAGTCAACAACAATTTCTGTTCCAGTTGAAACAAGTTGTTCTAGAGAATCACCTAGATCAAGTGCGGCAGATAATGTTAAATCACTGGCAGCATTAATTGCTGCGACAGCTTCAGTGCCCATTCTTCCCTTAGCACCAAGAACTGCAACCTTCATTTAATTAGCCTCTCAAACTTATTAATGGATCTGAACGGACCCACTACGGCAAGGGTAGGAGATGTCGGCAGGATTTGGCGGGCAATTTCCTTGATTTGTTCAGGTGTTACCTCAGAAATTTCCCGCAATATTTCATCAAAGCTAAGCACTTGCCCATAAACCAACTCACTCTTACCAATACGCGTCATTCTGGAGCCAGTGTCCTCTTGGCTTAAAACTAGTGACCCAGATACCGCCCCTTTCGCACGGGAGATCTCTTCACTTGTTAATCCATACTGGGCAACATCTTGCAAAATTGCCTGAATGATACTTATTGCCTCCTCCGCCTTATCTGGCTTGCATCCAACGTAGAATGACAAAACTCCACTGCCAGCAAATTGTTGGTTGTATGCATAGGTTGAATAGGCCAAACCACGCTTTTCTCTAATCTCTTGAAACAATCTTGATGACATACCGCCACCTAAAGCAGATGAAAGGATGCTTAATGCAAACCGTCTTTTGTCATCTCTGGCAACACTTGGAATCCCATAAACAATATGAGCTTGCTCAGTTTTACGATCTAATAAGGTGACTTCTCCTTTACCTGCAACCTTGACATTGCTTGAGGTTCTAACCTGATAACTCTCTTTAGATTGATCTAGAAAGTTGTCTTTACTTAACGCATCCTCAACTAATTGAACAACATTTTTATGCTTGATATTGCCAGCAACAGCCACCACTAAATCTTGGGGGCGATAGCGCTTCTTGTAGTAGTTAAACACTGTGTTTTGGCTCATTGATTTAATTGACTCAACTGTTCCTAATATCGGTCGACCTAGTGGAGTATCGCCATAATACTTTTCAAGAAATAGATCATGGATCAAATCACTTGGATCATCATCGCGCATTGCAATCTCTTCTAAAACAACCTTGCGTTCAGCATCCACATCCTCTTGCTTCACAACAGATGAGGTTATTAAATCACTTATAACATCTACGGCAAGAGGCAGATCTTTATCAATTACCCTGGCATAAAAACAGGTGTACTCCTTAGAGGTAAAGGCATTGGTTTCACCGCCAACAGCTTCAATTGCAGATGAGATGTCTAGTGATGTTCTTCGCTTGGTGCCTTTAAATAAAAGATGCTCTAGAAAATGTGAAGCTCCCGCAGTTGAAAGTGATTCATCGCGGGAGCCGACATTAACCCAAATACCAAAAGCTGCAGAGCGAACAGATCTTTCCTCTTCTGTGACTATTCGCAAGCCACTAGGTAAGACTGTTCTTGCCAAATTACTCGCTCTTAGCTTCTTCGGGAAGATTTGCTGGAACTAATGAGTACTTACCTTTAGGGTCAATCTCATTAATTACAACCTCAATCTTCTCTCCAACCTTCATTACTTCTTCAAGGTTTTCAATTCGCTTACCACCATGCATCTTGCGAATTTGCGAGATGTGTAGCAAGCCATCTTTACCAGGAGCAAGATTTACGAAAGCACCAAAGGTCGCCAGTTTTACAACTGAACCGTTGAACTTATCGCCAACTGATAACTGAACTGGATTTGCAATCGCATTAATCTGCGCCTTTGCAGCTTCAGCTGCTGACCCTTCAGTTGCTCCGATATAAATAGTTCCATCATCTTCGATGGTGATATCAGCGCCAGTCTCATCTTGAATCTGGTTGATCATCTTGCCCTTAGGCCCAATGACTGCACCAATCATGTCGACTGGAACCTTGATTGAGATAATTCGTGGTGCTAGAAGTGACATTTCATCAGGGGATGAAATTGCTTGATTCATAACATCCAAAATTGCAAGTCTTGCTTCTTTTGCTTGCAAGAGCGCAGCAGATAAAACTGATGCAGGAATACCATCAAGTTTTGTGTCTAATTGAAGTGCGGTAACAAACTCTTTTGTACCAGCAACCTTAAAGTCCATATCGCCGAAAGCATCTTCTGCTCCCAAGATATCGGTTAGTGCTACATACTCAGTTTTACCATCAACATCATCTGAGATAAGTCCCATTGCAATACCAGCAACTGCTGCCTTAAGCGGCACACCTGCATTTAGTAGTGACATGGTTGAAGCACAAACTGATCCCATGGATGTTGATCCATTTGACCCAAGTGCTTCTGATACCTGACGAATTGCATATGGAAACTCTTCGCGAGTTGGCAGAACTGGAACAAGAGCGCGTTCAGCTAGAGCACCATGTCCAATTTCACGTCGCTTTGGAGAGCCAACTCTTCCAGTTTCACCAACAGAATATGGTGGGAAGTTGTAGTTGTGCATGTAACGCTTGTGATCTTCTGGTGAGAGAGTATCTAGTTGCTGTTCCATCTTAAGCATATTTAAAGTTGTAATACCCAGTATCTGAGTCTCGCCACGTTCAAATATTGCAGATCCATGAACCCGAGGAATTACCTCAACCTCAGCAGTTAATGCGCGGATATCGCGCAAACCACGTCCATCAATACGAATTTTATCTCGCAAAACACGTTGACGAACTAACTTCTTAGTTACTGATCTAAGGGCTGCTGAAATCTCCTTGGTGCGCTCTGGGAAATCAATAGTGATTTTCTCAGCTACAACCTTATTGATTTCATCTAACTTAGTCTCACGCTCCTGCTTGCCAGCAATTGTTAAAGCTTTAGCTAAATCATCTTTAGCTGCCTTCTCAACAACCGCGTAGATATCATCTTGGTAATCAAGAAATACTGGAAACTCTCCAGTTGGCTTTGCTGCCAACTTTGCCAAAGCAAGTTGTGCCTCACATAGTGTGCGGATAAATGGCTTTGCTGCCTCAAGTCCTTGGCCAACAATCTCCTCGGTTGGCACTGTTGCACCACCCTTTATTAATTCAATTGTTTTCACAGTCGCTTCCGCTTCAACCATCATGATTGCAACATCACCATCTGAAATTCGACCAGCAACAACCATGTCAAAGACAGCCTTATCCAAATCAGAGTGATTTGGGAAAGCAACCCATTGACCTTCGATTAGTGCAACTCGCACACCACCGATTGGGCCAGAAAATGGAAGTCCTGCTAATTGTGTTGACATAGATGCAGCATTAATCGCAATCACGTCATACATATGATCTGGATTTAATGCCATTACTGTTACAACAATCTGAATCTCATTACGCAATCCATTAATAAAGGATGGGCGTAGTGGGCGATCGATTAATCGACAGGTAAGAATTGCATCCTCTGAAGGACGCCCCTCGCGACGGAAAAATGACCCTGGAATCTTTCCAGCGGCATACATTCGTTCTTCCACATCAACAGTTAGTGGGAAGAAATCAAATTGATCCTTCGGTTTCTTAGATGCAGTAGTTGCAGATAGCAACATGCTGTCATCATCTAAATAAACAACGGCTGTTCCCGCTGCTTGCCGAGCTAGTCGGCCAGTTTCAAAGCGGATCTCCCGCTTTCCAAATTTACCGTTGTCTATTTTTGCAACGGCTGATTGCAC
>CAMCVO010000023.1 GCA_945881945.1 Bifidobacterium breve
TCTGGGCCATAGATTTCAACAACGCGACCACGTGGCAAGCCACCGACGCCGAGTGCGATATCTAATGCAACTGAGCCAGTTGGAATAACCTCCATGGCAACAGCTTTGCGATCTCCCATTTTCATTACCGATCCTTTACCGAACTGACGCTCGATTTGGGCAAGGGCGGTATCTAGGGATTTAGCACGATCACTAGATCGTTTATCTTCTTTTTTATCATCTTGTGGTTCTCTATTTGCAGAGGCCATAGTTGATTTGTTTCCTTTCATCTCCTTGACCAGCTCTTGGGATTTCAACTCCAAAGGCGAGGTCATATTGTTCGGTCCAGAAGGTACGGAGTTCCACTGACGGCTGGCACGAGGTGCCAGCGGAACTGTGGATCCGCTCTGGTTGGGCAGGTTAATTGTATCGAACAACTGTTCGAAAGGGTAAAAGCTGGTTAGGACACGCCGCTATCTGTACTTAGCCGGCATCGAAGGGTTATGGCGGATAACCGCCTTCCAAATCTCATCTGGCTCCATCCCAATCTCAATTGCGCCATTAACAGTAGTTCCACCAAGCTCAGAGTGGACGATATCTCGGGCGTAGGTATCGGGGTCAGGAAAGTAATCAGCCAATCGATTTCTAAGCTCTGAGATGCGCATAAGAAAAAGTTACTGGCTAAATAAGGTGGCAGCTAACCGCTTTGATTGCAACAGTGATTCCTCGTCGGTAATTGGTGATGGGATCTGCCCCATTAGCCATCTAAGAATCACACCACACGCAACGAAGTCCTGACCAAAAATCTTTGCGATCCCCTGATGGGCAAGTACCCAGGTGGGATGGTTAGTAATTCTCACTAGCTTGGCAATATCTAAGGGGTCAGTCTCTACTAACTTTCTAAGCGCCTCATCTTGGGAAATCTGCTGAGATAGTAAATATAAAGCTTCCTGCCGGCTGCCAGCAGTCAGGGCTAAATCTGTTAACCGGATAATCTCCGACTCAACTAGGCACTCCATCATCTCTGCTTTATCTGCAAATTGATTATAAATAGTTGCTTTGGAAACTTGAGCGCGAAGTGCAATCTCAGCAATATTTGATTGGTAATTTCCAACCTCAGCGATTACCGCTTTGGCCCCATTAAATATGGCAGCACGAGATTTGTTACTAGTTGCAACTTGGCGGGCGTATGGCGCAGCCGCCGATTGAGCAGACAACTTAAGCGGCAGTCTCTACCACTTGCAAAGTCGAGATTGTTAATACTGGGGATTCGTGGTTTTTAACCACAGTTGCAACATCAACCAAGATTGTGGAAAGTGATAGATCAAGAGCAGTACAAATTGCATTTAACAACTCACTAGATGCCTCTTTGTGTCCGCGCTCAACTTCAGATAGATAGCCAAGTGAAACTCGGGCGCTCTTTGCAACATCGCGAAGTGTGCGTCCTTGTTCAATCCGGGCAGCACGCAGGGTGCTTCCGATGTGGGTGCGTAATAAAATCACGGCTTAAGAATACGCTCTAGAGCCGCTAATGCGCTGGCAATAATGGCATGTCGGATGGAATCTCGATCCCCAGATAGGTTTAGGGCCACAGCAAAGCTCTCTTTTTTACTAGCTACCCCAATCCAGGCAGTACCCACCTTTTGCCCATAGGCACTCTTTGGCCCGGCCACACCAGTAGTAGATATTGCAATATCAGATTTAAATTTCACTCTCACCTGCTGCGCCATAACTATTGCAACAACCTCAGAGACTGCGGTGTGCTTTTTTATATCCACTTTACTTATCTTTAGTTCAGAGATTTTAACCTCATCACTATAGGCAATCACTCCGCCCAGAAAAACCTTTGATGAGCCAGCGATCTTAGTTAGCTCAGCTGCTAAGCCACCTGCGGTGATGGATTCAGCTACAGAGATTGTTAAACCCTTCTTACCCAACAACTTAACAACAGATTTAGCAATTGGCTCTGACTTCATCTCTTTAAAGCATTTCTAAAGTAAGCAACCCCGGTAGAAATTGTTAGATAAATTGCTATTGCCATAAATATATCTCTCGGCAGATTCAAGTATGTTGGTAGCGGCAGGATATAAAATCCCACCCCAAAGCTTTGAAAAAATGATTTAAGTTTGCCACCTTTGCTAGCAGGAATTACACCTTTCTTTATCACCGCAAAGCGCAGTATGGTCACTGCGATCTCACGGATTAGAAAAATTGCGGTAACCCACCAAGATAAGAATCCTAAGATTGAGGCACCGATGGTTGCAGTAGCTAGCATCGCCTTATCTGCAATAGGGTCAAGTAGCTTGCCAAACTCAGTAATCTGATTTCTATCTCGAGCGATCTTGCCATCTAACACATCACTCAAGCCAACTATAAAAAATAGGGTGAAGGCGATTATTCGCCAATCATCATCATTTCCACCATTTTTAAATAAAGCATAGGCACAAACTGGTAAGGCAAAAATTCGAAAAATGGTTAAGGAGTTAGGAAGATTTGGGCGTTCTACCTTCTTCATATGACCTGCGCAATCAGATCAACTCCTGAGACATCGCTAACCAAAGCATCGACATACTCACCAACTCGATATTTATTACGTGATTTAACAAAGGTTGAGCCATCTACATCTGGGCCTTGATGTTCAGCTCTGCCCTCTTGTTCATCGGCATCCTCAATTAAAACTCTTATCTGCTCACCTATTCGCATTTCAGATCGCTGGGTGATCAGCTCATCCACTAAGGTTGAAAGTTCAGAGACTCGCTCTGCAATTAGCTCTGGTGCAACTTTGTTACCAAGGTCAGCAGCCTCTGTCTTATCCTCATCGGAGTAGCCAAATACACCAATCGCATCTAGTTGCGCTTGGGATAAGAATTCAATTAAATCCGTAAATTGTGCATCGGTCTCACCTGGAAAGCCGACAATAAAGTTTGATCTAATACCAGCATTAGGTGATAGTGCTCTAATTTGAGAAATTAAGTGTAAAAACTTTTCGCCATCACCAAATCTGCGCATACTTCTTAATAAGTCACCATTTGCATGCTGAAATGAAAGATCAAAGTAAGGCATCACCTTATCGACAGAAATCATGGCTTGTAGCAATGATGGCCGCACCTCAGCCGGTTGTAGATATGAGAGTCGAATTCTCTCAATGCCACCAATCTTTGATAGCTCAGGCAGCATCTTTTCCATCATCTTTAGATCACCAAAATCTTTTCCATAAGAGGTGGTGTTCTCACTTACCAAATACAGCTCAGAGACACCATGATCGGCCAGCCAGATAGCCTCTTCAATGATCTCGCTCGGCCTTCGGGAAATGAATGAACCCCGAAAGTAAGGAATAGCGCAGAAGGAGCATCTGCGATCGCATCCACTAGCAATTTTAAGAGGTGCAATTGGTGCATCATCTAATCTCTTGCGGAGAACGGTACCAAGTGGATTTATCTCTTTGCTCGCCGTCTTACTCTTTAACTCTGCGCGATCGATAGGTGCAATCGGAAGCAGGGTCCTTCGATCCTTTGGTACATGGGTTTTAATCTTGCCACCTTCAATAATGGTGTTTAAGCGAGCCGAGATATCTTTGTAATCATCAAAACTTAAAATCGCATCCGTCTCACTCATCTCTTGAGCAAGCTCTGTGCCATATCTTTCTGCCATACAACCAACAGCAACAACTGCTTTAGTGACGCCATTTGCTTTAAGTGAGTGAGCTTGGATTAATGCATCGATTGAGTCTTTCTTTGCACTTTCAATAAAACCACAGGTATTTATCACCGCAATTTCTGCATCGGCTGGATCGGTTACTAACTGCCAACCATCTGCTGCTAAACGACCAGCCAACTCTTCAGAGTCTGTCTCATTTCGAGCGCACCCTAAAGTCACCAACGCAACTGTGCGGGGCTTTTTCTCACTTAGTATTTTTGAACTCACTGTGTGATAAGGATACAGCGCATGCCATGCCGAACTTCTAATTTAGCGAATTACAGCTGCCCATTCGCATCAAAATCTAAGCGAACTACCTCACCATCGGCCCCGGCAACACCTAAATCAGCACCATTTAGATTTAATCTCACAGCACCAGCATTTCCAATTATGGCTTTAATCAACTGTGGATCAGTAAATGTGGCAACCTGTCCGGCTGAGATTTGTCCATTAAATACCTGATCGCCATCAGCATTTGTAAGTCCTAGCCAACTCTTTCCATTTACTCCAGTAACCACCAAATTAACTCCATTTGATGCAATCGCAATCTCTTGCTTCTGAACTTCTTGATTGGAGGTATCTGGTGCCAACTCTGAATTAATCTTACTGACATTACTCACTGCAATTTGAGCAACAAATCCAATGCTAAGAACAGCAGCAGAAATACTTGCTAACGTACGAAATTTCATTCGCTTTTTCTCTTTAGGTTTATCAGCAACATTATTTTCAGCTAATCGATCAATGATCTTTCGGCCATCTTCACCTTGAGCTATCTCCATTTGGGCAACTAAGAAATCTGCATCAACCTTGAATGACTTTGGTGTCTTTTGATTAATCGCACTAACTATTGATCTGATGTGCCCCCTGGCATATGCAATTCCGCCACAAAGTTCCACAGAGTTATTTTCTAAATCTTTAATGACACCTGGCCTAATATTTGTCAGCGCAGAGATTTGTTCCAAACTTAATCCAGCAGCCTCACGTGCTTGCTGTAAAGATGAAAACTCTGTCATATGTCTAGCCAATCCAGATTCAGGGAGGCTTAATGGTAGGACTGGAACTGCAGATCCAACAAGTTTTTTTGGTGAATTTTTAGGGGACGGTGCGCTTGATTTGGGTTAACTTAGAGTTTCACCCACCTACTCACCCCTGATTTTGAAACTGCTAGTTGCCCCTGATCGACTCCAAGACATCTGGCATCTGCTCTGCTGTGATCAACACCGTCCTTGCCTTTGATCCCTCACTTGGTCCAACAATGCCACGACTTTCCATTAGGTCCATTAATCTGCCAGCTTTTGCAAAACCAACTCTTAACTTTCGTTGCAACATTGAAGTTGAACCAAATTGTGTTGACACAACTAATTGAACAGCTTGTAGCAGTAAATCTAAATCATCTCCTACATCATCAGTTATTACATTTGATTTAATAGGAGCATTTAAATCAATTCGGTACACCGGTTGTAGTTGACCTTTGACATGATTTACAACTGCTTCAATCTCCCGCTCTGAAACGTATGCTCCTTGAATTCTCACCGGTTTGCTAGCACCCATTGGTAGGAATAATCCATCACCTTGGCCAACTAATTTTTCAGCACCAGGTGTATCCAAAATAACTCTTGAATCTGCCAAGCTACTGGTTGCAAAAGATAACCTAGATGGCACATTTGCTTTGATCAATCCCGTGACAATGTCAACACTTGGACGTTGAGTGGCAAGCACCAAGTGAATTCCTGCAGCCCTTGCTAATTGAGTTATTCGAACAATTGACTCTTCAACTTCACGAGCTGCCACCATCATTAAATCAGCTAGCTCATCAACTATTACTAAAAGATAAGGGTATGGCTCTAATGTCCGCTCATTACCATCAGGCTGAGCTACCTTGCCAGCTTTAACTGCTTTATTAAAATCATCAATGTGTCTGAAACCAAAGACAGATAGATCGTCGTAACGCATCTCCATCTCTCGCACTACCCAGGCTAAAACATCAGCAGCTTTCTTTGGATTAGTAATAATTGGCGCAATTAAATGTGGCACGCCCTCGTAATTAGTTAGCTCAACTCTTTTTGGATCAATTAACACTAGTCGAACCTCATCTGGGGTGGCTCGCATAAGAATTGATACAACTAATGAGTTAATCATTGAAGATTTACCAGCACCGGTAGCTCCTGCAACTAAAAGGTGTGGCATCTTGGCAAGATTTGCACATAAGAATGAACCTTCAACATCTTTACCCAAAGCAATCAACATTGGGTGGGTATCACTGGAAGAAACTGAGGATCTTAAAACATCACCTAAGGCAACAATTTCACGATCTGAGTTTGGAATCTCAATTCCTACTGCAGATTTGCCTGGAATTGGAGAGAGAATTCTTATCTCACCACTAGCTACTGCATAAGCAATATTCTTCGATAACGCAGAGATTGCCTCAACCTTTACGCCGTTTCCTAACTCAATCTCATATCTGGTAACGGTTGGTCCTCGCATAAATCCGGTAACTTGGGCATCAACATCAAATTGTTCAAATACTTGCTTAAGTGCTGCCACCACAGTTTCATTCGCCTTAGATTTACCTTTTGCTGCTGGGCCACCTCTAAGTAAATCAGCTGGTGGCAATTCATATTTAACATCTGAGGATAAAAGAAGTTGTTGTGGCCTTGTGTTTTCAGCCTTCGCAGCTTTAATCGCCCGAGGAATCTCTTGAGTTATCTCACCAAAGTCCTCAAGCTCAACCTCATAATCTAAATGCTGTGGCTCAAACTCTTGTACTAAATCCTTAACTAATGGCGTTTCAAATGGTGGGCTCTCACTAACTTCAAAATCTTCAGCAACCAATCGTTCTGCCCGTTTGGCACGTGCGCTACTGATGCCAGCTCTACCGATACTAAATACCTTTCCGATCTGGGAAAAAACTTTTGATAGTGGAGTTTTGGTAATGATCAATAGTCCAAAAGTTAAGAAGATAAACAAGATAGGAATTGCTAGGACTTCTGTAACCAGCGCAACTAAGCCACTTGAAACTCCATAACCAATCCAGCCACCACCATCTCGCATTGCTGTTGCACCGGTACCGGTGGAGCCATTAGCAATATGTGCTAAAGCAGTGGTACTAATTAAGATTAAAAGGGTGCCGATCGAAACACGACCAATATCACCTGAGTCATCAGTTGACTTGAATAATCTGAAGGCAAAGAATACGAAAATAACCGGTACCAAATTAGCGAGTATGCCCACGCCACCAAAAAGGAATGAGTATGTTGCCTGTCCCACTAAATTACTTAGATCAAACCAAACCCCTGCTGCTGAAACCAAGGCGAGAATGAAAAGAAAAAATGCCACGCCATCTCTTTGGTGATCTGGGTCTAACTCCTTTGATGACCTAAAAATAAATCTAATGCTGCTGCCAATTGCTTTCGCAATCAAACGCCAGATCCAACCTAGACCCCTAAAGATAGGTGCTAGTAAATTAGATTTTTTAGCAGACTTTTT
>CAMCVO010000024.1 GCA_945881945.1 Bifidobacterium breve
ACGTGCTGTTGCCACCTATCTTGCGAATCAAGGATTTACTGAGGTCATCAGTTATCCGTTTGTTAGCCAGGAGATGGTTGAACTGCTTGGTTTTACCGGAGATAGAGCCAAATCTTTCAAAATTTCTAATCCAATGTCGGAGGAATTCCCGTTACTACGAACCCATCTTTTACCTGGCCTACTTACTGCAGCTGTCCGCAATATTGGCAGGGGATCTCAAAATCTTGCTATTTTCGAAATCGGATCTGTTTTTAGAAATACCGCATCGCTTGGTAAGGCTGCTAATCCTGGGGTAAGTAAGCGTCCCAGCGAGAAAATGGTCAAAGGGATCTACGATGGCGTGCCAAAGCAAATGCTATTTGTTGGCGGCGTAATTACTGGTGAAGCAGTATTGAGTAATTGGCAAGGTACGGGTAGTAAATTTACTTGGAGTGATGCAATTGCAAAGGCCCAAGAGATTATCGAATCAACTGGGAATGAATATGAGGTTTTTAGTAGTGACTTATCACCATGGCACCCTGGAAGGTGTGCTGAGTTGCGTGTGAATGGGAAGCCAGTGTCTCATGCAGGAGAATTACACCCAAGAGTGATATCTGCTTTGAATTTGCCAGAGCGTAGTTGTGCATTTGCTGTGATTCTGAGCGAATTGCCTGCAGCCGGTGTAACTAAAGCACCCACAATTTGGAGCTTTCCTGCTGTTGTACAAGATGTGGCACTTGTTGTAGACGCTAAAATTTCAGCGGCTGATCTAACAATTGCACTCAAACAGGGTGCTGGGCCGTTATTAGAATCAATCGTTTTGTTCGATCGTTATGACCAACTCGGAGAGGATAAAATTTCTTTAGCCTTCACCTTAACTTTCAGAGCGTCAGATCGCACCTTAACCTCCGATGAGGTGGGGCTATACCGTGATCAAGCCATTGCTCAGGCAGGTAAAACCCTAGGCGCAGTTCTCCGGGGTAATGCATAAATATGCTTTGATTTGCATAAATATGCTCTTTAGCGATACCCTTGCATTATGAAAATAGGGGTAGTTGGCGCTAGTGGGTATGCAGGCGGAGAGTTGTTGCGATTACTATCTAATCACCCAAATTTTGAAATTGTATTTATTGGTGCCCATTCAAATGCAGGAGAGTCAATAACCACACTGCACCCACATTTAACTGGATTTGAAGGTCAAAGCTTTTCGCCGGTGAGTATTGATGATTTGAATAAATGCGATTTAGTTTTCACAGCTTTGCCCCATGGTGAATCTGCAAAGTTAATTTCCCAATTGAATGAGCAAGTTAAGATTGTTGACCTAGGGGCCGATTATCGTTTAACAGATAAAGCGCAGTGGGACAAATACTATGGCGGATCTTATGCCGGAAATTGGGCCTATGGATTACCAGAATTAACAAACCATGTAGAGATTGCCAAAGCTAAAAGGGTTTCTAACCCAGGATGCTATGCAACAGCCATTGCGCTATCAATTGCTCCAGCGATAAATCAAGTTGAACATGAAGATATTGTCGTAGTTGCTGCCTCCGGAACTTCTGGAGCTGGTAGAGCTGCCAGACTGAATTTGATCGGAAGTGAAGTGATGAACAATCTTACCTCCTATAAGTTTGGTGGAGTGCATCAACATACGCCAGAAATTGAACAGATACTCAGTTCGATGTCAGGTAAATTAGTAAAAATCTCATTTACTCCAATACTTGCACCTATGCCAAGAGGAATTCTGGCCACCGTTACTGCAAAGCTGAATACTTCGATTTCATCAGCAACGTTAAGGACAATTTATCAAGACTTCTACAGGGAGAGTAAATTTGTTAAGTTGCTACCTGAAGGGCAAATGCCCATGACTAATTCAGTAATTGGCACAAATAATGTGTCTTTGCAGATTGCGCTAGATTCTCATGTTAATCGAATAGTGATCTCAACTGCGATTGATAATCTCGGTAAAGGCGCTGCAGGGCAAGCCATTCAAAACGCTAATCTAATGTTTAATCTGGCAGAGAATGCTGGCTTGCAATTAACAGGTGTTAGATGATCGTTATCAAATACGGTGGTAATGCACTACCAGAGCACAACTTATCTGATCCAGTATTAGAAGCGATAGCAGATGCTTTTTTAGATGGTGAGCAAATAGTCCTAGTCCATGGTGGTGGTCCGCAAATTGATGCAGCCCTTGAGGAAAAAGGACTGGGCAAGAATAAAGTGGCAGGATATCGGGTAACCGATGAAGAGGTTTTCGATGTTGTGCAATCTGTGCTTAGTGGCAAAATTTTAAGGTCAATTGTTAATTATCTAATTGGTAGTGAAGTGAATGCAGTTGGATTGTCAGCATCAGATGGGGGATTAATTAGGGCTCGTAAATTTAAGCCAACTGTTGAGGGAAAATTAGTTGATATTGGGTATGTGGGTGAGGTTGATGAGATAAATCCAATGATCTTAGAGACTCTTATGACCGAAGGATTCTTGCCAGTGATATCACCGGTGGCAACAGATAATGATGGCGTGGGCTTTAACATCAATGCGGATTTAGTAGCAGCAGCAGTTGGTGGAGCGCTCAGAGCTGATTCAGTTATTTTCTTAACTGATGTTGATGGTATTTATCGAGCATGGCCGGATAAGGCTTCTCTGATCTCTGAAATTTCAATCGATGAGTTGAAACAGATTGCGCCAAGTTTTGCAGATGGAATGATTCCAAAAGTACAGGCAGCGATCAGCGCGATTGATTCAGGAGCGTTTTCAGTTCGAATCGCTAATGGCACAAACTTAGCATCTGTCTTAGATGCATTAGACAATGAGGGTGGAACGTTGGTGAGTGCTTAATGGCTAAGTTGAATCTTCACAGTGCAACTGCAAGGCGTTCCTTGGTAATTAGATTAGTAGATGATGCTTTGATTCATTCTCAAGGTGATTTAGTCAGAGAGCTTGGAAAACTTGGTTATGTAGTAACTCAGGCAACAGCAAGTAGGGATCTAGAGGAGCTAGGTGCGGTTAGAGGAAAAGACAATTCTGGAATTTTTCGCTATCAATTTGTTTCAGCACCACAAAATTCAAAGAGCAGAGGTGTATCTGAGCTGATTGCCTCGGTTGATTCAAGCGGTAATTTGGCGGTAGTTAAAACCCCACCTGGCGCAGCTCAACTTTTGGCTGGGAATCTAGACCGCGCTATGAAAGCCGGTAAATTGAATTCAGCAATCGGTACCATTGCTGGCGATGACACTGTCTTGGTTGTGGCCAAATCTGCTTCAGGTGGCTCATCTCTTGCTAAGGAAATTACTAGATATTTTGGAGGCAAGTAAATGAGCCTTTGGGGTGGCAGATTTAATCAATCACCAGCTCAATCGATGCGTGATTTATCTCGAAGCGTGCATTTTGACTGGAGATTAGCTCCCTATGAGATCGAGGTGAATCTGGTTCATTTACACAATCTGATAAAGCAAAAGATAATCTCAAAATCAGATGGCCAGACACTTGAAACAGGATTATTAGAGCTGGCAGGAGAGATTGGCAGTGGAAAATTCACCTATAACGATGATGATGAAGATGTGCACAGTGCAATAGAGCGTGGTTTGGTTGAAAAATGTGGTCAGATCGGCGGCGCTATTCGTGCTGGTAGATCCAGAAATGATTTAGTTATCACAGATTTTAAACTTTACCTAGTGGATCATTTGCTTGAAATTGCTAGCGCATTAACCTTGCTGGCAAGAAACTTTAGTGATCAAGCCCTGAATCAGATTGATGTTATTGCGCCTGGCTTTACACATACCCAGCATGCGCAACCAATTACCTTTGGCCAAGAGTTAAGTAAGCACTCTCATGCTTTGCTTCGGGATGTGGATCGAATATTTGATTGGATAGATCGAAATAACTACTCGCCATTTGGTGCAGGTGCCTTAGCGGGATCTTCCATCCAACCTGAGCCTGAAACCTCAGCTTTAAAGCTAGGTTTTATAGGTGTGATGGAAAACAGTATTGATGCAGTTAGCGATCGTGATTTCGCGGCGGAAGCTCTATTTATTATGGCGATGATCGGCATTCATGTTTCAAGGATTGGCGAAGAGTTTGTGTTATGGAGTTCGACTGAATTTGATTGGGTAGAAATCGATGATGCTTACGCAACTGGCTCTTCTATAATGCCGCAGAAGAAGAATGCAGATGTTGCAGAATTGGCAAGAGGAAAATCAGGTCGTTTTATTGGTAATTTAACCGCGTTGTTAGTGGTTCTAAAGGCGATGCCATTTGCATACAACCGTGACTTGCAAGAGGATAAAGAACCAATCTTTGATTCAGTAGATCAATTATTAATTTTGTTGCCTGCAATCTCTGGCATGGTGGAGACGGCAAAATTTAAACAAACTAATATTTCAAAACTGGCTTCTGCTGGATATTCCTTAGCTACTGAGATTGCAGATTTTTTAAGCAAAACTGGAGTGCCTTTTTCAATTGCTCATGAAGTGGCCGGGGCTTGCGTAAAGTTCTGCGAGAAGAATGGAATAGTTTTAGAGCAAATAAGTGATCAGCAATTACAAGAGATGCATCCAAATTTAACCCCTGAAGTTAAGAAATTTCTAACTGTTACTGGCGCTATTTCCAGTCGTACCTCAGCTATGGGTACATCAAAGAGTTCAGTTTTAGCGGCCATTAATAAATTAAGCCAAGACATCTCTGGGGCCGATAAGGCAATTGCCTCCCTGCGAAAGCAGTTTTCGGGCATGATCAACCCATGAGTAAAGCACTTCTAGAGGATTTGGAGTGGCGCGGGCTGATCGCGCAATCTACCGATCGTAAAGAGCTAGAAACTGCCTTAGCTAAACCAATCTCGCTATACCTTGGGGTTGATCCAACCGCACCGAGTATGCACCTGGGTAATCTTGTTGTTTTTTTAGTATTGCGAAGGTTTCAATTAGCAGGGCATCGTCCGATAGCTCTGGTCGGAGGAGCAACTGGATTGGTGGGAGATCCCAGTGGTAAAAATGATGAGCGCACTTTAAATGAAGAGAAGTTGGTTGCAGATTGGGTATCCAAGATCCGCAAGCAGGTAGAGAAAATACTGGACTTCAAAGATAAAGGCGTGAGTGCAAAATTAGTTAACAACTTAGATTGGACCAAATCAGTATCAGCCCTTGAGTTGTTAAGAGATATTGGTAAGCATTTTTCTGTTAATCAAATGCTGGCTAAGGATTCTGTAGCAACAAGGCTTTCTAGTACCGGCATTTCCTACACAGAGTTTTCCTATCAAGTGTTGCAAGCTTATGACTACCTAGAGCTTTATCGACGAGATCAATGTAAGTTGCAGATCGGTGGCTCTGATCAATGGGGAAATATAGTTGCCGGATTAGATCTGATTCGAAAGGTTGAAGGGGGCAGTGCTCATGCCCTTACTGTGCCGCTATTAGCTAAATCTGATGGTTCAAAGTTTGGTAAAACAGCAAGCGGGGCGATTTGGTTAGATGAGAATATGACTAGCGCATATGAGTTCTTCCAATTTTGGCTCAATAGTGATGATGCTGATCTGCCTAAGTTGCTAAAGGTTTTTTCTATGAAAGATCGGGCTGAGATTGAAAGATTAATTGAGACAGTAAAGGTAAATCCAGGTGCCAGAGAGGCTCATCGGGAGTTGGCTAGAGAGATGACCGCCTTAATACATGGGCAACAGGTGGCTAAATCGGTTGAAGAGGCGGCAAAAGCATTGTTCGGCCAAGGTGAGATCGGTGATTTAGACCTGAAAACCTTAGATTCAGCCCTATCTCAACTGCCCAAAACCACAATCAAAAAGGGTGATCCATACCCATCCTGGGTGGATCTATTGGCCGCCACCGGGGTGGTTGATTCCAAGTCTGCGGCTAGACGGATTGTGAAGGAGGGTGGGGGTTACTTGAACAACAAGAAGGTTGAGAGTGAGGATTTCACCCCTTCCAAAAATGACCTTTTGCATGGGAAATACCTGCTGCTGCGCAAGGGAAAACGCGATCTTGCCGCCGTTGAGGTAATTAGCTAAAAACACTCAATTTTCACCCTAAAGTCGATTTGACCCCCCTTTGCTGCGGGGGCTATATTTCACCTCCCCATACGAGACGGACTTCAGAAGAAGGCCGGGTGTGGAAAACCCCGATTTTTAAGGTTTGTAGGCATGCCTAGAAACTTTATTAATGGGTTGCCCT
>CAMCVO010000025.1 GCA_945881945.1 Bifidobacterium breve
AGGAATCTGATTAACCACATCTGAAGCCGCTTGAACTTTCTCATCAAATAAAATTGGCAGCGCGTCAAACTTTTTTAATGCTTTCTCTACTGCCTTACCGGTAACTCCAGCTCCTACTACTAAACATTTTTTTCCTGCTAACTCTGATACATAGCTCATATCAAGAGGCAACCCATTGGGCATAGAACAAACCTAATCCAGCTGCCACACCAAGGCTTGCGATAATCCAGAATCGAATCACAATGGTCACTTCACCCCAGCCCATTAACTCAAAGTGATGCTGTAATGGAGCCATCTTGAAAATACGTTTACCACCTGAGAGCTTAAAGTAAACAACCTGCAAAATAACTGATGCAGTAATCAGAACAAAGATAAACCCTAAAATAACTAGTAGCAATTGTGTTCTCAAGGTAATTGCGATTCCAGCTATTCCACCACCGAGTGCTAGTGAACCAACATCTCCCATAAATATTTTTGCTGGTGAGGCATTCCACCACAAGAAACCACCGCAAGCGCCCGCAAGTGCTGCAGCAAGAACTGCAAGATCTAATGGATCTCGTACTTCGTAACACTTCAGGCCAGGTGAGACCTCACAACTTTGACCAAACTCCCAAACACCAATCAATATGAAAGATGTAAACACCATCACAGCGGCGCCAGTTGCTAATCCATCTAAGCCGTCAGTTAAATTCACGCCATTACTGGTGCTAAGTACCATCAAGATCACCCAGATGATCACTAAAACTAGACCCAATTTAATTGATGTGTCTCTAACAGTAGATAGATTAAGTGAAATTGGGGTTAATCCGCTCTTGTCAGGAAACTGCAAGCCTGCGTAGGCAAATGATCCTGCCATAATTACTTGTCCTAATAATTTTTGCTTGGCGCTAAGACCCATTGATCTTTGTTTTGCAACCTTTAACCAATCATCTAAAAATCCAACAAAGCCCAATCCTAAAATCAATGCAATAACCAGAAGTGCTGAGGTGGTTGGTGGGACGCCAGTTATTAGATGGCTAGCAAAATAACCCACAACTGCTGCTGCAATAAGTGATAAGCCACCCATTGTTGGCGTGCCACGTTTAACCTGGTGGGTTGTTGGGCCATCATCTCTAATTATTTGGCCATAACCTTTTCTAGCTAAGATTTTTATTAATGCCGGAGTAGCCAGAAAGGCAAATAGTGCTGAGATCGCCCCTGAAAGTAAAATACCTCTCACTTACCTACCCCATTCAGTTGGTCCTTAATTAAAATAGCTAACTCTTCAAATCTTTCAGATCGTGAAGCTTTCAACAAAATCACATCCCCAACCGAAACATTATTGACTAACTCTAAAACAGCCTGGGCATTTAAACAGTTATGTTGCTGCATATTTTCAGAAAAAGATTGATTCGCTTCATCCTGATAGAGGGTGGTAGCTACTGAAACTAAGTGATCAACACCAGCCTCTCTGGAATAAGAGGTCACGCCTTGATGCCCATCTGCCTCAAGAGCTCCTAATTCATGCATTTTTCCAAGAATCGCCCAGCTCGATCCTCCACTTTCTTGAGTTAACAAGGTGAGAGTTTTAAGAGCCGCTTGCATGCTCTCTGGATTTGCATTGTAATAATCATGAATAATCTGCACACCATTTACCTCTTCAATTTGCATGCGCCATTTACTAGCTAAGGTTGCCGTAATTAACCCTTCGGCAATAATTTCATTTGACACTCCTAGTGCATGTGCTGCAGCAGCTGCTGCTAATGCATTTGGAATCTGATGTTCACCTAATACCTGCAAACTAACTGCTGTTCTTGCCGTGGGTGTTACCAAATCAAAATGAGCAAATCCACCATGGATTTCAACATCAGCTGCTCTAACTGCTTGATTTTGCCCAAACAAAATCTTTTCTAGCTCTAATGAATCTGCCATCTTTGGGGTGTAGCTGTCATAAGTACCTAAAACTGCCGTTGATTTTGCTGGCAAATTACTGATCAATTCGGATTTGGTTTTAGCAATTGCTGCTACTGAACCAAATTCACCTAGATGCGCAGTGCCTACAACTAAAACCACCCCAACATTAGGTTTTGCGACTTGAGTAAGCCGGGCGATATCACCAATATGACGTGCGCCCATCTCCAAAATACAGAACTTGGTCTTTTCATTACATCGGAGCAAAGTTAATGGAACCCCAATATCAGTATTAAAGTTTCCCTCAGTTGCAATTGTTTGGCCATTTAAGGATAAAATCGAATTTAAGAATTCTTTAGTTGTAGTTTTTCCTTGGGAGCCAGTGATTCCCACAACCTTAAGATCTGACAATTTGGCCCGAAGATAAATTGCTAAATCAGTTAATGCTTGACCCACATCAGCTACTAAAATATGAGGGACTAATACCGTCTTACTCACCAAGGCAAATTTAGCGCCTAGCTCAATCGCCTCTTTCACATACTCATGACCATCTACTTTGGATCCCACAAACGCGACAAAGAAGTTATCTTCTCCTGCCTTTTTTGAGTTAATAACAGGTGACTGGTTAATTATCATATGTGAATCAATCTTATGTAGTGATCCAGAGACTATTTTTGCAAACTCACCCGCAGAGATATTTATCATTAAATAACCAACCGGTTAATTGATTCTGCTAACTCTGCCCGATCATCAAATGGTGTTACTACCCCATTTATCTCTTGGCCAACCTCATGACCTTTGCCCATTAGCAAAATTACATCTGCTGGTTTAGCCATTTTTACTGCTAAATCAATTGCTTGTTTTCGATCTGCTTCAATTACTCCAACATCTTTTAATTGCAACCCTTCAGTCATCTGTTGCAAAATATCTGCTGCCGATTCACTTCGAGGATTATCACTAGTAAACACTGCAAAATCACATCCTGCCAATAGCGATTTACCCATCAAGGCTCGTTTGCTGCTATCTCGATCTCCACCGCATCCTAAAATGCCAATTAATCTTCCAGTGGTAAAAGTTTTTACGGAAGCGATTGCTCTCTCTACCGCATCGGGTGTGTGTGCATAATCAACTAAAGCTGTGAACTTTTGGCCAGCAGATACAGATTCCAATCTGCCAGGCACACTTTTTAACTTGCCTACTGCACTTGAAATTTGGTTAACCGGCATACCTGCAGCACTTACCATCGCAATTGCCAGCAGTAAATTGTCAAGATTGTAATCTCCGAGTAATGCGAATTCAGCGGTGATCTTTTCACCAGATGCTGATTTAATCTCAACCTGATAGCCGCTCCCCTTTGCCTTGGCACTGGATAAGTACCAAGAAGCGGCTGAATCTTTGCGAGAAACAGTTACTAGTGGAATATCTACTTGGGCGGCTAATTTTCTCCCATACTGATCATCAATGTTAATCACTGCAACATCGGCATACTCTTTGGTGAATAACTTTGCTTTAGTCAAAAAGTACTGATCCATACTCTTGTGATAATCCAAATGATCTTGGGTTAAGTTAGAAAATCCAGCAACTTTATATTTAGCACTCTTTATTCGACCTTGATCAATGGCATGGCTACTTACCTCCATCACTAGATGCAAAACCTTTTTCTCCACCATCGCAGCTGTAATAGCCTGTAGTTCATCTGCCTCTGGCGTAGTTCGCTTCAATACCATCTGCTTATCTAAAATCTCCACCCCTAAAGTGCCAATTAATCCAGAGTTAATTGAGTTAAGCTGCCAAAATTGTTTTATTAAATTAGCGGTAGTGGTTTTTCCATTTGTCCCTGTTATGCCCAATGCGGTCAATGATTCAAATGGCTTTGCGTACAGCCAGGAAGAAATAGGTCCAATCAATGATCTTGGATGTGGGTGGGTGAAAGAAGGAATTGTTGTCTGGACAGTCTGGTCACTTAATACTGCAACAGCGCCATTTTTGACTGCCTGCTCTAAATATGAGATTCCATGAGCTGTAGCTCCGGCAAATGCAATGAAAAGATCTCCTGCTGAAACATTTTGAGCATTAATTGAGACACCGCTAATTGTTACCGCTTTATCAAATATCTTTGAGTCAAACTCAGCAAGGGATTTATTAAATACCGCTTGAGGTCTAATTTTCATTACTAGGCACCGCTCTTATCGGTTTTCTTACTTGCTGATTTTAACGCCGCCTCAGTTAAAATGAAGGTGGTTTTAGGTGCCTTTGTTGGTTGAATTCGCTCATTTTGTAGCACAAAGCTCATTACTTTTTTAAATACTGGACCGGCTAGTACCCCGCCCCAATGCATTCCCTTTGGATCTTGAATTGTCACGTTGATTACATACTTTGGTTGATCAGCTGGTGCAAAACCAATAAAAGATGCGGTATAGCCGCTATAACATTTACAAGCAGAGTTAAATCTATTTGCGGTTCCAGTCTTTCCCGCAACTCGATAGCCATCGATTGCAGCAGTTGGTGCAGTTCCACTACTTGAAACCACACTCTCCATCATTGCCCGCATGGTTGCAGCGGTTTGAGAGCTAAGTACTCTGACTGTTTTATTTGGCTCTGCTGGAGTGTACTTACCGCTTTCATCAACCACGCCAGCCAAAATTGAAGGTGAAACTCTCACGCCATCATTGGCGATGGTGGCAAAGACTGAGGTAGCTTGCATGGCAGTAACTGCATATCCCTGGCCAAATGCAATTGTTGGCAGTGATGTGCCAGACCAGTTTTTGACAGGGTGCAAAATTCCTGCTGATTCACCTGGTAATTTAGAGTTAGTACTCTCGCCGATACCAAATTTACGTAAGTAATCATATAAAGCATCCTTGCCAAGTTTTTGACCGATCTGAATTGATCCAGTGTTACTTGAAACTGCCAGTAATCCAGTAGTAGTTAATCGTTGAGTTGGATGCTTCTCATGATCATGGAAGTACTCATCTGCTACCTTCATTTTGTAAGGAATGGTAAATACAGTTTCTGGTGCAACTAACCCCTCTTGCAAGGCAGCTGCAACTGTCATTACTTTTCCAGTTGAACCTGGTTCATAAACCTCTTGAACAGCTGGATTTCTAAGTTTTTCTAAGGTGATTGAACTTGAAAGATTTGGATCAAATGTAGGTGCACTAGCTTGCGCCAATATTGCGCCAGTTTTTGGATCC